>JAUNLD010000034.1 GCA_030532425.1 Lautropia sp. | reverse complement strand
TCAGCCACCAGCGCCGGGTTGAAGGCCGGGTCGTTGTACATCTTGAACTGGCGGTACACCTTGAAATAGGCCTTGCCGGCACGGCAATCGGCCATCAGCGCATCCAGGCAGCCGCCCAGGTCGTCGCGCTGCGTTTCCAGCCGCGCCAGCCGGGCACGGGCCGATTCGCGGTGCGCCTCGTCCACATCCGACCGCTCGGTCTGCGCCTTCATGGCCTTCACCTTCAGTGCCATGATCGACATGCGGTCGATGATGCTGCCGGCCGTCTCGCTGTTCAGGCGCGCATCGGCCCCAGCCAGGCTCCTGGGCGCATCACCGCCCACCGAGGCCGGGTCCACCAGCCCCAGTGCCAGCAGCAGCAGCTCGTCCACCCGCTCGGTCGCATCGTTGCGGGCCTGGTTGTAGCCGTCGATGGCACGCTTGTTGCCGGCGATCTCTTCGGCCGACACCTGCGTGCGCCGGGCCAGATCCTCCTCGTCCCACAGCAGGCTGTTGAAGCGGTGGTTGTTGCCCACCCAGTGCCACAGCTGCGCCTCGTTGCCGGCATCGGCCGCCGGCGCCTGATCCAGACGCTGACCATCCGGCCCCAGCCCGGCCTTGGGCCAGCCCTCGGCCGCCAGACACTGCTGATGAAAGGCGATCACGGCGGCGCCATTCAGCGCCCGCTGTCCTGGTTTCTGCTGCATCTGTTTTTTCACTCCATAATCGGGGATTGGCGTTCAATCAGGATTATCCACAAATGCGGCCCTTGATCGTCCGACTGCCCAACTGGATCGGCGATGTCATCATGAGTCTGCCCGCCCTGTGGCATCTGCACGCACACGGCTACCAGCTGAAACTGGTGGGACGCGGCTGGGCCAGCGCGCTGCTGGCCCCCTGTGGCTGGACGGTCTACAAGCTGCCCGGCACGCTGCGCGAGCGGGTGACGCTGCTGCGGCAGCTGGGCCACGACGCGCGCGAGCACGACCCCACCTTCCAGAAGCGGCTCAACACCCTGCTGCTCACCAACTCCTTCTCCAGTGCACTGGATGCCCGCCTGGCCGGCCTGCTGGCCGTGGGCTACCGGCAGGATGCCCGTGGCTGGCTGCTGCGCCACGCCCACCCGCGCCCCCGTCAGCCGCTGCACGAAAGCCGCCGCTTTCTGGAACTGGCCGGCGTGCTGGCCCCCGATGGCCTGCCCACCGCCGACACCCCCGACACCCCCGACACGCCCGCCCCCCGGCCCCAGCTGCCCGTCAGCCCGCAGGCCCGCCAGCAGCTTCACGCCCGCCTGCACGAGCACGGCCTGATCGGCACCGATGGCCAGCCGCTGCCCTACGTCTGCCTGGTGCCCTTTGCCACCGGCACCCTCAAGGGCGCCAACAAGGCCTGGCCCGGCTTTGCCGAGCTGGGTGCGGCCCTGGCCCGGCAGCTGCCCGTGGTGATCGCCCCCGGCCCCGGCACCGAAACCGGCCTGGCCCGCAGCAATTTTCCCGAGGCCATCATCCTGGCAGACCTGCCGCTGGACGCCTACGCCGCCCTGCTGGCCGACAGCCGCCTGGTGATCGCCAACGACACCGGCCCCGGCCACATCGCCGCCGCCGTCGGCGCCCGGCTGCTGTCGGTGCTGGGCCCCACCGATACCCAGCGCTACGGCGCCCTGGGCCCACACGTGCAACGCATCCAGCACACACCGTGGCCATCGGCCGCCCAGGTCGAGGCCATCGCCCGCAGCGCCCTGCAGTCCGCCGGCGGGGTCGCCGCCCCATGACACGAACCGTCCGCACCCCCCACATCACCATGCTCAGCCCCCAGGAAATGGACAAGCGCCGTGCCGCCTTCAACAAGGCACTGGTCTCGCTACGGGCCAACGGCATCACCTTCACCGCCGACGATCACGCGCTGGCCGAACGCTACATCCGTGGCGAGCTCAGCATCCAGCAGATCATCCAGCAGCTGGCCGCCGAAGACAGCCCTTCCAGCCCTTCACCCGCCCCATCCACGTCCACATCCGCCGTGGCCCCGGCCACTGATGGCCCGGATTCTGCCGGCACCCCTCACGCCGCCACCTCCCGCATGCGCATTTCGTAACACCCCGTTCAAGGCTGTTGTGGCTGATGTCTGCCAACAACAGAATGTGACCAGCCGCCATACGGCGTTTGTCGGCCGACGAACGGTCGCTATACACTTGAAAGAGCATGCCTTTGTGAAATTCGTCACAAGCTGTGCATGACAGCGTTCAGGCAGCCCGCGGCCTCTGTCCGGTGGGGTCCTCCGAACAGCTCATGGCCCCCGGCCGCCACGGCGCGCGATCCGGCCTGGGCTGCTCGAAGGATTCCCGTCCTGACCATGCCACTGCACTGCCTTCTGGAGCGGGGCCGCCCTGGCCAGCCCCACGCGCGCACCCCCCACTCTCTTCACGGAGCACACCATGTATTCACGTACCGCCTGTGCCGCCGCCGTGATGGCCGTCTTTGCCCTGGGCAGCGGCGCCGTCATGGCCCAGTCCACCCAACCGCACAAGCACGAGCGTCACGCACAGTCCGGCAAAGCCGCCAAAGGCCACAACCACCGGCCCGTCCGCATCCGCAAGGCCGCCCGCCGCGACACGGCCCCGCACGCTCACACCGTCGTCACGCCGGCGGCCATGCCCACCCCGCTGGCCGACCTCACCAGTGACGTCGTCGTGCTGCCCACCTACCGGGGCGAGCGCAACCTCTATCAGACCACCCCCTTCCTGCCGCTGGGCAGCATTCAGGCGCTCTCCGAGGGCACGCCCGGTTCTGAATCCGGCATCTCCATCCGCGGGGGCGCCCTGCAAGACACCCTCGTCATGATCGACGGCTTCCGTGTCAGCTCGGCACTGGGCACCGACTTCTCGCTGCTGCCCGTCTCCTACGGCAGCCGCACCGAAATCCTGCGTGGCCCCGGCTCGGCGGTCTACGGCCAGAACGCTGGCGGTGGCGTCATCCAGCTGCTCTCCGACCCCGGCACCCGCCAGACCACCGTCAGCGGTGAAGCCGGCATCGGCGGCCGCGGCTACATGCAGATGCGCGGCCGCCTCGCCACCGGCAACGACGTCATCACCGGCTGGGTGGATGCCGGCCGCGAGCGCGGTGACGGCTTCGACGTGGCCCAGTCCGACGCCCCCTTCGCCGACAACGACCAGGACGGCTGGAAGCGCGACAACCTCGCGGGCCGCCTCGATGCCCGCCTCAGCACCGCCACCCACGTGACCGTGCTGGCCATGCGCAACACCGTCAATGCCGACTTTGACGGCGCCAGCGCCCTGCAGGCCAAGAAGCGCCTCGAACTCACCGGCGTCAAGGCCAACCACGCCCTCAGCCCCGAGACTACCCTCGATGCCCGCATCGGCCAGAGCTCGGTCAGCAACACCCGGAACCAGCGCACCACCGCCACCTTCGACAAGACCAAGATGCGCGAGTACGGCGTGGGCGCCAGCCACGACTTCTCCCGCGACATCAAGGGCCGCGTCGCCCTGGAGCGCCTGGAAGAGAGCTTTGACAGCGGTGGCGGCGGTGCCCAGAGCTTCAACGCCCCCACCCGCTCCACCAACTCGATCACCGCCAACGGTCAGGCCCGGCACGAGCAGCACCTGCTCAACGCCGCCCTGCGCCTGGACGACAGCAACCGCTACAACCGCACCACCAGCTACCAGCTCGGCTATGCCTACCAGCTCAGCAGCGACCTGCGCCTGACCACCAATTTCGGTCTGGGCTACCGCATGCCCGAGCTGGCCGACTACTACGCATCGCCCGCGAGCAACCGGCTCAGGCAGCAGCGCAACCAGAGCGTCGACTTTGGCGCCCGCTACCAGCCCGACGCCGGCAGCTTTGCCCAGGCCATCCTCTACCGCACCCGCGTGCGTGACCGCATCACCACCGCCGGTGACTGCGGCACCATCGCCAACTGCTCCATTTTCAACGTCGGCCGGGCCACCATCCGCGGCATCGCCCTCAGCGTTGGCCAGGACCTCACCCCCGACAGCGCCACCGGTCTGAGCTGGCAGGCAAACGTCGACCTGCTCAAGCCCAGGAACAACCTCACCGGCGCCGAGCTGCCCAACGTGGCCAAGCGTGTCATCACCGGCTCCGTCGACTACGGTCTCGACGACCGCACCAGTGTGGGGGCCGACCTCGTCATGGCCAACCGGATGTTCTCGGACGAAGCCAACACCCAGCGCACCGGTTCGTACTGGCTGGTCAACCTGCGCAGCAGCTGGAAAGCCACCCGCGAAATCAGCCTCTACGGCGAGGTCTACAACCTGGGCAACCGCAGCTACAGCACCGTGCGCTACTACAACCAGCAACCGCGCACCTTCATGTTCGGCGTGTCCTACACCCCGCGCTGATCGCTGCACGCATGCGGCCCACCCCCGGGTCGCTGCCGCCACGCTGTAACCACAAGGGCTGCCGCATCACATGATGTGGCAGCCCTTTTCCGTTTCGGCGCCACCGGTCCCCCGGGTTCCCCCGGCGCCCCGCCATCATGCGCAGGCTCATCGGATCAGGTCGTGGGACCGGGCCTTCCCTTCACCTCACCCCTGCCAGCGCCGCAACCGCAACGCATTGCCCAGCACGAACACGCTGGACAGCGCCATCGCGCCGGCGGCCGCCATCGGTGACAACAGCACGCCCCAGCGCGGGTAGAGCGCACCGGCAGCCAGCGGGATCAGCACCACGTTGTAGGCAAAGGCCCAGAAGAGGTTCTGGCGGATGTTGCGCAGCGTGGCGCCCGACAGGGCGATGGCGCGTGGCACGCCCTGCAGGTTGCCGGACATCAGCACCACGTCGGCGGCTTCCATCGCCACATCGGTGCCGGTGCCGATGGCGATACCGACATCGGCCTGGGCCAGCGCCGGTGCGTCATTGATGCCGTCCCCCACGTAGGCCAGCACGCCATGCTCGCCCTGGAGGCGCTGCACGGCATCCACCTTGCCGGCAGGCAGCACCTCGGCCACCACGGCATCGATGCCCAGCTGCCCGGCGATGGCCTGGGCGGTGCGGGCGTTGTCGCCCGTAATCATCGCCACCTTCAGGCCCTGTGCGTGCAGCGCGGCGATGGCCTCGGGGGTGCCGGCCTTGACGGGGTCGGCCACGGCCAGCATGGCGGCCAGGCGGCCATCAACGGCCACGTACAGCGGGGTCTTGCCCCCGTCGCCCAGGCGGGCGGCCTCGGCGGCCAGCGGGCCCACGTCGATGCCACTCGCGGCCATCAGCCGGTCGGCGCCCACCACCACGGGCACACCGTCCACCTGGCCACGCACGCCCATGCCCGTCACCGATTCAAACCCGCTCAGGCTGCCCCAGCGGCCGGCCTCCCCGGCCCTCGCAACATCGGCCACCACAGCTGTGCCCGCACCGTCGGCATCCCCACGCCCGATTCCAGCCTCGGCCTCGGCCGCCGCCACCAGCGCCCGCGCCACCGGGTGCTCGGATCGCGCCTCCAGGGCCGCCACCTGGGCCAGCACCTGCGCGCGCGCAAAACCCGGTTGCAGGACCAGGTCGGTCAGTGCCGGCCTGCCTTCGGTCAGCGTGCCGGTCTTGTCCAGCGCCACCACGCGGACATCCTTCAGGCGTTGCAGCGCCTCGCCCTTGCGAAACAGCACACCCATCTCGGCCCCACGGCCAATCCCCACCATGATCGAGGTCGGCGTGGCCAGGCCCATCGCACACGGGCAGGCAATGATAAGCACCGCCACCGCGTTCACCAGCGCCAGGCCCAGGGCCGGCGTCGGCCCAAACACCATCCACAGCACGAAGGTGAGGGCCGCCGCCGCCATCACCGCCGGCACGAACCACATCGTCACCCGGTCCACCAGCGCCTGAATCGGCAGCTTGGCGCCCTGTGCCTGCTGCACCAGCCGGATGATCTGCGCCAGCACGGTCTGCCCCCCCACGGCGGTGGCGCGCAGCACGAAGGCGCCGTTCTGGTTGACGGTGCCGCCCACCACGGGCGCGCCCGGCTGCTTGGCCACCGGCATCGGCTCGCCGGTAATCATCGATTCATCGACGTAGCTGTCACCCTCCAGCACCTCGCCATCCACCGGCACCCGCTCGCCGGGGCGCACCACCACGCGCTCACCGACTCGCACCTCGGCCAGGGGGACGCTCTGCTCGGTGCCGTCACGCTGCACCAGGGCCGTGCGCGGGGCCAGCCGGGCCAGGCGCCGGATGGCGGCCGAGGTGCGGCCCCTGGCCCGTGCCTCCAGCCAGCGGCCCAGCAGGATCAGGGCGATGATGACCACGGCCGCCTCGTAATACACATGCACGGTGCCGGCCGGCAGCACGGCAGGCGCAAAGGTGGCCACCACCGAATAGCCATAGGCAGCTGCCGTGCCCATCGCCACCAGCGAATTCATGTCGGGTGCGCCACGCCACAGCGCCGGCCAGCCCTTCTGGTAAAAGCGCCGCCCCGGCAGCACCAGCACCAGCGTCGCCAGCAGCCATTGCAGGTACCAGCTGTTCTGCCGGCCGATGGTGGCTTCCACGGCATGATGCAGGGCCGGCACCAGATGCCCCCCCATCTCCAGCACGAACACCGGCATTGCCAGCAGCATGGCCCGCACAAAATCCTGTTGCAGCCTGCGCTGCTCGGCCGCCCGGCGTTCGTCCAGCTCATCCTCGACGCGGGTGGCGGCGTCGGCATCCACCGGCTGGGCCGGGTAGCCGGCCTTGTCCAGCGCAGCCAGCAACGCATCCAGCTGCGCCACCCCGGTCACCTGCGCACGGCCGGTGGCCAGGTTCACCTGCGCTCCGGTCACGCCGGGCACCGCCTTCAGCACCCGCTCCACCCGCCCCACGCACGAGGCGCAGCTCATCTCGCTGACGTTCAGGTCGATGCCTGCCTGCGGCACCTCGTAACCCAGGCGGGTGATGGTCTCCAGCAGCGGCGCCACCGCCAGCGGGCTGGCCGAAGTCAGCTCGGCCTGGCCGGTGGCCAGGTTCACCGTCACGGCATCCACGCCGGGCACCCTGGCCAGCGCCATCTCCACCCGCCGCACGCACGACGCACAGCTCATGCCTTCGATGGGCAGCGTCAACCGTTCAGCCACAGCAATCTCCCCAAAACGAAAGGCCGGGCCAACCCTGCCAGAGCGGCCACCGGGGCATCGCTCTGGCAAAGCCGTTGCCCGGCCAACACCTGTTCCATCCCTGCAAGATGGGGGCAGACATGCCCCCGGCAAGCGCCACCGGCACACGCCCGCGCCGGCACCCGCCCTCACCCGCTCAGCGCCCCGGTGCGCGTGCCACGATCTGCGCCCGCACCCGCTTGAGCACTGCCTTCACACGGTCGGCATTGCGCGGGCCGATGCGGATCATGATCTTCTGCCCCGGCGAAAGATCTTCCAGCTCGGGATGCTCGAAGCGATACAGCACCTTGGGCTGCACCAGCCGGATCTGCCCCGTCACCTTGGGGGCGGCCAGCATGTCGTCGATGGCCGCCAGCACGCGATCATGAAAACGCTGCCCCGGAAAACCGGTGTCTTCGTAGGTGTGCTGCAACAGCGGATAGAACTTGGCATAGAGCTTGCCCAGTGTCCTGGCATCAAGCGATTCGGCAAAACCGATGAAGGCGTCGTAGCGCTGGAAATTGCGCTCGTCCAGCGTGATGCCCTCGCCCTGCTTGTCGACCACCAGCAGCCCAGGCACGCCGCGCGCCACCCGCAGCTGCGAGGGGATGTGGGTGCCCGGCAGGTTGTCCACCGTCACGACCAGCCGCCGCGCCTGCTCCTGCAGGTTGAAGAACTGGCGCAGCTGCGCCAGCGACCAGTGGCGCGACAGCTCCTTGTTCACCGCAGCCTCGCTCATCTGGCGCGGATCGGCCCTGGCGGCCTTGCGGGCCGGTTTTTCCGGGGGGAGGTCCTCGACGGCCGCCTGCGGCACCGGCACATCCACCACCTGGCTTTCATCGGCCACCGGCGGCGCGCTCAGCTCGGTGCTGTCGGCAGCGGCGGCATCCGGGCTGCCCCCGGCCGGTGCGGCCTGCCCATCGGCCGGGCCTGCCTGGTCGGCCTCCGCCGGCCGGGCGCCTGCTGCCGCTTCCTCGGCCTGGCGGGCAGCTTCCTGCTGCTGGCGGGCCAGCGCCTCACGCTCGGCACTGCGGTCGCTGCCCGGGCGGGGGGGCTGCTCGTAGCTGGACGAGCCATCATAGCTGGCCGGCGAGACCAGCTTCGTCAGAAACTCGCCCGCCTTGCCCAGCATGCCGGCCTGCCAGCCCCACAACAGCAGCAACAACAGCGACACCGACACCACGATCAGCCAGAACGGCGCGCCAGACGACTTGGGAGGTCCTTTTGGAAAAGCCATATCTCTGAATCAGCCAGCGGCGCCCCACCGGGCACCGTTTTCAACACGACAATCCCCTGATGGTACCCTTGCCGGCGGCTCCCCGCCCATCTCAAGGTCTCCCGATGAAACTTGCCACCCGCAAAGACGATACCCGCGACGGCCAGCTCACCGTCGTCTCCCGCGACCTGAAGCATGCCGTCATCGCCGAACAGATCACCGGCAGCCTGCAACGTGCGCTGGACGACTGGCGCTTCATCGCCCCCCAGTTGCAGGATCTGTACGACCGGCTCAACCAGGGCAAGGCCCCCAACGCCTTCGATTTCGATCCGCGCGAATACCTGGCGCCCCTGCCCCGTGCCTTCCAGCGCGTGCAGGCCCACGCCTGGCCCGCGGCCGAGCGCCGCCTGCGTCAGGCCCAGATGGCACCCGCCGGGGGCGACGACACGCTGCTGCACCTGCAGGTGGCGCCCTCGCACACCTTCATGCCGGGGCACGCACCGGTTTCGCTGCGCTTTCCGGTGGGGCTGGAAGAAGACGGCGACGAAGACGGGGACAGCCCACCTCCACCGCCATCACCGGCCCGGCCCGCACCGGCCGACCCGATGCTGGGCGGGCTGGATTTCAGCGCCCAGCTGATCGCCATCTGCGACGACCTGCCGGTGGATCTGGACGAGGACAGCGCCGAGCGCCACATCCTGCTGCTGGGCCTGGCCAACGCCTGGCACATCCACGCCGCCCCGCCCTTTGCCCGCCAGCATGCCCGCGATCGCGGCATGGCGGTGGCGCCGGTACTGCTCACCCCCGACGAGCTGGGCGAGGACTGGCGCGAAGGCCGCATCCACCGCCCGCTGCACTGCCGCCTCAACGGACGCTCCACCGGACGCATCCAGGCCGGCAACGACATGCGCTTCGATTTCCGCAAACTGGTGACGGCACTGGCGCAGCAGACACCCGTGGGGGCCGGCTGCGTACTGGCCAGTGGCCCCATCGCCAACGACGACCCCGACAGCGGCTGGAGTTCGCTGCTCGAAGCCCGTGCCCGCCGCCAGCTGGAAGGCAGCGATCAGCCCGGCCCCGCCTTCATGCAGCCCGGCGACCGCATCCGCATCGACATGGCCGACGCCAAGGGGCATTCGCTGTTCGGCAGCATCGATCAGGTGGTGGTGGCCTGATGGGACGATTACGGGCAAACCCGTAGCCTGCCCGGCTGAAAACCTGCCGTCGATCATGCAATATCAGGGTTGTGGCGCCCCCGTGCCCCAAGGCTTCCCCGGCGCCCTGAAGCCCGGCTGGCAGGCAACGCACTGGCGACCATCGGCCCTGCCAGGCAGCGGCTGCAACCGGCTCGCCGCCCCATCGCCCGATCATCGTCACCGAGAGCGCGCCATGTCCCAAGATTCCGCCCACACGGCCAACCCCTTTTTCCCCACCGGCATGTTCAACGCCTTCAACCCCTTTCAGCAGGCCTGGCAGGGCAGCTCGCCCTTTCAGCCGATGATGGACCCCGCCGAACTCGACAAGCGCATCGCCGATCTGCGCACCGTCGAGCACTGGCTGGATTTCAACCTGACGCTGCTGCGCGGCACCATCCAGACGCTGGAAATGCAGCGCGCCAGCCTGCAAGCCTTCCAAGACCTCTCTTCGGCCTTCCGCAGTGCCGCCCAGGCCACAGGGCCGGCGGGCGATGCAGCCGCCACACCGGCAGCGCCCGAAGCGCCCGCGGCCCCGGCCGCCGCACAGGCCGCACGCTCCCCCGCGCAGCCCCACCCCGACGCCGCCAGCGCCCCGGGCCACGCCGTGCCGCCCAGCCATGCCGGCTCCAGCGGGCAGGCCCCCACTTCATCAAGTGCCGCCAGCCACACCAGCGGGCCGGCCGAGGCAGCCGCCGCCCCGGAGGCCACAGGCCTGTTGCCAGCGGGCTTTCCGTTCCCGCTGCCCGGCGGTTTTCCGCCCAACCCCTTTGGCATGCCGCCCCTGCCAGCCAGCCCCTTTGGCCCCAACCCCTTCCAGGGCGGGGCTTTTCCGGGCAACCCCTTCCAGAGCAATCCGCTGGCCAGCAACCCCTTCACCGCCAACCCCTTTGTCGGCCAGCCCTGCGCCACCGGTGCTGCACCAGACACACCATCTGCCGGCGCCGCCCCTGCCCCTTTTCCCGGCAACCCCTTCCTGAACACGCCGTTCCAGCATCTGCCCTGGCCGGCCCCTGCCCACAGCGCAGCCGGTGCCGACACCACCGATGCAGCGGCAAACGCTCAGGATCAGCAAACCGCCGCGTCGGGCAGCGCCACCGCACAGGCGCCAGCAGCCACGGATGCGGGTGCTGCCGAAAATGCCTCCCCCGCCCGTGCACGGCCCGCCCAGCGCCCCCGCGGCAAGACAGCCCAGACCGGCAGAACCGCATCCGCCGCCCAGACCGCGCCCAGGCCCCGCAAGCGCGGCTGAGGCCCCAAGGGCAGGCCATCGGGCCGGCCCGCAACCGCAACGGGCGCGCCCGGGCTGTTCGGCACCGCGGGGCCAGGGCCAGGCACCACCGGCAGCTGCATCCATGGCCCCAGCCTGCCCCCGGCGTCCGGCAGGGCGCCGGGATGTCAAGGCATAATCACCCCAACCTCCACCCTCTCTGCATACCCATCGCTCATGGCGCCCGCAGCCTTCCCGGATACGCCCGCCCCTGCCGCAGCCCCCCTGGCCGCCCACACCACCGACGACACCACACCGACCCCCGGCCGCATCGCCCTGCTGGCCGGCGCCACCGGCCTGATCGGCAGCACCCTGTGCAGCCAGCTGCCGCAAGACCCGCGCTTCGAGCGGGTGATCGTGCTCAGCCGCCGGCCGCTCTCCCTGCAGCACCCGCGCCTGCAGGTGGCCGAGATCGACTTTTCACGGCTGGATGACTGGACCCCGGACTTCCAGATCGACACCATCTTCTGCGCCCTGGGCACGACGATGGCCAAGGCCGGCAGCCAGGCCGCCTTCCGGGCCGTCGATCATGATCTGGTCCTGACGCTGGGGCGGCTGGCGCAACGCGCCCGCTGCCAGCACTTCATCTTCGTCAGCAGTGCCGGCGCCCGGGTCGACACCAACAACTTCTATCTGCGCACCAAGGGCGAGACCGAAGACGCCCTGCGCGATCTGGGGCTGCCCCATCTGGTGGCGATGCGGCCCTCGGTGCTGGATGGCGAACGCCAGGAAGCGCGCAAGGCCGAGGAGATGGCCCTGCGGGCCGGACGCCTGCTGCGGCCGCTGCTGATCGGGCCGCTGGAGCGCTTCCGGCCGACGCCGGTGGAGCTGGTGGCCACCGCGATGCGCGATCTGGCCCAGCCGGGACGCGAGGGTTTCGAGGTGGTGGACGCAGTCACCATCGGCCGCTGGCACGAACGCATCAGGCTGGGGGCCTGAATGGAGACCTGAACCTCAGGCCATCACCGGCAGCCCCGTCCGGTCCGGCGCCTCAGGAGCGGCCACCTTGCCGCCCGGCCTGGCCAGACTGGCCCGGCTTGTCGGTGTCCCCGGTGTCGGCCGCGCTGGCCGGCACCACCTTCACCCGGTCGGCATCGATCTGCCGTGCCATCCGGGCCGGGTCGGGCTGATCGCCAAACACCACCGGCATCCAGCCGGCCAGCGAAGCCAGCAGCAGCAGGTTCAGCAGCACCAGCCCCGGCAGCACGTATTTGGCCAGATCGGGCCGTGCCGGCGTGACGGGCGTATCTTGAAGCAGCGACATCGTTCGGGACTCGGTTCCGGGCAGGAAGGCCGAGCATAGCCAAAACCCGGAGGCCATTCAAGCCGGCACGCCCCCTCAGGGCAGCATGGCCCGATCGCCGACCGCACTCAGCCGCAACGGTTGGCCTCGTCGTCGTCCACCACCTTCATCGCCGCCTTCCACACGTGCTGCGGCACGCGCTTCTGCAAACGGTCCAGCAGCCAGCCGATCAGTTCCTCGCCCAGCTGGCTGCCCTCGTGCGGCACGATGTCGGCCACCACGTCACCTCCCTGCTTCACCAGTGCCTCGGCCGTGCGCACCGTTTCGCCAAAATGCACCCGCTCGTCGGCCTTGCCATGCAGCAAGTGCACCAGCAACGTGGGCGCCACCTCATCCGGCAGGCTGGCAAAGCGCCCCCCCAGCGTACTGACACGCCCGCACACCGGATGCCCGTCACCCGCACCCGCCAGCGCAGCCGCCAGCGCCAGCGCCGCACCCTCGCCCACCCCGATCAGCGCCGTCGCCTCGGGCAGGACCTTCATCTGGGCCTGCCAGGCGCGGATGCTGCCGATGCAGCCCGGCAGCGCCCGCTCGACGGCAGCGTCCAGCCCGGCCTGCGTCAGCGTCGCCAGTGCCAGCGCCTGCGGCTCGGTCTCGTCATCCGTCACCAGCCAGCAGCCCCCCTCGGCCAGCGCATGCGGCCCCTGCAGGATGACGATGGCCGCGTGCGGAAAGGCCTGGGCCAGGGCATCACCCAGCGGCGAAAGCTGCTGCCAGGGTGCACCGGCATCACCCAGCAGCAAAAACAGCTGCCGCGCCCCTTCGGGCGGTGCCGGACGAAAGATTTGCGCAATAGCCATATTCGATGAATCCCGTCGCACCAAAACCAGACATCCTGCCACAATAACGCCATGACCGGAACACACCCCTATCTGCCCGAGACCCTCGGCCGCGCCGATGTCGACGCCGCCCGTGGCTGGTTGCTGCTGGAATTTGGCGCCAACGGCTGCCCGCACTGCGTGGCCGCCCAGCCCGCCATCGCCCAGGCCATCGGCCTCCGCCCGGGTCTCAGGCACCTGCGCATCGAGGATGGCCGCGGCCGGCCGCTCGGGCGCTCGTTCCGCGTCAGGCTCTGGCCCACCCTGGTGCTGCTGCACGATGGCCAGGTACAGGCCACCGTGGTGCGCCCCACCGGCGTGGCCGATCTCGCTCCCATCACCCGCCTGACCGATCACCTCCGGGGAGGCTGAACACCTCCCGTGGAAGGGCCTTGCCCCAATCAGCGGGGCCACCTCCACGAACACCCGTTCAGCTCCCTCCGGACCCCGGCCGGGCGGGCCAGCCCTGCTGCCCCCGATGAAACCCGCCTCCCGCCTGCGCGACGTCCTGCGCATCCTGCTCAGCCATTACGTCACCAACGGAATCACCGCCGGCCTGGGCCTGTTCTGCATCTCGCTGCTGGTCGACCACTGGCTGGGCGCCTATGCGGCCTCGGTGGCCACGGTCGGCGTCATCGCCGCCACCCCAAGCGATGTCGTCGGTCCGCGCCGCGGCAAGCTGCGCAGCCTGCTGCCGGCCTTCCTCTTCGGCATCCCGGTGTTCTACGCCGTGCAGATGCTCAATGGCCATCCACTGGAGCTGGGGATCTTCCTGACGGTGCTGGCCTTCCTGGCCTTTCTGGCCATGGCCTGGGGCAAGCGCGGCGTGCAGGTGGCGATGGGACTGATGCTGACCGCCATCTTCTCGATGGCCACGCATGGCGAACCCGGCCTCTCCCCCTCGCTGCGCGCCACCACCTACTTTGCCACCGGCGCGGGCCTGTACGTGCTGTGGGCCACCCTCGCCAACCTGGCCCTCAATGCCCGCTACCGCGCCCTGATGGTGGCCGAGACGCTGGCCTCGCTCGCCAGCCTGATCCGCACCGAGGCCCGGCAGTTCCAGCACCGCAGGACCGAGGACCGTCAGGCCGACGACGCGCTCCTGGGTGAACTGCTGCGCGCACAGGCCGCCCTGGCCGAACAGATGCAGGCCGCCCGCGACGTGGTCCTCGAATCGCCCCGTACCCCCTACCGGCAGCGGCTGGCCGGCATGCTGGTGATCGTCTTCGACATCCGCGACAACCTGCTGGCCAGCGAGCTGGATCTGGAGACCCTGCGCACCCATCCCCGCCATCGTCATGCGCTGGCGCAGATGCGGCGGATACTGGACGAGCTGGCCGATGAAGTCACGGCCATCGCCGATGCACTGGTACTGGGCTACCGCCCCCGCCCGGCCATCGATCGCCGCAACCGCATCGCCACCATCCGCTCGATCAGCGATGCCGAAGCCGGTGGCATGGTGCTTGGCCCCACCCCTGCCATGCTGGTGCGCGGCATTGCCCACCGCATCGGCCACATCAACGACGAAATCCTGCGCCTCTCAGGTACCGCCCGCGGTGAACAGACCCCCAATCTGGCCGTGGTCCGCGCCAAATGGCAGATGTTCGTCAGCCCCACCGCCTGGTCCTGGGGGCCGATCCTGTCGGTCTGGAGCTGGAAGACCCCGCAGCTGCGTCACGCCATCCGCGCCGCCCTGGCCATCGCCGTCGGCTATGCCATCTCGGTCAACCTGCCCTGGGGGGGCAGCCACCCCTACTGGATCCTGCTGACGGTCGCACAGGTGCTGCGCGGCAGCCTGTCGCAGACACTGGAGCGCCGCAACCAGCGCGTGGCCGGCACACTGTTCGGCTGCGCCCTGGCGATGGGCCTGATGGCCCTGCACCCCAGCCTGATCGTCTACGTGGTGGTGATGATGCTGTCCCAGAGCATCGCCCACAGCTTTGCCCAGCGCCGCTACCTCATCACCTCGGTAGCCGGCACCGTGCTGGGCCTGATCCAGGCCCACCTGGTCGGCTATGGCGAATACACCGCCGCCTTCACCCTGTTCGAGCGCCTGGCCGACACCATCATCGGCGCGGCCGTCGCCTGGGCCTTCTGCTACATCCTGCCCTCGTGGGAGCGTGGCCAGATCCCGGCCGTGGTCCGCCGCACCCTCGATGCCCAGCTGCGCCACGCCCGCCTGGCTCTTGATCCTGCGCAGCTGGGTTCCGTCGAATCCACCCCCGAACTGGAATGGCGCCTCGCCCGCCGTGAAGCCTTCGACAGCCTGTCGGCCCTGGTGCAGGCCACCCAGCGCTCGCTCTCCGAGCCACGCGCCGTGCGCCCGCCGGTCGAAGCCCTGCAACACATGCAGGTACACTGCTATCAGCTGCTGGCGCAGCTGAGCGCCGTCAAATCCCTGCTGGTGCTGCGGCGCGACCGCCTCAACATCCCCGAAGCCAGCGAAGCCCTGGCCTTTGCCGTCGACCGCATCGAGCGCAAACTGGCCGGTGTCCCTCTGGCCAACGTCATCGGCGACGCCACCCCGGCCGGCTCACTCGGCGAGCGCGCCATCCTCCCCGATCCCTTCGAAACCCAGATCAACCCCTGGCTGATGCGCCGGCTCGATGCCTCCACCGGCATCGCCATCCAGATCCGCAGCGACGCCGCCCGCGTGCTGATGCTGATGGAAGATGCCCTGGAAAGTGCCGAGGCAAGCGGCCCACAACGCCAGCGTGCCTGAACACCATGAGCACCCTGACGATCCGCCTGCCGGATGACACTGCGCAACGCCTGAAGCTGTTGGCGAAGAGCCGAGGCCTGAGCGTGAACAAACTGGAGGAAGAACTGAACGTGCAGGCGATTGCCGCCTTCGATGCCGAGAGTCGGTTCCGCGCCATGGCCGCCCAGGGCGATCCCAACTTGGCGCTGTCGATTCTGGCGCGTCTGGACAGGAAGCCCCAAATGGAACAGCGTGAGCAGTGACTGACCAGGACAGCCGGGATAAACACCACTAAAATGTCGGTTAAAGTCAAATTTCCGGCTTAAACATCATCAAAATGGACTTTATCCTGGCCTCTCATGCCGAGATCCTGCAAACGCTGGGCGAACGCCTGCGCACGCAGCGGCTGCTGCAGGCACTCAGCCAGCAGGAGCTGGCCATCATGGCCGGGTTGTCGCTGGGTGCCGTGCGCAAGCTGGAGCGCAACGGCCAGTCCTCCCTCGAAACCGTCGTGCGCGTGGCCGTGGCTCTCGGCCTCACCGATCAGCTGGATCCGCTGTTCCTGCCTCGGCGACGAACCCTGGCCGAAGCCGAACGCATCCTGAGCGCACGCGAGCGCCAGCGCGCACCACGCCGCAGCGCCCGACGCAGGAGCCTCCCGTGAAGAAGATATTCGTCCATTACTGTGGCTGGGGCGAGGACTGGCTGCTGGGAGAGTTGCTCGACGATGGCCATGACATCCTCTTTTCATGGTCAGCACAGGCTCTGGCCCGGGGCATGATGCTATCGCCCTTGCGGCTGAAGCTGGGCGCAGGCGTCATGGGCGGTTTTCCGGCCCACCAGCATCACCTGCCCGGTCTGGTGGCCGACAGCCTGCCCGACGGCTGGGGCCTGCTGCTGATGGACCGCCTCTTCCGTCAACAAGGTGTGCGCCACCCGGGTCCGCTGGATCGACTGGCCTTTATCGGCGATCGAGGCATGGGGGCCTTGCGATTCGTGCCCGATACGGCGGCCGATACCCCCATCCCGGACTGGAGTCTGCTGGCCCTGGCCGAAGAAAGTGCACGCACCCTGCGTGGAGAGGCCGACGCAGCCCTGCGCGAACTGGGCACCCTGGGCGGCTCACCCCAGGGTGCCCGTCCCAAGGCGCTGGTCTGGTACAACCCGGACAGCAGGCGTATCAGCACCGTCCCCGAAGCCTCCGCACAACCGTGGCTGGTGAAGTTTCCGGCCCAGGGCGAACACAAGGAAGTCTGCGCTCTGGAACAGCTCTACATGCTGCTGGCACGCCGGTGCGGACTGGAGGTTCCCGACAGCCAGGTGTTTGACCTGTCCCCCCGCCTGTCAGCCTTTGGCACGGCGCGCTTCGACCGCGAAGACGGCCTGCGGGTGCCCATCCACAGCCTGGCGGGTCTGCTGCACATCGACTTCCGTCTGCCCGGCAGCGCGGACTACACCAGTTTCCTGCGTGCAACACGCGCCTTGTGCCGTTCAGAACACGAAGTAGAGCGCGCCTACGAACGCACCGTCTTCAACGTACTGTTTCACAATCGTGACGACCACCCCAAGAATGTCGCCTGGCGGTTGTCTTCGGACGGACACTGGCACCTGGCCCCTGCCTTCGACCTGACGTTCAGCGAGGGGCCCAGAGGACAGCACCACATGGATGTCTGTGGAGAGGCTAGCCAGGTGACACGCGACCACCTGCTGCAACTGGCGGCAGAAAGCTCGATACCCCGCCAGCGTGCCGAAGCCATCATCGATCGGATGCTGACCCAGGCTGACAGCCTGATGGCACTGGCCCAGGATCTTCCGATCCGAAAGGCCACGATCAGGAGGCTGATGAAAACCGTCCAGCACTGCTGCCAGCTGGCAGCCGGCGCATGACGGTCATGATGGAACGTGTCATGTGCTGATTCGCCCCCCACACTGGCCACATGCTGACGAGGCGCCTCGCGCGGGTGATCTCGCTCCCGTCCTGACTGGCCAACATGAACTGGCGGAAAGCCCGCCCCTCAGTGACTCATCACCCGACAGAAAAACACCTTGACGTGGGCGTTGTCCTGCCCGCAGCAGAGAGACCTCAGTTCAGAACCGGCACAGGCTCTGGCGCAGCCAGAAGTGTCGTCGCCCCTGGCCTTTTCTGGATCTCCCTCAGCCCTCTGAACGATACCGGGCTGCTTTCTCATGCAGGCTCATCCGGTGCATTTGCAGATACTGGGTTGGCGTGTGGATGCGCAGTGATGCGCTGGCAAAATCGGCCGTGTTGCGGGTGATGATCGCCTGACAGCCCGCATGGCGCGCCGCTTCATGCAGTACCGCATCTTCAAAATCGGCGAACCGGCTGCCCAGTGCCTCGCTGAGCACCGCCCGATTCACCGGCGCCACCGAGAACAGCCTGAGCAATGCCTCGATCTGACGACGGGCCCCATCCGCACCGAGGACGCGCTGCCCCAGATAGAACAGCGTGGTCAGCGTGGTGGCACACAGGCTTGCCCGAACCTCGCCTTCTTCCACCAGCGCCATCACCCGCGCACTGTCCTCGACATGCGGTTCTCGCTGCAACCAGACATCCAGGATCACGTTGGTATCCAGCAGCAGGCTCACAGGTATCTGTCCTCCAGATGGCGCCGGTAATCGGCCTCATCGAGGGGAGCAGCGTTGCCTTTTCTCAGCACGCCCACCTGCGACGATGTGATGGGCGGCAGGGACAGTGAAGACGCTTCGGGTGGCGGCGCAAACTGTGCAAAATAGTCGGCCACAAAAGCCGACAGCGACTTGCCATTGCGCCGGGCCTGCGCCTTGGCAATGGCAATCAGCTCGGCATCCAGCCGCAGGGTGAGCTTGGTTTGCATGAACAGACTGACGTACACTTGATTATCAATTGTACGTCTCCTCGGTGGACTCCTTCAAGCAGCTGGCAATGACGCCTCATCGCAAGACGCATCCGCGCTTGAGCCTGCTCCCATCCCGCGACGGCCTGCAGCAACGCGATGGGCTGCCATCGGCCCACGTCAGCAGCGGATAGCCGAAGCCCTGACAGATAGTTTGATGGCACTGGCCCAGGATCCTCCGATCCGAAAGACCACGATCAGGAGGCTGATGAAAGCCGTCCAGCACATGCTGCCAGCTGGCACATGAAGCCGGCCCTGCAGCCGCCCGAAGAACGTCATGAAGTGCTGGCAGCATGGGCAATCAAGTCACCCCCCGTACGATATCTGGCACACATCATATAAGCATTAACAGGGCGTTAACGCCCTGTTAATGTAATACAAAAACCTTGTCATGTCAACAGGATTATCAATGGATTCAATTACTTACCCTCTTGACAAAACAAGTTCAAAATGGTATCGTAAAGGCGTTAACGCCTTTACGATACTTTAATGGCACATGACTGAACGACTGAAGATCGCTCTGCCGGATATCGAACGATCCTTTTCCGAAGGTCCGTCTGTGCTCAGCGAAGCAGCGCTTCAGGATATTGTTCGCAAAAACCGAAGGTTCTGGCGTTTGAGCAAGCAAGAGACACAGAAGGTCTTTGTCGACTTCCTGCGTGAGCAGTCTGCGCTTCACCAGATCAGCATTGATCTGGTGCGACGTCCCATCAGGGGCTACACTTGGGGCAGGGTTCCGCTGATGGAAACACTGCTTCAGCTCGTACCCGGCAGCTACTACAGCCACTACACGGCTGTTCGCCTGCACGGTCTGACCGAGCAGGTGCCCAAAACACTCTATCTGAGCCAGGAAAAGAAACGGGGTGCCCCCAAAGCCTTACCTCTTCTCGGTCAGGCTGACATCGACGCCAGTTTCAGAAAGCCAATGAGGGAGTCCACCAACCAGGCGGATGTGCCGGAAGAGGGGGTTCGTGTCGTGTTGCTGGATGCCATGGCCCATGAGGGGGCCGGCATCATCAGCGATCAGGTCAATCTGGGAGGCCAGCGGCCTCTTGATCTGCGTTATACCAGTCTGGAACGCACGCTGATCGATATCGTCATCCGCCCCGTCTATGCCGGAGGTGTTCATGAAGTGGCCAAGGCCTTCGAGGCCGCCCTGGGCAGGGTCTCCGTCAATGCCATGAACGCCCTCTACAAGAGGCTGAAACCCCATTACCCCTATCACCAGGCCATCGGTTTCTACCTGGAACGCGCCGGCTACAGGGCCAGCGCCATCGAGCTGTTCCGAAGCTACCCCAGGGAGCAGGACTTCTACCTCACTCATGCCATGGGAAAGAACCGCTATGACGAACGCTGGCGCCTATACGTGCCAGAGGGGTTCTAAAGCCTTGCAGGCATCCAGGACAGCGTCGAAGTAAGTATCGAAGGGGAAAACAGGCACGCCTGGTCGCATGGTCGCCTTCACTCCCGGATAACCTGTGCCATGAAAGAGCCTGGTCTCCCGGATATTGCCCAGCAACCCCAGCGGTACACGCTTGGCCTCAAACACCTTGCGCAGCATGTCCTGAACACCTGGATCGGCAAGATCCACCCGGAAACGGGGGTCATTCAGCAGGACATGAATGTCGATGAAGTCTCGCGCTCGCTGGGAACCGGCACCGTCACGCCCGATCACCGGGCCATAGTCCGGCATCTGCTGGCAGATGGCCCGCAGTTTTTCACAAACGATCATGGCCGGCGGGTAAACGAAGATGGTCATGCCCTCGATTTCGTAAGCCTGCTTGCCCTCCGTATATTCATGACGGCTGATATCGATGGTAAACCTCGTGCTGACACCCGCCAGACGGATCGCCTCCCGCTGCATCGCCTCCCGATCCTGTTTGAGCTCTCTGGCTCTGACCTGAGAAATGAGCTTGAATGCAATCTCGTAGCCACCCCAGAACCGGGCCAGATCCTCGGATAACCCGCTGCGCGGCTTTTCCCTCATGGAAATGTCAAAGGCCAGATACCCCTGCTCTGCGAACCTTTCTTTCAGCGCCCGCTCGATGCGGGGCCGAACAGCCTCCTTATCCAGATCTCCGCTCATGGAGAAATCCACGTCCACGGAAGCCCGAGCATGGGTCTGATGAATCAGATCCATCGCATTGCCGCCCTTGAGCACCAGCTGATCGAAGAGTTCATCATCCGTGAACATGGCCAGAATGACGGTCTGCTTGATGATGCGCAAACGGTCTTCGTCCGGCACTTCCGCGGTCTTCCCCCTTGCCACGTGGATCTCCTCTCTTTCTCCTCATTGATTCATGCACATGGCGGCTACCCGTGAGCCACCTGCCGATCAATCGGGGTACATCACCATCGGCACCGGAAACGCTCCCTCATGCCGGCCGCCAGAAAGCCCGCCCCTCAGTGACTCATCACCCGACTGAGAAAGCCCTTGACCCGTGCGTGGTCGTGCTGGCAGCCGAAGAACTCGGCCGGGGGAGCCTGGAAGGCGATGCGGCCCTCGTCGAAGAACATCACGCGGTCGGCCACTTCGCGGGCAAAGCCCATCTCGTGCGTGACGACCAGCATCGTCATGCCGCTGGCCGCGAGCTGGCGCATCACGTCCAGCACCTCCTGCACCATCTCGGGGTCGAGTGCCGAGGTGGGCTCGTCGAAGAGCATCACCCGCGGCTGCATGGCCAGCGCCCGGGCGATGGCCACACGCTGCTGCTGGCCGCCCGAGAGGGCAAAGGGGTACTTGTGGGCATGCTCGGCCAGGCCCACGCGCTTCAGGAGCGTCATGGCCCGCTCCTCGGCCTCGGCCTTCGAGAGCTTCCGGACCCGGCGCGGCGCGAGGGTCAGGTTCTCCAGCACCGTCAGGTGGGAGAACAGGTTGAACTGCTGGAAGACCATGCCGACTTCCTTGCGCAGCTCGTCCAGATGCTGCCGGTTGTCGTCGACCTGGATGCCGTCGATGGTGATCCGGCCGCTGTCGTGCGTCTCCAGCCGGTTCAGCATCCGCAGGAAGGTGCTCTTGCCCGAGCCGGAACTGCCGACAATGACCGCCACCTCGCCTGCCATGAAATCGGCACTGACATCCTTCAGCACCTGGTGCGGGCCAAAGGCCTTGCAGACATCGCGCACGACGATCAGCGGCTTCTGGTCCTGCAATTTTTCCTGATCGCTCATGCGCGCCGATCCTCCACATCCATCCGATGCTCCACCGCCGTGGAAATCTGCGTCAGCACCGTGGTGAGCACCAGGTAGATGACGGCTGCCGTGACCAGCGCCGGGATGGGCTGGAAGGTGGCCGACTGGATGCGGTTGGCCACGTTGGTGAGCTCGACCACGCCGATGGCGTAGGCGAGTGAGGAATCCTTCAGCAGCGCGATGAAGTTGTTGACCAGGGCCGGCAGGCTGATCTTGAAGGCCTGCGGGAAGACCACGTCCCTGAAGGTGTACCACTTCGACAGCCCCAGCGAACGTGCCGCCTCGGTCTGTCCCTTCGGCACGGCCAGCAGGCCGGCCCGGATGGCCTCGGCGTTGTAGGCGCCGGCATTGAAGGCCAGCGCCACGCAGGCCGAGCTGAAATCGCTCAGCTTCAGCCAGGGCGCCAGCTCGGGCAGCGCCAGAAACACGAAAAGCACCTGCACCAGCAGCGGTGTGCCGCGGATGACCCAGATGTAGAAGGAGGCCAGCCAGCGCACCGGTGCCACGCGCGAGAGCCGCCCCAGCGCCCCCAGCACGCCCAGCAGCAGGCCGAACACCCCCGAGACCAGCGTCAGCATCACCGTGGTGCGGCTGCCCTCGGCAAACTGTTCGGCACTGGAGCCGATCGGCTCGGGCAGGTGGGCCAGCGGCACGTCGATGAAGGAGAGCACCAGCATCAACAGGGCCACGCCCAGGGCGATCGCCAGCGTGCTGCGCCCCTGACGGGACCAGCCAGCCGGCCACTTCGCAAACAGATCAATCATGGTGGCGGGGGCGCAGGGTCAGCAGGGATCGGGGCAGCCTCACTCGGCCTGGCAACGGATGTCGGCGTCGAAGTACTTCTTCGAGATCTTCTCGTAGGTGCCGTCGGCCATCACCTCGGCCAGCCCCTTGTTGAAGGCCGCCAGCAGCTCGGTGTTGCCCTTGGCCACGGCAGCGGCCATCCGCTCGACGAAGAGCTGCTCACCCATCTTCAGGCCGGCCTCGGGGATCAGCTTGATCGCCTCCAGTGCCACGAACTTGTCCGTCACCCAGGCATCGGCCCGGCCGCTGACGACCGCGGCGCGGGCATCACGGTCCTGCGGGAAGTTGCGCACCGAGCCGATCGACTTGTCCTGCTGCATGGCTGCGAGGAAGGTGGTGCCCGTCTGCACGGCCACGGTCTTGCCGGCCAGGTCGGCCTTCCGGCTGATGGCCGGGTCCTTCGCCACTATGGTGGCGCCACCGCAATAGTGGTTGTCGGAGAAGTCCACGACCCTGGCCCGCTCCTCGGTCACGCCATGCGAGGAGATCGCCAGATCCCAGCGATCGCGCTGCAGGCCGGCCAGCAGCGAATCGAAGCTCAGCACCTTCCACTCGACCTTCAGCCCCATGCGCTGGGCGATGGCGTCGGTCAGCTCCACCTCGAAGCCGGTCAGCTTCTTGCCCTCGAAGTAGTTGAAGGGCTTCAGGTCACCGCCGGTGGCGGCGATCAGCGTGCCGCTTTTCTGGATGTCGGCCCAGGGGCGGGCCTGGGCGCCTGATGCGGCAACAGCAAGGACAACACCAGCAAGAACCGTGCGCATGATTTTCATGATGAGACTCGTGGCAACAGGGCCGGGGGCAAGGCCCAAGGAGATCGGGTGAACAACGGCTGCAGGCATCGGCAAGCCCCCTGTTGCAGGCAGCCGACGACAGGATGATGCCGGCGATTGTACGACGCCGACCGCCCGTCAGATGCGTGTTGCGTCATGCCGGACGCCGGAAAACAGGGGTGACCGGCGGCAGGACGCCCCCGGATGTTCCGACCCGGTCGGTGCGCACGCAAATCAGGGGAAACCCGTGGCCAGTCAGCCATGACACCCGCGCCCCACCACCAGGGCTGGGCACACAATGCCACTACAAACTGCCTCGGTATTGCAACAAACCCCCCTGAAACACGGCATCATGACTTCGGCCAGCGGCCTGCCGATGCTCCGGGCCGGGTCGCCGCACGGCGTGCATGCCGCCCGCGATGGTGCACAGGGCAGCCTCCCCGGAACCGCGGCAGGCCTGCAATCCAGGGGTGCACGGCAGGGGCGCACGGGCGCAGCCAGGCTGACGGACCGGTCCCGGCCTGCGTCGGCCTGGCTGCGCCGGCAACCTGGCGTCCTGCCCGGCAGGCGCCCACAGCCCACCGGACATGGCCGATCCCTTGCCAGCCCGCTCTTCACGCCGTATCGGGGCCGCCGGTCTGGCCCGTACAGCCGCCTTCGGAGCAGCCCAGGCAGTCCGCCAGCCTGCGGGCGGGCCACCTGCTTCGGCCCGCCGGGAGCACCGGGCGCCTCCGCCAGCCGGCCCCAGCCCGTCAGGAAGCCGGGCAGCCTTCCCTACCGGCCATCCAGCCCCCGGCTGGCCGCACGGCCGCCAGCAGGTGCCCCGGGCCTGCACCGGCCACGGCACACGATTCACGGCGCCGTCCCCCGACAGCGTCCCGCTCTCACCCACCAGGAGACCGCATGAACCTTCTCAGCTCTCACATCGGCGGCCGCCATGTGCCCGCCCGTCCGGATGCCGATGTCTTCGACACCATCAACCCCGCCACCGGCGAGGTGCTGGCCACGGTCCAGGCAGCCACGCCTGCCGACATCGACGCTGCCGTCGCCAGCGCCCGTGAGGGCCAGGCGGCCTGGGCCGCCCTGGCCCCGGTCGAGCGTGGCCGCATCCTCGGCAAGGCCGTCGCCCTCCTGCGCAGCCGCAACGACGAGCTGGCACGGATCGAGAGCCGCGACACCGGCAAGCCCCTGAGCGAGACCCTGGCCGTCGACATCGTCACCGGCGCCGACGTCATCGAGTACTACGCCGGCCTGGCCGTGGCCATCGAGGGCCGCCAGATCCCGCTGCGCGACACCAGCTTCGTCTACACCCGCCAGGAGCCGCTGGGCATCGTCGCCGGCATCGGCGCCTGGAACTACCCGATCCAGATCGCCATGTGGAAAGCCGCCCCCGCCCTGGCCGCCGGCAATGCAATGATCTTCAAGCCCAGCGAGGTCACGCCACTCAGCGCCCCCCTGCTGGCCGACATCTTCCTCGAAGCCGGTGTGCCGGCCGGCGTCTTCAACGTCGTCCAGGGTGACTGGCGGGTGGGAGAGGCGCTCAGCCAGCACCCCGACATCGCCAAGGTCTCCTTCACCGGCGGCGTCAGCACCGGCAGGAAGGTCATGGCCCAGGCCGGCGGCTCCACCCTCAAGGATGTGACGATGGAGCTGGGCGGCAAGTCGCCACTGATCGTCCTCGACGACGCCGACCTCGATCTTGCCGCCGACATCGCCCTGATGGCCAACTTCTACAGCAGCGGCCAGGTCTGCACCAACGGCACACGTGTGTTTGTGCCCACTTCCATGAAGAAGGCCTTTGAAACAGCCGTGCTCGAACGTGTGGCCCGTATCCGTATCGGCGACCCGCTGGATGAGGCCACCAACTTCGGCCCGCTCGTCAGCTTCGCGCACATGGAAAAAGTGATCGCTTACATCGAAAGTGGCAAGGCCGAGGGTGCCCGTCTGCTCTGCGGCGGTGAGCGCCTTACCGACGGTGCACTGGGCCGTGGCGCCTATGTCGCCCCCACGGTCTTCAGCGACTGCCGTGACGACATGAAGATCGTGCGCGAGGAGATCTTCGGCCCGGTGATGAGCATCCTGGCCTACGACACCGAGGAGGAGGTCATCCGCCGCGCCAACGACACCACCTATGGCCTGGCCGCCGGTGTCGTCACCCCCGACCTCAAACGCGCCCACCGGGTCATCGGCCAGATCCAGGCCGGCATCTGCTGGCTGAACACCTGGGGCGAATCCCCGGCGCCGATGCCGGTCGGCGGCTACAAGCAGTCCGGCATCGGCCGCGAGAACGGCATCCAGACGCTGATGCACTACACCCAGACCAAGTCGGTGCAGGTGGAACTGGGCGACTTCGCCTCCGTGTTCTGACACCAGCCGCCCGGCTCCCGGCGGCCCCGGCCCGGGCGGGCCACCTTGTCCGGCGTCCGTGCGCCGGCCCCTCACCCCCGATCCCGACCCATGACCCCAAGCGACACCTACGACTACATCATCATCGGCGCCGGCAGTGCCGGCAACGTGCTGGCCGCCCGCCTGACCGAGGACGCCAACGTCTCGGTGCTGCTGCTGGAAGCCGGCCTGCCCGACTACCGGTTCGACTTCCGCACCCAGATGCCGGCCGCCCTGGCCATGCCGTTGCAGGGCACCACCTACAACTGGGCCTACAAGACCGACCCGGAGCCCCACATGGATCACCGCCGGATGGACTGTGGCCGCGGCAAGGGGCTGGGCGGCTCCTCGCTCATCAACGGCATGTGCTACATCCGCGGCAACGCGCTCGACTTCGACCACTGGGCCCGCAAGGACGGCCTGGCCGACTGGCGCTACCACGACTGCCTGCCCTATTTCCGCAAGGCCGAATGCCGCGATGCCGGCCCCAACGACTACCACGGCGGTGACGGCCCGATCCACGTCACCACCGCCCGCCACGGCGTCAACCCGCTGTTCGAGGCGATGATCGAGGCAGGCGTCGAGGCCGGCTACCCGCGCACCGATGACCTCAACGGCTATCAGCAGGAAGGCTTCGGGCCGATGGACCGCTTCGTCACCCCGCGGGGCCGGCGCAGTTCCACCGCCCGTGGCTACCTCGACATGGCCCGCGACCGCAGCGGCCTGGCCATCCGCACCCGGGCGCTGGTCGACCGCATCGTCTTCGAAGGCACCCGCGCCATCGGCGTCGACTACACCTGGCAGGGCAGGAAGCGCCGCTCGCACGCTGCCCGCGAGGTGCTGCTGTGCGGCGGCGCCATCGCCTCGCCCACCATCCTGCAACGCTCCGGCATCGGTCCTGGCGAATGGCTGCACGAGGCCGGCATCCACGTCCGGCACGCGCTGCCCGGCGTCGGCAACAACCTGCAGGACCACCTGGAGCTGTACATGCAGTACGAGTGTACCCAGCCGGTCTCGATCGCCCCCGCCACCCGCTGGTACAACAAGCCCGCCATCGGTCTGGAATGGATGCTGATGGGCACGGGCCTGGGCGCCACCAACCACTTCGAGGCCGGCGGTTTCATCCGCAGCCACGACAAGTTCGCCTGGCCCAACATCCAGTACCACTTCCTGCCGATTGCCGTGCGCTACGACGGTCGCAACGCCGCCAGCAGTCACAGCTTCCAGGCCCACGTCGGTTCGATGCGCTCGCCCAGCCGCGGTCGCGTCAGGCTGCGCTCGGGCTTTCCGCAGGAAGCCCCCAGCATCCTGTTCAACTACATGTCGCACCCGCAGGACTGGGAAGAATTCCGGGCCGCCATCCGCATCACCCGCGACATCTTCCGCCAGCCCGCACTCGACGCCTACCGCGGCAAGGTCATCACTCCCACCGACGACCTGCAAAGCGATGCCGAGCTGGATGCCTACGTGCGCCAGCATGCCGAAACCGCCTACCACCCCTCGTGCACCTGTGCGATGGGCACGGGTGAGAACGCCGTCGTCGACGGCCAGGGCCGCGTGCACGGGCTGGAAGGACTGCGTGTCGTCGATGCCTCGATCATGCCCGACATCATCACCGGCAATCTCAACGCCACCACCATCATGCTGGCCGAAAAGATCGCCGACCGCATCCGCGGCCGCGAACCGCTGCCGCCCTCCGATGCCTCCTATCACGTGGCCGACGGAGCCCCGATACGAGGCACGCCCAGACGCGACTGATCCCGACAACAACAAGACGCCTTTAGGCGGCACAAGGAGACTCCATGCAGAGCCCTGCTTCACCCAGCCCCTCGGGCCATGGCCATGCTGCCCCACCCGTCACCATCAACCGGACGGTCTTCCTGATCTCGGCCACCGCCTCGCTGGTGCTCATCGCCTTCACGCTGTTCTTTCCCGCCCTCAGCGAAGCGGTGCTGGGCCACGCGCTGGCCTGGGTATCCGACCACTTCGGCTGGTACTACATGCTGATCGTGGCCGCCTACGGCATCTTCTCCACCTACGTGGGCCTCTCCAAGTACGGTGACATCAAGCTGGGCCAGGATCACGAGAAACCCGACTTCCCCTTCCTGGCCTGGGCGGCCATGCTGTTTTCGGCCGGCATCGGCATCGACCTGCTGTTCTTCGGCGTCTCCGAGCCCCTGACCCACTACCTCACCCCCAACCTGGGCCCCGGCCAGACCCCGGCCGCGGCCCAGGCCGCGCTGGCCCAGACCTTCCTGCACTGGGGGCTGCACGGCTGGGGCATCTACGCCCTCATCGGCATGGCCCTGGCCTACTTCGCCTACCGCCACCACCTGCCACTCGCGCTGCGCTCGGCGCTGGTCCCGGTATTTGGGCAGAAACGCGCCGATGGCTGGCTGGGTCACAGCGTCGATGTCTTTGGCGTGGTCTGCACGCTGCTGGGCCTGGCCACCAGCCTGGGCATCGGCGTGCTGCAGGCCAATGCCGGCCTCAGCCATGTCTTCGGCATCGAATCCAGCAAGCTCACGCAGGCGCTCATCATCGTCGGCGTCACCGTGGGGGCCGGCCTCTCGGCCATGTCCGGCGTCGAGAAAGGCGTGCGCCGGCTCTCCGAGATCAACATGGGCATGGCCACGCTGATGCTGATCGCCCTGCTGTTTTCCGGTCCCACCCAGTTCCTGCTCAATGCACTGGTGCAGAACATCGGCGACTACTTCCAGACCCTGCCGCGCAAGACCTTCGAGGTCTATGCCTACGAAGGTGCCAAGGGCGCCGAATGGAAATCCGCCTGGACCATCTTCTTCTGGGCCTGGTGGGTGGCCTGGGCCCCCTTCGTCGGCCTGTTCATCGCCCGCATCTCGCGCGGGCGCACCCTGCGCGAGTTCGTCTTCGGCGTGATGTTCATCCCGCTGGGCTTCATCTTTGCCTGGTTCTCGATCTTCGGCAACAGCGGCATCGCCCTGGTCGACGGCGACCCCGAGCTGGCCAGGGTCGCCCTCGAAACCCCGGCCATGGGGCTGTTTGCACTGTTCGAGCATTACACCTGGCCCGGTGTCTGGTCCTTCTTTGCCGTCATCATCGGCCTGATCTTCTTCGTCACCTCGGCCGACTCGGGCGCCCTGGTGCTGGCCAACCTCTCCAGCAAGGGCTTGGGCTCGGGCGATGACGCCCCCGTCTGGCTGCGCCTGTTCTGGGCCGCCGCCACCGGCCTCATCACCCTGGGCCTGCTGTTCTCCGGCGGCTTCGGCGCGCTGCAATCCGTCTCGGTGGCAGCCGGCCTGCCGTTCTCGCTGGTGCTCGTCATCTACATGATCGCCATGGCCTACAGCCTGCGCCAGGAAGGCAACAAGCGCAAGGCCAGCACCATCGACATGGCCCCGCCCGCCCTGCAACCCGGCCACAGCTGGCGAGACCGCCTCGGCCGCATCCTCAACTTTCCCAGCCGGCCCCAGGTCCTGCGCTTCATGAACAGTACCCTGCTGCCCGCCATGAAGGAAGTGCAGCAGGAGCTGGAAAAACAGGGCGTGCAGACCCACGTCAGCCAGGACGACGACAACCACTGCCTGACCCTGGAAGTGCTGCACGGCGATGAAGTCGACTTCATCTACCAGGTGCATCTGGTCTCGGCCCTGATGCCCGTCTTTGCCCTGGGCCAGGCCTCCAACCTCGATCCGGACGACGAACACGAACGCTACTGGCGCGCCGAAGTCTTCCTGCGCGAGGGCAGCCAGGAATACGACCTGGTCGGCTACAGCAAGGACCAGATCATCGGCGACATCCTCAACCAGTACGAGCGCCACATGCAGTTCCTGCACCTGGAACGCTGAAATGACCTGGACGGCGGCGCCCTGCCGGGCATGAGCCGCACCGCAGGTGCCAGCCCCATCGGCGTGCCGCCCACCACTGCCCCGGACCGGACCGGCCGGGGCACGGCGCCCGCCCTGCTCACGGCACAGACCGCAGACCCCGCATCGGCCGCCAGACGGCGCGCACCCCTCCCCGATCAGGCGGGTGCACAATAGCGTCAGCCATCACGAGGAACTGCACCATGAGCACACTCGACCTGCACGACATCCGCCAGGACTACAGCAAGCAGGCACTGTCCGAAACCGAATGCGCCGACCGGCCGCTGGAACAGTTCCGTCAGTGGCTGGACGCCGCCCTGCATGCCCAGGTGCACGAACCCACCGCCATGAATGTCGCCACGGTCGATGAGCACGGCCACCCCAATGCCCGCATCGTCCTGCTGAAGGAGGTCAACGATCGGGGCTTCGTCTTCTTCACCAACTACCAGAGCCGCAAGGGCCGGGCCATCGCCCGTCACCCGCACGTGGCCCTCACCTTCTTCTGGCCCGAACTGGAGCGGCAGGTGCGCGTCGAAGGCAGCATCGGAAAACTCCCGGAAGCCGAGTCCGATGCCTATTTCGAGAGCCGGCCCTACACCAGCCGTCTCGGCGCCTGGGCCAGCCACCAGAGCGAGGTCCTGTCCAGCAAGGCCGACCTGATGGCCCGCGCCGCCCTCGTCGGCGCCCGCCATCCGCTGCATGTCCCCCGCCCACCCCACTGGGGTGGCTACGTCGTCACCCCACGCCTCGTCGAATTCTGGCAGGGCCGCCCCAGCCGGCTGCACGACCGCATCCAGTACCGCCTCGATGGCGAACAATGGATCCGGGAACGGCTGTCGCCCTGAGAGCAGACCGGCGGTGGCAAAGCACCGGCGACGTGTTCACACGGCATGGCGCCACCGGCTGGCGACGCCCGGCGAGGGCTCTTCCAGGCCCTCGATCCTGGCAGGCGATCAGACCGTCACGCCCAGCTGACGCACCGTCTCGTCCGTCGTCCACAGATCGTTGGCGATCAGGCGGAAATTGACCAGTGCCGACAGGTAGCCATCACCCTCGGGCAGCTGCGGGCCTGCAGTCGCATCCTTGACCACCGTCACCTCAAAACCCTGCTCTATCAGCTCGCGCAGATGGGATTCGACACACAGGTTCGCTGCCATGCCGGCGAGAATGATCTGATCCACTTTCTGCTTGCGCAGCTGCAGGACGACATCATTGCTTTCCGGCCCGAAAATCTTGTGGGGCGACGCAATGACCGTCTTGCCGTCAAGAATGTAAGGCTTGAACTCGGGCATGAAATCCGCCCCGGATCCTTCAAAGCCCTTCAGATCATAGGCGCTCTTGCGGGCGAACATGCCGCTGTCATGCATGAAATGTTCGCCCGGGCCACCAAAGGCCCAGTGATGGTCTTCCGGGTAGTAATAGTGAGGCGAGACGACCACCGGAATATCGGCCTTCTTGGCCGCCTTGAACAGGCGAAGCAGGTTGGGAACCGTCCCGTTGCGCGTGACACTCTCGCCCACAGCGCCCCATGCCACCCCTTTGGGGCTGAGGAAATCGATCTGCGGGTCGATGACGACCAGCGCCACCCGGCTTCGATCGAGTTTCATGCCCTTGCGAGGCATGCCATATTGCGCTGGCTCGGCTCCGTAGGCCGCCTGCTTCTCCGCCGGCGAGCTGGCGGCGCTGGCCGAACCGGCCAGGCCCATCATGCCAGCCACCGCTGCGGTGGCCAGCATGGCATCATTGCCCAGAAACTGGCGTCGGTCATGATTGATGGCTTGCTGGTCGGACTTCTGATGATCGTGATTGCACATGGCTTTGTCTGGAGGAGAGAATGATGCAGCGGCTGTCGCTGCGTGATCGATCCGACCCCGATCCGAACCGGCACGATGGCCTGGGCCGTTCACGCAGCACGGTCCAGAAGGGGCTCGCCCGGCGGGCACGGTCCCGTCTGAAACCCCATACCCGCCATGACAGTTACCTTAACCCTCAGGATGAGCCCTCAGTTGCCCCGCCATGCCGATCTTTTAACCGGAACGATCCGTCAGGCGCCGGTCGTGCGTTTTTCACCGATGAACGGCCGCAACCTCCCGGCCAAGGTTTCATGCCGGATTTTCCGAAAGCCCTGACCCAGCCCTGACCTTCATGGATGCCCTCAGCCATCTGTTCACCGCCTTCCCCTTTCGCACGGATCTCTTCTTCCTCGGACGGTTATGCAGCATCAACAGCCTGCGTGACGAAGGGAAAGGCTATCTGCACATCATCCGCAAGGGGCGCTGCCTGCTGGCCGACGCCCAGGGCAGACAACTGACAATCGAACAGCCCACGCTGGTTCTCTCTCCCGGCCACACCCTGCACAGCATCACCCCCCTGGATACAGGCGGTGCGGACATTTTCTGCATCAGTTTCGATTTCGGTCAGGGCGTGCGCAATCCCGTCACACACACCTTGCGTGGCATGGTGCCACTGCAGCTGGCCGACGAACCCGATCTGGCTGCCCTGGCCGACCGGCTGTTCAGCGAAAGCACGGAGCGCGCCTGCGGTCATCAGGTCGCCATCCAGTACCTGTGTGCCTACCTCACCATCCAGGTACTCCGCTGCATCCAGCAACAGATGCCCGGCAGCATCGGCCTGCTGCGGGGCATGGCAGACCGGCATATCGGAGAGGCCCTGCGCCACATGATGAAGGATCCGGCCACCCCGTGGCAGGTGGATGAACTGGCCGACAAGGCCGGCATGTCCCGCAGCCGCTTTTCGGCACGCTTTCGCGAACTGATGGGCCTCTCTCCGATGGACTATCTGACCGACTGGCGCATCGCCGTGGCCCAGAACCTGCTGTTGCAGGGCATGCCGGTAGCCAGGGTGGCCGAACGTACCGGCTACAGCCACAATGCCGCCCTGACCCGTGCCTTCCAGCGCCTGACCGGCCAGACACCGACAGCCTGGCTGGCCAGCCATCAGGCCACGGAAAACGACACCGGAACCGACGCCCCCCTGACATCGAACCCGGTACAGACACGCCTCTCCCCCATCAAGCCTCAAGGCAGGGAATGACTGGCACAATGCCGGCATGTGCAACCGTTACCTTTCCCCCGATCAGGAAACCATCTGGTCTAAGCTGCTTCTCCAGATTCGCCATCGGATTCGCGGCATGTCGGGCTCATACTGGGGCATCGCACCCTCAACCTGCCCCAGCTTCATGAGCGATAATGATCCCGAACGACCTGCCCCCCGGCCCGACCATCCCTGAAGACAGCCCCATGATCAAGCCTGTCTATGACCACTCCCATCTCACCCGGCTGAAACTGCAAGGGTACAAATCGATCGCCGACACCGAGCTGGCGTTTGGCGCACTCAATGTCATGATCGGTGCCAATGGTGCAGGCAAGTCCAACCTGATCAGCTTTTTCCGGTTCATCAACGACATCCTGAACCAACAACTTCAGAAAAACGTCAGCCTGGCTGGAGGGCCGGACGCGATTCTGCATTTTGGCCGAAAGAGAACCGAGGCACTGACAGCCGAACTGTTTTTTGGCAACAATGGGTACAAGTTCAGACTGATGCCCACCGATGACAACCGGATGACGTTTGAACGGGAATGCCTTTGGTGGAACCTGG
>JAUNLD010000033.1 GCA_030532425.1 Lautropia sp. | reverse complement strand
TGCGCCTGTCGGGGGGCGCCGGGCGGCGGGGGCGGCGCGGCGTCGGCCAGCATCTGCACCAACGCCTGCCGGATGACCTCATGGTCGGTCTTGCCACTGGCCGTGCTGGGCCAGTCGCCTTGCCAGACCCACCAGTGACGCGGGGTCTTGTAGCGCTCCAGCTGCTGCTCGCACCAGCGGGCCAGCTGGCGGCTGCCGGGATGGGCGGGCAGGCCGGTCTGGTCGGGGGCCCGTGCCGGGGGCTGCCAGCGGATGACGGCGTGCACGACCGCACCACGTTGGGGGTCGGTCAGGCCGTGCAGCGAGGCGTGGGCGATGGCGGGATGGGCGTGCAGACGCGTCTCCACTTCCTCGGGAAAGATGTTGCGTGCCTGGCTGACGATCATGCGGTTTTCGCGGCCATCCAGATGCAGGATGCCGTCGACATCGAGGTGGCCGACGTCGCGCACGCTCAGCCAGTCGTCGATGCGGGTGGCGGCGGTCTGGTCGTCGGTGTTGACGTAGTCGATGAACAGCATCGGGCTGCGCACCCAGATCAGGCCCGGCTGGCCGGCCGGATGGGCAGGCTGGCGCGGGTCGGGGCCAATGTGGAGCTGGAGATTGCTGAAGGGGCGGCCAACGGCCTGTGGCGCTGCGTCGGCGTGGGCAGGCATCCAGCTGATGTAGCTGGTTTCAGAGGCGCCGTAGAAACAGAGGATGCGGGCAGCCGGAAAGAGTGCCTGCAGGGCGGGGGTCTGATCGGCGGGCCAGCGGGCGCCGCTGATGAGGATCAGCCGGGGGGCCGGGAGGGGGCGCAGCCGGCGCTGCCGGGCGGCCGACAGCATCATCAGCAGCTGGCTGGGCACGCAGATCAGTGTGTTGATCTTGCCGCCGGCCAGCGTGCGCAGGGTGGCGCCGGCTGAAAACCGGCTTTGCAGCCAGGCGCCGCCCCCGTTCCAGAGCGCCAGCAGGGCACCAAAGAGGAACAGCGAATGCGACAGGCGACCCGGGGCCATCACCGTGTCACCGGCTTCGACGCCCAGATCCGTCAGCGAGACCCGGAAGCTCTCGGTCCAGGAGCGATGGCTGCGACGAAAACCCTTGGGCAGACCCGTGCTGCCGGAGGTGAAGCCGATGTAGAAAGGGCTGTCGGGATCTGTCGGCATGTGCTGCTCAGGCGCCAGGCCGGTGCCGGGGGAGGCACTGGTGTGGGCCGGCCTCTGGCCGTGCGGGGTGGCCGGGCCCGGCGGCAGGCGGGCTGCCACGCGGGCGTGCAGCGCATCGGGCCAGGCAGGATCGGCCATGGCGGCACAGCGTCCGCTGCGGATGGTGCCCAGAAAGTCCACCAGCTGGGCGAGGGGGTCTTGCCGCGCGTCCAGCAGGCGGGTGGCGGGGGCTGCGTGCTGGTGCAGCTGTCGGGCATGGGCCTCGACCAGATCGTGCAGCTGGGCAAAGTTCAGTGTCCGGCAGTTCGGGCCATGGGCATCGAGTGTCAGCGCTGGCCGGCTGGGACGCTGTGCTGCCCAGTGGCCCAGGCGGCCGTGAACCAGCGCTGCATCATCCTGGGCGGCCAGACAGGGGCGGGCCGGCCGGGCGGCACCGGATGGTGGCGGGGAAGCGGGGGCCTGTGTGCGGTCGGAAATCTGCACGCCGGCTCCGCCGGCCGCGGGACAGGTGCCTGCCGGGGCGGCAGGCCTGTCCGCTGGCATGAATGCGCCACTGGGCGGCCGTGGGGGCATCAGCGCGCCTGGCCGCCAAAGGGCCAGTCGGGCAGGGCGCGGGCGATGGTGTGGACGATCAGGGCGCACAGCACTGCCTTGACGAGATCACCGGGCACGAAGACCAGATCGGCATACAGTGCCTGCTGGAAGGGCATCCGGGCCAGCAGCATCAGGCCGGCAATGCCCATCGCATGCAGGAAGAGGATGCCGCCGAGCACCGAGGCGATGAAGGCGTTGAGGGCGATGTGCCGTGGTGTGCCACGGCTGGGCAGCATCGTCATCAGCAGGCCGGTGACGAAGGCCGCTGCGGCGTAGCCGTAGAGATAGCCGGCGGCCGGCGAGGTGAAGGGGCCCAGGCCGCCGCGGCCACCGGCCAGCAGGGGCAGGCCGGCGGCCACCGCCAGCAGGAAGAGCAGCAGTGCCTGCAGGCCGCGGCGTGGGCCGAGCAGGCAGCCGGCCAGCATCACGCCCAGGGATTGGGCGGTGATCGGCACGCCCAGGGGCAGGTCGATCTTGGGAATCAGCCCGAGCACGGCCATCAGGGCAGCAAACAGGGCAACCAGGGACAGGGAGGCCGAAGCCTGGCGGGAGAGGCGTGTGTTCATGGGGCTGTCTTTGGCTGAAGGGAACAGGTCCGACAGGATAATCGAAGCGCGGTGCCAGGTAAAAATGCGGGCCGTCGTGCCAGCATTCAGTCGCCCAGCCGTGCATACAGCGCATCGCCCACCCGGCGTGCCGTTTGCAGGAGCTGGATGGTGAGCGGTGCGATCAGGCGCAGGCCCCCGGCCTTGCCGGTACGCAGGCGGTGGGCGTCGTCGAGTTTTTTCCACTGCATCAGGAAATGTTCGATGAAGCGCAGCATCAACCCCATCTGCAGGGCGATGCGCTCGGGTTTCATCCCGATCCGGCGCAGCGGTGAGAGCAGCCGCTCCAGCACGTCGAGGATGTCGGCCGGGCGGGTGGTGACGGTAAGCGCGATGCCCAGACAGCAGGCACTGGCCAGTCGCAGGCTGCTGGTGAGGGCCAGCACGGGGCGCCCTGACCACCACTGGAAGGCGGCCACCAGCGCACTGGTGAACAGCACCGACAGCATCAGCCGCCGGGCCGGGCGCGTGGCCCGACCCAGACTGAGCCACAGCAGCAGCGCGCAGCCGGCTGCGACCAGCATCTGCGGCGGTGTGTGCAGCCAGAACAGCACCGTGCCCAGCACGGCCATCAGCAGCAGCTTCAGCCAGGCCGGTACCGGGTGCAACCAGCCAGGGGTTTCGCTGTAGAGGCTGCCCATGGTCAACGCCGCTCTGCCGCGGCGCGGGCGGTGGCATCGTCTGCCGCCAGCTGCCGGGCCACCGCCTGCTCGTAGGCGGCGCAGACGGTGGGACCGTCGCCATCCAGGTGGATGCGGCCCTGGTCCATCCACAGCACACGCGGGTAATGCCGGACATGGTCGAGCAGGTGGGTGGAGACGATCAGCTGTTGGGGGCACTGGGCCAGATCGCGGGCCAGGCGTGCCTGACCGGGCAGGTCGAGACTGGCATAGGGTTCGTCCAGCAGCAGCGTGGCTGGCCCGGCCAGCAGCAGCGCCAGCCAGCAGACGTGCTGCCGCTGCCCCTGGCTGAGTGAGGTGACGGCCCGTCGGGCCCAGGCCTCCAGGCCCCGCTGTTGCAGGAAGGTGCGTGCCTGGGCCAGGGCCTCGCGCTTGCCCAGTCCGCGTGGTTGCAGGCTGAGCGCCAGTTCTTCCTCGACGGTGGGGAAGATGATCTGGTCGTCGGGATTCTGGAACATCATGCCGATCAGCTGGCTGCGGCGCAGGCCACGGGCTTCACGATGAATGTCCTGTCCGTCGATGCAGACACGGCCCTGCGCGGGATCTTCCAGACCGCACAGCAGGCGCAGCAGGCTGGTCTTGCCGGCACCGTTGTGGCCGATCAGGCCGATGCGGGACTCGTGCAGGTGCAGCGTCAGCGCCTGAAAGACCGGGGTGCTGCCGCGTTGCAGGTCGATGCCTTCAAGCAGGATGGCGGGCATCGCTCAGGACGCAGGGCGAAGGTCGAGCGCGCCGAGCAGTGCCCGGTTGCGGGCAAGCGTTCCGGTGAAATCCTGCTGGAACTGCTCGGGTGAGGCCGCGGGTGCCGGCGTGAAGCCGAGAGGGCTGAGGCTGGCCGCCAGTTGCGGGCCCTGCAGTGCCTGGCGCAGCACCTCGTCAAGACGTCCGATCAGGGCGCGGGGCGTCCGGCGCGGCGCGAACAGGGCCGTCCAGTCGAGAAACTCATGAGGCGGCGAACGGTCGAGGTGCTGGATGCCGGGAGCCCCCGGCACCAGCGGATCGGCATGGCTGCGGGTGATCGCGATGATCCGCACGCGCTCTTCCTCCTGCACCAGCGTGAGGTGCCGGGCCGGCAGGCAGGCCAGTGAGATCTCGCCCTCGGCCACGGCGCGGATGAGCCGTTGCGGGCTGGAAAAGTCGTTGAAGCCCAGATGCCGGGCCCGGGTTTTCTGGCGCAACCATTCGACAGCCAGCTGACTGGCCGAGGCGGTGCCGTGACAACCATAAGCCAGGGGCTGCCTGCGGGCATGGTGCAGCAGTGCGCGCAGCGAGCGAAAGGGGGCATGGGTACCCACCACCAGCAGGAAGGGGGCGGTGGCGATGCGGTTGATGCCCAGTAGCTGCTCGCCCGGATCGAAGGGCGTGCGGCCCGGCAGCAGCGCATTGATGCCGGGCATGGTCTCGGTGCCCAGCAACAGCGTGTAGCCGTCGGCGGGGGCCCTGGCCACCAGGGTGGCCGCGAGGTTGCCGTGATTGCCGGGGCGGTTTTCGGGGATGACACTGTGGCCCAGCAGCCGTCCCATGGGTTCGGCGACCGCGCGGGCGATGCGGTCGGGCGGGGTGCCGGGGGCGGTGGGGACGATCAGGCGCACGGCCTTCTGGGGCCAATGACCGTGGGGGCTGGCGGAGGATGAGGATGCCTGCGCGGCGGGGTGCAGCGGGGCAGCGGCCGGAACGCTGGGCAACAGCAGGCCGGGACCCAGGGCCAGCAGGCCTTGCAGCAGGTGCCGGCGGCGCTGGTGCGAGGGGTGCGTGGCCGGCGTATCGGGGCACAGGGGCGGGCGTCGGATGGGGGATGCAGACACGGGAGTCTCCGGTGGGCCTCAGCGGCGGTCATGCCGGACCGCCGCCGGAGGCGGCGCCAGGAAGGGGGGATGGGGCCGATGCAGTGTGGGCAGGATGTCTTCAGGCGAGGTCACGCTCAGTATCTCGGACTCAAGGCAATGGCTGTGGACATGCAGTGGCGGCTGGCCGGCGGCGTCGCCTTGCCCGGGGGGCTCGATGCGTGCCGGGGGCAGCATGGTCGGGAGGGGCGTACCGAGCAGCGCCGGCAGGTTGTCGGGATCGGGCAGGCAGGTGTCGAGGCTGGCCAGTGATCCCATGCTGCTGATGCCCAGCCCCCAGGCCTTGAGCGCGGCCTCCTTGCGGGTCCACATCAGCAGGAAGGCCGCTTGCAGCAGCGCGGGTGGCAGGGCGCGCAGGGTCGCCAGTTCGGCCGGGGTGGCGACGCGCTCGGGCAGCGAATCGAGCAGGCGCACCGGGCGGGTGTTCAGCTCCAGATCGATGCCCAGCGGGCATGCGCCGATGGCGATCCAGGCCACGCCCTCGCTGTGGCTGAGGTTGAAGTGCAGCGGGCTGCCGTGGGCGGGATCGAGCCGGGGCTTGCCGTGCTGGCCGCGTACGAAGGATACGGCCTGTGGGGCGATACCCAGACGCTGGCCGAGCAGGGCACGCAGGGCCACGCGGGTGGCGCGATAGCGCTCTTGCAGGTGCGTAAAGCGAAAACGCGCCGCACGCGCCTGTTCCGTCGTCGAAAGCCAGGCATCGCTGCCGGCGGGACGGGGCAGGTCGAGGTCGATGCGATGGCAGTCGACAGGCACGGGCGGCGGGAAGGGCATGCGTGAACAGGGTCTCCGGGAAAAGGCGGCAGGCCTGCGGCCTGTCTGCCGAATGCCTTTTATGTTAACCGCTGATGTAGCGGGGCGGTGTGGGCCCTCCCATGAAAGACGGCGCCTGCAGGGCGCCGTGGTCACGGGGAAGGGCTGAAGGGAGGCCCCTGGGGGCCGCCCGTACCGGCCACTCAGCCGCGGCGCTTGTTGAAGGCGCCAAACATCCGCGACACGAGGCCGCTGCTTCCCTTGGCGGCAGGGCCGGGGGCCGGCGCCGGCTGCTCGTCGGCGGCCTCCTCGTAGGCGCGGGCCACCTGTGCCAGTGTCTCGAAGATGAAGCGGCGCGGGTTGACGCGACGGCCGGTGCGCTCCTGCATCTGCGCCAGGGCCTGCATCACCAGCATCGAGTGTCCGCCCAGGTCGAAGAAGTTGTCATCGGCACGGATGTCGTCGGTCCCCAGCAGGTCGGCCCAGACCGCACTGAGGATCTGCTGCATCGATCCGCCATCGGTGGCGGCGGCATCACTGTCGGCCGCGCTCAGGTCCCTGCCAGCTGTCCCGGCTTCACCCGTGGCGGTGGCCGCGTCATCATTGGCCGCGGCAGGGGCGGCAGGACTGTCGCCGGCAGCTGCTGCACCTGCCGCAACGCCTGTGGCGGCGCTGCTGGCCGGGGTGGCCGATGCGTCATGGGCTGTCCCGGGACTCGGGCTGGCGGCGGCTGCCGTGCCGGATGCAGCGGGGGCGGTGGCCCCGGCGGCGGTGGATGCGCCGGTGGCAGACGCTGTCGCCTCCACCGCTGCCTGCCCGGCGGACGATGCGGGCTGCGCGCCATCACCGGCTGCCTCGGCGGCGGCACCGGCTGTGCGGCCGGGTTCGGGCTGTACGGGCTGGGCACCGTGCTCGAACAGCGCCGGGATGTCGGCCAGCAGCGAGGCCAGAGGCGTCTCGGGCGTGCTCTCGCTCCAGCGGGTCAGCAGCAGCTGGTAGCACTCGCCCAGCCGGCGGATGCGCAGCGCATCGAAGATGTCGACGTTGTACTGCAGGCCGCCGACCAGCTGGTTGCCATGGCCGAGGAACCACAGACCGACGTCTTCCGCCGTACCCGGTTGCAGCAGAAACAGCGGCTTGTCTTCAAGATTGCCCCAGGTCAGCTGGCGATCCGAGGCTTCCTGGAACGAGAAGAAGGCCTGCCACAGCGGTGGCCGTGACTCGTCACGGCTGGGGCCCAGCGCCTGCAGGATGCGGTCGACCGGGACGTCGGCATGGCCGAAGGCATCGACCATGGTCTGGCGCAGCCGGGTGAGCAGGTCCTGCACGGTGTCCTGCGGGCCGAAACGGAAGCCCAGCGGCAGCGCGTTGACGAAAAAGCCCATGACCGGTTCCAGCTCGGGCAGCTCGCGCCCCCGCACCGGTGTGCCAATGGCGAGGGCATCCTGCCCCGACAGGCCGTGCAGCAGCAGTGCCCAGGTGCCCAGCAGCGACATGAACAGTGTCGACTGCCGGTCCATCGCCTGCTCGCGGACGCTGGCCACCAGCGAGGCCGGCAGCTGTACCCATTCGGTGCCGCCGCGGCCACTCATGCGTGGCGGACGTGGCCGGTCGGCGGGCAGCTCCAGCGGCGCCATGTTGCGGTCGATGCGGGCAAGCCAGTGATCGACCTGCTTCTGGATGGTGCCGCTTTGCAGGAACTGGTTGTGCCAGAGGGCGAAGTCACCGTAGTCGATGCCCAGTGGCGGCAGCCCCTCGTCACCCTGCGCACCGTCGAGCTGGTGGCGGTACAGTGCCGCCATTTCCTGGTAGAGCAGGTCGAAGGACCAGCCGTCCCAGATGATGTGATGGGGCATGAAGAACCAGACGTGGCGCTCGTCGCCGAGCCGGAACATCCGGGTGCGGAACAGCGGGGTGCCATGCAGCGGAATCGGTTCCTCGACCAGCGACTTCAGGGCCTTGGCCAAGGCTGCCTCCTGCTCCTGGCCCCTGAGCTGGCTGAGGTCTTCGGCCGGGAAGAGCGGCAGGTGCAGGCTGTCGGCGATGCGCTGCACCGGCATGCCGCGTGCATCGGTGTCGATGCAGGTACGCAGGATCGGCTGGCGCTCGATCAGGCGGTCGAAGGCGCGCTGGAAGGCGGCCTCGTCGAGTGGGCCGAACAGGCGGTGTGCCGAGGGCGTGTTGTAGACCGGGGTGCCCGGATTGAGTGATTCCAGGAAGTACAGGCGCTGCTGCATCACCGACAGCGGGGCGCTGCGGGTGTCGGTGCGGCGGGCGATGGTCTGCTGGCCATCGGCGCCGGCATGGTCTTCCTTCAGCCAGGCATCGATCTGGCGGGCGGTCGGCGCCTCGAAGATCAGGGCCAGCGGGATCTGCCGGTGCTGTTCCTTGCCCAGCGCCATCAGGAACTGGGCCGCCAGCAGCGAGTGGCCGCCGAGGGCGAAGAAGTCGTCATCGGCATCGACCTGTGGCAGCCGCAGATGCTCGGCCATCAGCCGGGCCACGGCCTGCAGCGATTCGCTGGCCGGTGCCGTTTCGGTGGCGGGTGCGCCAGTGCCTGCCAGCCGCTGGTCGGGGCGTGGCAGCTGCTTGCGGTCGATCTTGCCATTGGGCAGCAGCCCGAAGGCCGGCAGCCAGACGAAATGCTGCGGTACCATATAATCAGGCAGCTGCTGACGCAGGTGGGCGCGCATGGCTTTCGCTTCTTCACGATCGGCCTCGCGTGGCTGGGCCACCGGATCATCGCCGACCAGATAGGCGACCAGCCGCTGGTCGCCCGGCGTGTCCTCGCGGACGATGGTGACGACCTGGGCGATACCGGCAAAACTGGCCAGCACGGCCTCGATCTCGCCCAGTTCGATGCGGTAACCACGGACCTTGACCTGATGGTCGAGACGACCGAGGTGTTCGAGCGTGCCGTCGTTGCGCCAGCGGCCGCTGTCACCGGTGCGGTAGGCGCTGCGTCCCGGGGATTCGGGGTCTGGCACGAAGCGCTCGGCCGTCAGTTCGGGGCGGCCCAGGTAGCCGATGGCCACGCCCTCGCCACTGATGACGATCTCGCCGGCGGCGCCGAAGGGGACATCCTGACCGGCGGCATCGCGCACGTGGATGCGGGTGTTGGCGATCGGCCCGCCGATGCGGATCTGGTGGGCACCGGGCGGCACCTGCCAGCAGGTGGACCAGACGGTGGTTTCGGTGGGGCCGTACATGTTCCACAGGCTCAGCGGCAGTGCAGACAGCGCATCGGCCAGGTCCTGGGGCAGGGGCTCGCCCCCCACCAGGGCCCGGAAACCCTCGGCGGGTTGCCAGCCGGCGCCCAGCAGCAGACGCCAGGTGCCGGGGGTGGCCTGCATGACGTTGATGTCGTGTTCGGCGAGCACGGTGGCCAGGCGGTGACCGTCGATGGCGTCGTCGCGGTCGGCGACGAAGACGTGACCACCGGCGATCAGCGGGGTCAGCAGTTCGAGCACGGCGATGTCGAAGGACAGCGTGGTGACGGCCAGCAGGCGGTCGGCGGCGCGGATGCCGGGCTTGCGCTGCATCGACAGCAGCAGGTTGGCGGTGGCACGGTGCGGTACCGACACGCCCTTGGGCTTGCCGGTGGAACCGGAGGTGTAGATGACGTAGGCCGCCGCTTCCGGCTTCGACAGGTCCAGCGGCGGCTTCCCGCCGTCGGTGGCGGGTGTGGCGGCCAGCTCGTCGGCCTGGATCGTCAGCATCCGTTCGGCCGGCCATGCAAAGCCCTGGCAGACCTCGACGGTGGCGTCATCGGCGACGATCAGGGCAAGGCGTGCATCCTCGGCCATGTAGGCCAGGCGTTCCTGCGGGAAACCCGGATCGAGCGGAACGTAGGCGGCCCCGGTGCGCCAGATCGCCCACTGGGCGATGACCATCGCCACCCCACGCTCGACACACAGGCCGACCAGGGCATCGGGGCCGATGCCGCGTTCCTGCAGGCGCCGGGCCAGGGCGTCGCTGGCATCGATCAGCTGCTGGTAGCTGATCTTGTGGCGGGCATCGGCCAGCGCGATCTTGCGGGGCTGCGCGCGGGCGATGCGGTCCAGCAGTTGCAGGGGGGTCTTGCCCAGGCCGTGTTCGTTGACGGTGTCGTTCCACGACCGCAGCAGGGCCTGCTGGGACGGGCCGAGGGCTGGCTGCTGGCCGACGGGACGCTCGACATCGTCGGCGATGCCGACCAGCAGGGCGTCGAGACTCTGCAGCCAGTGATGGATGGTGGTGGCGTCGAACAGCGCGGTACTGTACTGGCACTCGATGCGCAGACCCGTGTCGAGTGGCGTGAGGTTGACGAACAGCTCGAAGTTCTCGAAGCTGCGCGCCACCGGCTCGACGCCGACACGCAGGCCGGGAATCTGCAGCGCGGCGGCATCAAGACGCTGGTCGAGGTTGAACATCACCGGTACCAGGGGCAGCCGCGACGGATCGCGCCGCAGGGGCAGGTGGGTGAGCAGCGTGCCGAAGGTGAAGCGCTGGTGATCGAAGGCATCGAGCAGCCGGGACTGCACCGCCGTCAGCCAGTCGCGGGTGCTGGCCGCGGCATCGACCTGGCCACGCACCGGCAGCAGGTTGACGCAGTGGCCGACGACATCGGGCTGGTCGGCTGCGATCTGGCCGGCCGCCGGCACGCCGACGACGACCTCGCTGTTGCCGGTCAGACGCGAGAGCAGCAGCTCGAAGCCGCCCAGCAGCAACGAGAACAGGCTGATGCGCAGCTGTCTGGCCGTGGCCTGCAGTCGTGAGAATGTCCCGGCATCAAGCAGATGGTCGACACGGGCGGCATCGACGCGCCGGCGGGCCGGACGGGGATGGTCGGTGGGCAGGTCGAGCACCGGAATGTCGCGGGCGTACTGCTCGGTCCAGTAGCGGACGTTGGCAGCGGCTTCATCGCCGGCAAGCCATTCGGCTTCTTCCTCGGCGTACTGGCCGTAATCGCTCGGGGTCAAGACTTCGCCACGACAGGCACGGCAGAAATCGGTCAGCACGCGACCGAAGGAGTAACCGTCGCAGACCAGGTGATGGGCCGACAGCAGCAGCACGGCATGGTCATCGGCCAGCCACAGCAGGTGGGCACGAAACAGCGGGCCGAGTGTCAGGTCGAAGGGGGCGTTGACCACCTGCTGCCGCCAGTCGTGCAGGCGGCGCGTGCGGGCGGCCTCATCCAGGGTACGCAGGTCGAGCAGCTCGAAGGGCAGGCTGGTCATGTCGACCGGCAGCACCTGCATCTCGCTCCCGTCGGTCGAGAATACCGCACGCAGGGATGGATGGGCCTCGAAGACCGCCTGGCAGGCTGCGCGCAGCTGATCGAGGCGGGCCTCGTCGAGCGGGCCGCGCAGATCCAGTTCGACGGCCTCGTTGTAGGCCAGCGAGGCTTCCCGGCCCAGCCGGGCAGCCAGCCAGACTTCGCGCTGGGCTTCGGTGGGCGGGATGATCTGCTCGATCAGCGAGCCGGCGTGACCGGAGTCGAAGGGGTCGAAATCGACGGCGACGCCGACGACACCGGGAGGTAGCTGGGATGAGCCGGAGGAACCGTTTTCCATTCTCTTGCCTTGTGAATCACTCGCTGGTTTTCAGTTGGATGTAGGCACCCGGGCGCTCGGGATCGGCGACGAACCAGGCGGCCTTGCCGTCGGCATCGCGGCCGAGGCGCGCACCGGGTACGGGCGGCTTGCGCGGGTCGGTTTTCTTGCCGTCGCTGCTGCCGTTGCCGGCGCGGACGGTCTTGGCCGGTTTCGGCAGGAAGCCGTCGGCCTGCAGTTCCAGCACCGATTCGCAGAAGGCCTTGCAGATTGCCTCGATGTCTTCCGGGGTGTGTGCCGTGGTCATGAAGCAGGGGAAGTTGTCGAGGATGTGGATGCCGCGGTTGCGCATCATCGCGAACAGCAGGTCCTGGTACGGGTGGTCCTCGGTGAAGACCACGCGCCAGACCGAGGCGAAGTGGTTGATGCGGATCGGCGCACCGTGTTCCTCGCAGAAGGTGTTGAGTGTCTGCGCAAGGCCGGCGGTGGTTGCGCCGAGCTTCTGCTGCAGCTCGGGTCCTGCTTCCTTCAGGTGGGTCAGCACGGCATGGCAGGCCGCCAGCGCCAGCGGGTGACGCACGAAGGTGCCGGCAAAGTAGGTGACGCCGACGGTGGGAATCGAATCGTCGCCGTACTGCCAGGCACCGCCATCGAGCGCGTCCATGTATTCGCGCTTGCCGGCGATGATGCCGATCGGGAAGCCTCCGCCGATGACCTTGCCGTAGCTGGCCAGGTCGGCGCGGATGTCGAAATGGGCCTGGGCACCACCGGGGCCGGTACGGAAGCCGGTGACGACCTCGTCGAAGATCAGCAGCGAGCCGGTCTCTTCGGTGATGCGGCGCAGCTCGTGCAGGAATTCGCGCGGTTGCAGTTCGGGGCGCCGGCTCTGCACCGGCTCGACCAGCACGGCGGCCAGCGTGTCGGCATTGGCTTTCACCCATTCCAGGGCAGCCGGATCGCCGTATTCGAGGATGACGACGTTTTCGGCGGTGTTGGGCATGATGCCGGGCGCGGCCGGCATGGCCTTGCCACGGGCGCCCAGACGCACGATCACTTCGTCGAAGATGCCGTGGTAGGCGCCCGAGAAGACGGCGATGCGGTCACGTCCGGTGACGGTGCGGGCGATGCGCACCGTGCCCATCACGGCTTCGGAGCCGGTGTTGCACAGGGCGGCCCGGTCGAAGCCGGTCATCTCGCAGACCAGCTCGGTGACGGGACCCGAGAGCGGGTGCTGGGGGCCGATGTCATAGCCCAGATCCATCTGCTTCTTCACCGCCTCGACGACGAAATCGGGCTGCCAGCCGAACAGGCTCATGCCGAAGCCGTTGAGCGCATCCACGTACTCGTTGCCGTCCAGATCCCAGAGGTGCGAGCCTTTCGACCGTTCGATGACGATCTGGTAGATCATCTCCTTCAGGCGCGGCTTGAAGCCGTTGACCACACGCGGATCGGCCGAGTGGGGGCGATGCTGCTGGGTGAAGTCGCGCGACTTGCGGGTCTTGTCGACGTAGCGCTTGATGAAGGCATCCAGACGGCTTTCCTGGCGGGGTGTGAGCTTGTCGGCCTGTTGCTGGCGATAGATGCGGGCCAGGGCGCCGAAGGCTTTCTTCGGATCGTCGGTGGCGCGTTCTTCCCGGTCGGCACCGTTGGCCGTGGCAGGGGCCGGGGGGGCTTCGACGGCCGCTGTGGCCGGGGCGGCCGGCGCTGCGCTGCCGGGGGTTGCCGGCGTTGCGGAGGCGGCCGGCAGGGCCATGGCCGGCGGGGCGTTGAGCGGCATCTGGCCGGTGAGCAGGCGCAGCTGCGCTTCCATCAGTTGCAGTTGCTGGTTGATGAGCTGCTGCATGCTGTCCGGCATCGCCGTACCTGCCCCTGCCGTCACGGCGGGCATCGCCGGGGCGGTCAGCGGGGCTGCCAGGCCATTGGCCTGCGGCGTGACGGTGGCAGGCTGGACCGGTGCGGGCTGGGAAGAGGCGAAGGCATCGGCCGGCAGGGTCTTGTCCAGGTGCTCGACCAGTGCAGCCGGGCTGGGCAGATCGGTCATCAGCTGGCGGAAGGTGATCGGCGTGCCGAAGTGGCGCTTGACCTGCAATGCCAGCTGGGTGAGCAGCAGGGAATCGAGGCCGAGGTCGACGAAGGCGGCCTGGCGCTCGTCGGTGCCGATGGCGATGCCGCAGACCCCGTCGATGGTCTCCGCCAGTTCGGTGTGGAGTCTGTCTAGTCGGGAAGGTGCGTTCATGGTGTGCGACGGATTGTCTTGAGATTGAGAAGAATGGGCGGGCGTGCCGGCCGGGGCGGCCACAGCGCTGGCGGTGCCGGCCAGGGGGGCGCTCACCGTGCCGCTGGCCGGGGTTGCGCCGCCTGCCTGTGCCAGGGCGCCGGCCTGGGGGGCAGCCTCCGGGGCACTGACCAGGCGCAGTGTGTCGGCCGCCCCGGGGCTGCCGGCCAGGCTCGTCATGGCCGTGCCCGGGTCGTGCGACTGACCGACGGCCCGGGCCTGCACCAGGGCCCGCAACGAGGCCAGGGCCTGGGCGGCGGCGGCCAGCGGACTGCCGGCGGCATCGAGTACCGGCGCATTGGCAGCCTGCAGGGGCAGCGGCAATGGCGTGGCAGCGCTGGCCTGGGCGGGCGGAGCCGACAGCCAGTAGGTCTTGCCCTCGAAGGGGTAGGTGGGCAGGGCGATGCGCCGGCCCTGTGCGGGGACGGCATCGGCAAGAGAGGCACGGTCGAGGCACCAGAGCTGGGCACGTGCCCGGGCGATGGTGCGCACTTCCTGATCGGGCTGGTTGCCCAGGCTGGGAATGCAGACCGTGCCGCGGGCGGCGCGGCGCACCAGGTTGCCCAGGACCTGACCGGGGCCCACCTCGAGAAAGACGGTACCGGTTTCGGCCACGGCAAGCCGGGCCGCATCGGCAAAGCGTACGGTGTCGCGCAGCTGGGCCGACCAGTAATGCGGGTCGGTGGCTTCGGCATCGCTGAGTGGCTGACCGGTGCGTCCGGAGATGATCGGGATGCGCGGGGCCGACAGCGGCACCATCGAGACGGCGGCCTCGAAGGGGGCAACCGCGTCGTCCATCATCGCCGAATGGAAGGCGTGCGAGGTCCTGAGTACCTGATGGGCGATCCCTTCGGCCGACAGGGTCGCGGCAAAGGCGCTGATCGCGTCAGGCGGGCCGGCCACCACGCAGGCATCGTCGGCATTGATGGTGGCCACCGACAGCGTGGCGGGCAGGCGCGGGGCCACGTCACCGGCCGGCTGACGCACGGCGAGCATCTCGCCGGCGGGGAGTGCCTGAATCAGCCGGCCACGGGTTGCCACCAGCCGGGCCGCATCGGCAGCCGACATGACACCGGCGATGACGGCGGCGGCAAATTCGCCCAGACTGTGGCCGATCAGCAGCTCGGGTTCGACCCCCAGCGACTGCCAGTGCCGGGCCAGCGCGTATTCGAGCGCAAAGAGGGCGGGCTGGGTCAGTCCGGTCTGGGCCAGATCGGCATCGCTGCCATCGAAGACCAGGGCACGCAGGTCGCCGCTGAGGGGCAGGCCGTCGGCGGCAGCCGGCAGGCTGATGGGGCCGATGGCGGATGCGGCCTCGTCGAAGGCGGCGGCGAAGGCGGGTGACTGGCGATAGAGCGCGCGCCCCATGCCGGCATACTGCGCCCCCTGGCCGGGGAACAGCCAGGCCAGGCGGCTGGCCTGGCGGGTGTTGCCGGTGAGCCGGTCGGGGCTGTGGGCCGAGGCCAGTGCGTTGACGGCTTCCTCGCGCGTGCTGGCCAGCACGCACTGACGCTCGGGCAGGGGGCTGCGCCCGTGGTGCAGCGTGAAGCTCACGTCGCGCAGGCTGACGGGGTGCTGGCGCAGGTGGGCCGCCAGTTGCTGACGCTGGGTAGCGAGGGCCGTGTCGGTGCGCGCGCTGAGCGGCAGGTACAGAAGCCGCTCGTGCTGGCCGGCCTCGAGTGCCGGCGCATCGGCCGGGGCAGCACCGGGTGCCCGGCAGTCGGCCGGGGCCTCCTCGATGATGATGTGGGCGTTGGTACCCCCGACACCAAAGGCACTGATGCCGGCGCGGCGCGGCTGGCCATCCTGCATGGGCCAGGGGGTGTGATCGGCCGTGACGCGGAACGGACTCTGCTCCAGGCGCAGGCCGGGGTTGGGCGCGCGGTAGTGCAGGGTGCCGGGGATCAGCTGGTGCTGCAAGGCCATCACCGTCTTGATGGTGCTGGCCGCGCCTGCCGCGATCACGGTATGGCCGAGGTAGCTCTTGAGCGAACTGAGCACGGCGAAACCGGTGTCGGCGGTTTCCTCGCGCCAGGCACGGGTGATGGCGGCCACTTCGACCGGATCACCCATGGGTGTGGCGGTGCCGTGGGCCTCGACATGCTGGATGCTGCGGGCCGGCAGGCCGGCGTCATCGAGGGCGGCGCGGATGACGGCGTGCTGTCCATCGACGCTGGGTGCCGTGAAGCTGGCCTTCTCGGCGCCATCGTTGTTGATGCCGACGCCGCGGATCAGCGCATGGACGGTGTCACCGTCGCGCCGGGCATCGGCCAGGCGCTTGAGCAGCACCACGGCGGCTCCATCGGAGAACACCGTGCCCTGGGCATCGGCATCGAAGCTGCGGGTGCGCCCGTCGGGCGAGAGCATCGAGCCGGCCTCGTGGCGGTAGCCGCTGTTGACCGGGGCGGTGATGGCCACGCCCCCGGCCAGCGCCATCTGGCACTGGCCGGCGCGCAGCGCGGTGACGGCCTCGGCGATGGCCACCAGTGAGGTCGAGCAGGCGGTATGCACCGAGATGGCCGGCCCCTGCAGGTTCAGGCGGTTGGCGGTCCGGGTGGCGATGTAGTCCTTCTCGTTGGCCAGCATCACCTGAAACTCGCCCAGCGCGGCGATCTTGTCCGGGTGGTATTGCAGCTGACGCTGGAAGTAGGTGGGGTTGTACATGCCGGCAAAGACGCCGATGTTGCGCACGCCGTCCCGGGGGGCATGGCCGGCGTGTTCCAGGCACTGCCAGGCCAGCTCCAGGAAGATGCGCTGCTGTGGGTCCATCAGCTCGGCCTCGCGCGGGCCGATGCCGAAGAAGGCAGCATCGAAGCGACCCACGTCGTCGAGCACGCCACGTGCCGGCACGTAGTCCGGGTCGCCGGTGAGCGAGGCGGGCAGTGAGGGGTCGAGTTCGTCAGGCCTGAAGTGGCGGATGCCGTCCTTGCCGTCGATCAGGTTCTGCCAGAGCTCGTCGATGCTGGCGGCGCCAGGAAAGCGTCCGGCCATGCCGATGATGGCGATGGCGCGGGGATCGTCGCCCGCATCGGCTGCTGCCGCTGGCTGAGCGGCGCTGTCAGCCGTTGTGTCCGGCCGGGCCGGGACGGATGGTGTGATCCCGCTGTCCGGGTGCGCGGGCTGCCCGCAGGCCTGGGCCGACGCAGCCGTCGTCCCGTCCGGGGTGCCTGCCGCTGCCGCGGGGGGCGCCGTCCGGGCCGCTGTCGGCAGCGGTACGCCCCTGGGCTGTGGCCAGGGGGCACGGACCGGCGCGCTTGCCGCACCCGCTTGCGATGGGGGGGCAGGGGGCAGGGGCGGGCGCGCGGCTTCTTCAGCAGGCATCCCGGCTGGTGTCGTGGCCGTGCGGGCGGCGGTGGCCATGCTGGCAGCGCTGGCCATGCTGGCAGCACTGTGGGTACCGGGCAGCGGCGCGCCCGGCTGAAGGCTGCCCGCATCATCGGCGCGGCCCCCGGCGGGCGGATGAGATGGTGTGGCCGCCGTCATGCCCTGGGCGATGCGTGCGGCAAAGGCGGCGGCGGTGGGGTTGCCGAAGAAGTCCTCGATGCCGATGACCTCGCCAAAGCGTTGGGTGAGTGCCTCCAGTGCCTGGGCGGCCAGCAGCGACGAACCGCCGACCTCGAAGAAGTTGTCGGTCGGGTTCAGGCGGTCGATGGCCAGGATCGGTTTGAGGAGGGCGATCACCTGCTGCTGAAGCAGGCGGAGGTCCGGTTGCATCCCCACAAGTGTGGGGGTTTTTTCACGATCGGCGTGTATCTTCTGCGACGAATTTGCAAAATTGGTTGCCGGTGCTGTTACGTCACCGTCTGTAAGCACCGTGTCTTCTGTTAACGCCGTGTTTTCAAGATCTTGCAATGCCCGCCGGTCAAGCTTGCCGTTGAGGGTGATCGGCAGTGCCGGTACCCAGACGAAACGGGCCGGCATCATGTAGCCGGGCAGGCGCGGACGGCAGTGCGCGCGCAGGCTTTCGTCGTCGGGGCGGGGCTGGCCCGCTTCGCCCACCAGCCAGGCGACCAGCCGGCGTTCGCCATTGGCCGGTACCTCGTCGGTGATGGCGGCACTGGCGACGGCCGGGCATGCCGCCAGCACGGCTTCGATCTCGCCCGGCTCGATGCGAAAGCCGCGGATCTTGAGCTGCCCGTCCAGGCGGCCCAGGTAGTCGATGCGGCCATCGTCCAGCCAGCGGGTGGCGTCACCGCTGCGATAGAGCAGTTCGTGGCTGTGGCCGAAGGGATCGGGAATGAAGCGTTCGGCGGTGGCCTCGGGGCGGTTCAGGTAGCCCAGCGCCAGGCCGGGGCCGCCGATGTGCAGCTCGCCGGGCAGTCCGGGGGGGGTCGGTTCACCCTGCGGGGTCAGGATGCGGACGTAGGTCCAGTTGATGGGACGGCCCAGCGGCACATTCGCGTGTGTGTCGAGATCCTGCTCACTGACCGGGCCGGTGACGGCGAAGGTAGTGGTTTCGGTGGGGCCGTAGCCGTTGATGAGGCGCAGTTCGGGCTGGGCCTGAAGCACCTTGCGCACGTGTCGGGGCGACAGGGCTTCGCCACCGGTCATCAGTGTGCGCAGTCCCGTCAGGCAGGCCGGGTCCTCATCGACCAGGCGGTTGAACAGTGCGGCCGTCAGCCAGGCGGTGTTGACCTGTTCCTGCCGGATGACCTCGGCCAGCCCCTTGCCGGTGGGCACCGCTTCGGGATGGATGACGACGGTACCGCCATTGAGCAGGGGCCCCCAGATCTCGATGGTCGAGGCATCGAAGGCCAGCGGCGCGGCGTGCAGCATCACCACCTTCGGACCCAGGGGGGCGAAATACTGCCGGTAGACCAGACGGACGATGGCACGGTGCGGGATGACGACCCCCTTGGGCGTACCGGTCGAGCCGGAGGTGTACATCACGTAGGCTGCGTGCCGGGCCGAACGGCGCGAGCGCACCAGCGTCTGTTCCGAGACCTGTTCGGAGAGCTGGGGCACGGTCACGCCCGGCAGTGTGCCGGGATCGTCTTCCGGATCGGCATCGATGTCCCAGAGCGGGATCCCGGCGGCCGCTGCCAGCTGACGGGGCTCGGCCTGGGTCTGGCGATCGACCAGCAGCAGCCGGGGCTTGCTGTCGGCCAGCATCAGCGTCATCCGCTGGGCGGGGCTGGCCGGGTCGATCGGCACGTAGACGGCGTTCAGACGCAGGATGGCAAGCAGCAGGGCGACACTTTCAGGGCGGCGCGACAGCAGCATCGCCACGTGGTCACCGGCATTGATGTCGTGTGCCTGCAGGCGGGCCGCGTACTTGAGCGAGATCTCGCGCAGGGCCAGATAGCTCCAGCCCTCGTCCAGGATGCCGGGCATGCGTACGGCCACTGCCTGCGGCGTGCGCTGGCATTGCAGGTCGAAGCGGTCGATGACGGTGGCGTGTGGCAGGCGGGCATCGCCGTCGGCGCAGCCTGCCCAGGTGTCGAGCACCAGCGGCTGGATGCTGGTGGCCAGGTTGGAGATGTCGGCCAGTGGGCGCGAGTCGATCAGCAGCAGCTCGATCAGCAGGTGGCGCAGGAAACGGCGCCAGCCGTGCAGGGCGATCTCGTCATATCGGCCCGACGGTGAGGAGATGTTTACCTTTTGCGCATTGACCTGCAGGTAAATGTCCGCATTGTTACCCCCTGTCACTGGCATCCCGCCGTGGCCGCTGGCATGATCGTCCGGCGTGGGTTCGTGCGGTGCAGCAGGCTTCTGGCCGATGGGATGGCTGCTGAGCAGGGCCAGCGCGCTTTCGCCGCGCATCTCGATGATGCGGGGCTGGCGGCTTTCCAGGCTGGCGTTGCCGTTGCCGCCACAGCGCCGGTTGGCGTCGGCCAGCAGCCAGAGGCTGCTGGTGATGCCTTCGGGCAGCGGCGTGCCACCGATGCGGTGCTCTGCCATCATCCAGGCCGCCACCCAGGGCACGAGGATGCATTCTCCGGCCAGCTGGCGCTGACGGAGGACGTTGGCAAGGTTGGCGGGAAGCTTGATGGAGATGGTGGCCACGCTGACTGAAACCTGGAAGACGTGATGAAAGGGGTCGTGGAGGGCGCCTCTCGACAGCGGGATGGTCGGCAGGCCGGGCACGACGCCGTGACTGCGCGGTCGCCCAGCCATTTTTGCTGCTTCAGGGTAGGCGATCCGTTTGAACAAGCAACCGGAAGAAGAACGACCGGTTCTGAACATGGAGCAGGTGGCATTTTTAGCATGGCAGATTGGAAACAGGGAAATGCTCGACGGGGTCGGACAATGACGCCGGCTAAACAATTGATACAAATTGCCCGGCGCTTTCTGTTATCGCTGGCCGTGCTTTCGGGGGCAGGTGCCAGTATGGCGATGGCCCAGGAGGGCACGGTGAGCGGGGGAACGGTGCAGGGAAGTGAGGGGCCGCGGGGAGAAGCGATGTCGTCATTCAGCGGGAAGGCGCCGCTGCGGCCGAAAATGCGGCTGGCGGTGCTGGGGGATTCGGACAGCCACGCCTTTCATGACGCGGTGTCACTGCATGCCGGCACGGCCCGGGCCCGCGGAGGCAAGCATCAGGCCAGCACCTGGCAATGGACCGAGGTGCTGGCGCAGCTGCGCCCGCGCGAGATCGATCAGGGGCCGTTTGGTGAAGTGGGCAGCAACGGGGCGGTCGCCTATCTGCGCCGCAACATGCTGGGCACCGTGCTGCGCAACCGCAAGGAAGACTTCCGCTACAACTTTGCGATCAGTGGGGCGGGCTGCTCCGCGCTGAATGCGCGGGGCAGCGGGCAGGTGCCCGCCTTGCTGGATGAGATGGCGCGCGACCCCAGGGGCTGGCAGGCCCAGCCGGCGGTGGTGGTGATCCGCATCGGCATCAACGACCTGGGCAAGCGGGAGGATCTGGAAGCATTCGCTGCCGATGCCGGGGGTGAGGCCGGCGTGGCCAGGGCACAGGTCTGTGCCGATGCCGTGGCCGAGGCGGTGAAGACACTCAAGAGCCGCCATCCGTCACTGAACATCATCCTGGTGGGGGTGCTGAACAATGTCGACTGGCCTCCGATCCATGCCCGTTTCCAGAATCCGGCCGAGCAGGCGGCGATTGCCCGCGTGCTCGATCACTACGACGGCCGGCTGCAACAGATCGCGCAGGCCACGGCAGGGGTCGAATTCTTTGATGACCGCGCCTTCTTCCGGCAGCATTTTGGTGCCCGCGATGCGGCGGGCAAGCCGGCCTACAAGCGCGTGTCGCTGGGTGGCAAGCGCGCGGTGAGCGTCACCCAGGGCGATGAACCCTACAACGCGGTGATTGGCGACGGCCATGCGGGCACCGTCTGGAACGGCCTGTGGGCGGCGGCGATGGTCGAACGGTTCAACCGGCTGCCGGGGGTCGACATTCCCCCGATCAGCGGGATCGAGGTGGCACGGATCGCCGACCCTGACGGGCAGTTCGGGCTGGCGCCCTGAGCATGCGGATCAGCGCCGGGCCAGCTTCCGGTGGCTGGGGCGGGCAAAGTAGAACCATTCGCGGCCTGGCGGCGTGCCCGGGTTAGGAAAGACGACGTAGCCGTCTTCCGGTGCACTGAGCACCTGGCCATCGGCCCGATGGGCGATGGCTTCGCCGGCGGCCACGCGGTCGAAGGAGCGCCAGTCCCGGGCAAAGCGGTCTTCGGTGCTGTGGCGGTCGAAGACATCGTGCAGTTCGATCAGCTCGTGCGCGGCGTCCTGTGCGGGGGGGGCGGCCTCGCCTGCGGGCAGGCCGCCGATATCGAGCAGGCGCAGCGTGTTGTCGATGGCGGCGCGGGCCACGGCGGGGGCCCCGGGGTCGAGATGCTGGCCGCATTCGACCGTGACGGCGTAGCCCCCGTGGGCACGCATGTATTCGGTGGTGCCCACGCCATAGGCGATGCTGCCCTGCTGGCGGCGACGCACACCCTTGGCATAGGCGCCCAGCCAGCCATGCACCAGTCGGCGCGGGCCGATGGCCTGGGCCAGCCGTTCTTCTTCGGTGGCGCGGGCAAATGGCTCCAGCTCGTCACGGTTGTTGTCGGGGCCGAAGAAGACGAAGGCTTCGCCGGGAGCCGAGAAGGTGTGCAGGTCGACCAGGATGTCGTGCTGGGTCAGCAGTGGCGCCAGCCGGGAGGCCACGCGGTCTTCGGCGTTTTCCGGCGACATCACGGGACGGAAGTCGCGGTTGAGGTTGCGGTCGCCCTCACGGCGCTGGCCGGCCCAGGCCACCGGGTTGGCTACCGGAATGAAGGTGAGCACGCCCCGTTGCAGGTGACGGGTGCCAGCCTCGAACTCGGCCAGGATCTGACGGATGGCGACCGGGCCTGCGGTCTCGTTGCCGTGAACCCCGCCCATCACCAGGAGGCGTGGGCCGGGTTGCAGGGCGTGAAACTGGCGGACTTCGATGACCGGGGGCGGCTTGCGGTTGGGATTCATGGCAAAAGCGGCCGGGGCCGCCACAGCAGGGGAACACAGGGCGCCAAGCGTACCAGAAAGCGTGGGCGGCGCCGTGGCATGTGCGTGGCCAGGGCTTTGGCGCCGGTGCCTGCCGGCCTCCGGTTAAGATTGGCCGGGGCGCCCGCGCGTGGCGCCCATCGATGCCGGCCTGGGCCGGCCCCGTTGAGCTTGATCCTTTCAGGGAGTCGATGGTCGTGAAAAGTGTGTTGCCGGTATCCTCCGGTATGTGGTCGCGCTGCCAGCGGCTGGCCGCGCTGGTGCTGGCCTCGGGGGCGCTGACCGGGTGCGCCAGTTATTTCGGGGCCCAGGTCACGTCCTTTCACCAGCCGGGGCTGTCTGCGCCGCCAGGAGGGCAGGGCCTGAGCTTTCAGATCCGCCCGTCGGCGGCACAGGCCGACAGTCTGGCGTTTCAGGCCTATGCGGCGCAGGTTCGCCAGCAGCTGCTGGCCCACGGCATGCAGGAGCACGTGGCTGGGCGGCATGATGTGGACGTGACGATCGATTATTCGGTGGATGGCGGGCAGCCGGTCAGCTACCGCCAGCCCGAGTACGCCTATGTCTACCAGGGCAGTCAGCTGGTGCGCCGCGACCGCGTCCTGCCTGATGGCCAGCTCGTCAGCTACTGGGAGCATCGTCCGGTCTATGGCTATGATTTGGTCGGCTACAGCACCTATCAGCGCGTCTTCTACCGCCACGAGCTGAAACTGCGCCTGACCCGCACCCAGGCCCGGCCGGGGCAGCTGGCCCGCCTGTACGAGGGCACGGCCAGCACCGAATCGCAGGACAGCGCGCTCAACAACGTCGTGCCGCTGCTGATCCGTGCGCTGTTCCAGGATTTTCCAGGTCCCAATGGCGTCTCACGGCGGGTGGAGGTGCAGACCGATCCCGGCTGGTTTGGTGAGCGCCAGGCCGGACAACAGCGTGCTGCGGTGCAGACGGAGCCCGCTGATGCGGGGAAGGGGGCCGCCCGCCAGCCGAAGGCTGCGGCGCAGCAACATGGAAGGGTGCCGTCGGCTGATGGTGCACGGCAGGAGCGTGCCGCCCGGACGACGGACACCGTGCAGCAGCGGGATGCCGTGCAGCTGAAGGAGGGCGTACGCCCCTGATGCGGCACAGGCCGGGCGGGATGGGGGACACGGCGCCGCCATCGTGGGCGGGGCCGTCATCGGGTGGCAGGCTTCAGGGCCGCCCGGGCTCCCGCCGGGCACTCAGCCGTGGTGGCGCGGTGGCCAGGGGGTGGGGAGGCCGATGCCGAGCTGGCGGGTGCGGCGGTCCATCCGGCGCACCAGACGCTCGATGTCCTGCTGTTCGGCTTCGTTGAGGCGGCGGGCCGGTTCACGCAGGCGGGCGCTGCGGATGATGCCGCGCAGCTTCAGCAGCTGCTTGAGCACGCCCAGCCCCACGGTGGGCTGGTGCTGGTGACGCATCAGCGGCAGGTAGGCATCGAAGATGTCCTCGGCGTCGTCACGCTTGCCGGCATCGAAAAGCTCCTGCTGCTTGATGAGCGCCTCGGGGTAGGCGAAGGCGGTGAAGGCCCCGTCGATGTTGCGCTCCAGCGCCTGCGGGAAGTGCATCCCGTCGTTGCCCTCGAAGATCGCAACGCGGCGGATCCCCTTGGTTTCGGCATCACGCAGCTCGTAGGCCTTGTCCAGGCCGGAGTCGCTTCCCTGGCACAGGCCGGCCATCCGCTCGAAGTCCTGCAACATGCGGATCAGCAGGTAGGGGGCGATGTAGACGCCGGTCTGCATCGGCTGGTCGTGCAGCACCCAGGGAATCTCTCCCAGGCGGGTGCTGACGCGCTCGAAATAGGTATAGATGTCGTCATCGGTGCGCAGCGTGCGGTCGGGGCTGATCCGCACGCCGGCCGCACCGGCATCCATCACGCGCCGGCCCAGCAGGGCCAGGTTGTCGATGCCTGGTTCGGAGATGTCGACGATGGCGGGGATCCGGCCGTTGAGATGACGGATGCCGGCACGCACCACCGACAGGCGCTCGTCGTTGCTGAGCTTGTCGACCTCGGCCTGGGCGCCCAGCAGCAGAACGCCACTGGCGCCTGCTGCCACGGAGAAGTCCATCTGTGCCCGGATGCCGTCAAGGTCCAGGGTGCCATCCTCGGTGAACGATGAGATGGCTTCGGTGAAAATGCCGCGTGTCGATGTCGTGATAAGCGGGCGATCGTTCCAGTTCAGATTCAAACCACGTTCCTTCGATTGTTCACGGTAAAACGGTGCGCTGGCACGGGCCAGGGGTGCCGCCGGCCGCACGCCTGCCGCGTCCGGCTTGATGGATAGAAGTCTACCGTAGCCACGCGTGATGGCGCAGGCCTGCCAACGAACGTTACAAGGTGGCGACGCAATCGCCGCACGATGACAGGGATGCCGACGCTGAGGGCCACGATCTCCGGCGCACGGCCGCCATCCCGCGCAGCTGCAGCGCAGTGTGCCTCAATTAACCATGTTTCATGAAAAATCGGGCGGCACTGGCAACGAAAGCAGAACTCGTGTTAATATCCGCTCCGCGTTGCGCCCGTAGCTCAGTTGGATAGAGTACTTGGCTACGAACCAAGGGGTCGTGGGTTCGAATCCTGCCGGGCGCGCCACCATTCACAGGGACCTGATTCCTGCTGGGAGTCAGGTCTTTTGTTTTCCGGGCAATGGCCCGGTTTGCGAATGGAGCCTTCACGAGGTTTTCAGCTTCGTGTTAACATCCGTTTCGCACTGCGCCCGTAGCTCAGTTGGATAGAGTACTTGGCTACGAACCAAGGGGTCGTGGGTTCGAATCCTGCCGGGCGCGCCATATCCCAGAGCCTGACTTTCGCAAGAAGTCAGGCTCTTTTCGTTTCTGCCTTCCCGGCTTTGCAGGTTTTTCCGCAGACGCTTCGTTTCTGCCTTTCCACGTTGTTCCGGGGATGCCGGCCGGGCGCCGGAGGCTCGGGATGGGGCGCCGGCCCGGGCCGGCGCCGGAGCGAAGGTGTCAGCGGTTGCCGTTGCTGGCCGCGAGAAAGCGGCGCATCAGGTCGGCCATCGTCCGCACTTCAAACTTGTCCATGATGTTGGCGCGGTGGGCCTCGACGGTCTTGATGCTGATGGAGAGGTCGCCGGCAATCTGCTTGTTGAGCCGGCCGGCGGCGATCAGCTCCAGGACCTGCTGTTCGCGGGGGGTCAGGCGGGCCAGCAGCGTCTGGTACTGCTCGCGCTGGGCGGTGTCCACCTGTTTTTCCTCGGCCTGCCGGAAGGCGTTGTTGACGGTGTTGATGAGCAGCTGGTCGTCGAAGGGCTTTTCGAGGAAATCGACGGCGCCCAGCTTCATCCGTGACACCGCCATGCCGACATCGCCGTGGCCCGTCATGAAGATCAGCGGGATGTCGCACTGCTGGCGCAGCAGCTCGTCGTGCAGTTCGATACCGCTCATGCCGCCCATGCGCACGTCGAGTACCAGCACGGCAAAGTGGCCGGGGGTGTATGTCTGCAGGAAAGACTCGGCACTGGGAAAGGTGCGGACGCTGAAGCCGCTGCCTTCGAGCAGCCAGCGCAGCGAATCGCGCACGGCCTCGTCATCATCGACGACATAGACGTATTTTTCTGGAAGCGCCGTCGGCGCGGCGGGGTCTGACGGGACGTTCATGGACTGTGGTCAGCGTTGAGGGTTGCAGATCATGCCGGTCACCCGCTTCCTGCGGCGGGTGGGGCGGCACGGCGGGGTTCAGTGTTCGCCGGGTGCGATTATCGGTGAATCCGGGTGTTTGGCGGGGAGTGTAAATTTGAAGATGCAACCTTGCGGTTCGTTGGGCTCCACCCAAAGCCGGCCACCGTGCGATTCGATGATGGTCCGGCAGATGTTGAGTCCCATGCCCATGCCCTCGGATTTGGTGGTGAAGAACGGTTCGAACACCCGGTCACGCAGATCGGGCGCCAGCCCGGGCCCCTGATCAGCCACGGCGAATTCGACGAAGGTCTCGTTGGCCGACACGCGCAGCGTCAGGGCAGGATGGGGGGTATCGCGCATCGCGTCGATGGCATTTTTCAACAGATTCAGCAAAACCTGCTCGACGAGGATGCGATCGGCGTGCAGCGGGGGCAGTGTCTGCTGCAGGTTGATCGAAATGTTGACACCGTGGCGCTTGGCGGCAATTTCGGCCAGGCCCAGCGCCTCGCTGAGGATGGCATTGACCGTGATGAGGTGGCGCTCGGAGGTCTTGCGGCGCACGAAGTCGCGTACCCGCTGGATGACCGAGGCTGCCCGCTGGGCCTGCTTGGCGATCTTGATGAGGGTTTCGTTGATCAGCTCGGGCCCGGTGCCTGCCTGATTGGGCATCTGGAGCCGTTTGGCCAGCCCCATGGCGTAGTTGCTGATGGCTGCCAGCGGCTGGTTCAGTTCGTGGGCAATCGATGAGGCCATCTCGCCCATCGTCACCAGCCGCGACGTCTGGGCCAGCTGTTCCTGCTGCTGCTTCTGCTGTTCCCACACCGGACGCAGCGCGGTGATGTCGGTGGCCACCACCAGCTGGGCTTCCTTGCCATCCACCCAGGTGATCTGCTGCACCCGCACCTCGAACCAGCGATCGATGGATGGCACATGCACTTCCTCGCCGATCCATGAATCGGCGACCGGCCAGCCTTGCAGCAGCGCCAGATGGCCGGCGATGTCATCACCGAACATGGCCCGGTAGCGGAAGTTGCTGAACAGCAGGGTGGGTGCCGCCGGCGCGGGGCGCAGGGTGGGCGCGGCGGGCACGGGGCTGCTGCTGTCGATCGGGGTGCCGCCGGGGGCTTCGAGGGTCGTGCCGGGCAGGGGGCTGGCGGTGCCTGTGGTGCCCGTTGCCGGCAGCGGGAGCGAGGCGACCGATACCGCCGCATCCAGCTCGTTCAGCACGGTATTGAAGCGCTCGTGTGCGTTGACCAGCTCATCGCGGATGCGGTTGGGTTCGGTGATGTCGGTGACAGAGGCCATCCAGCCGGCCTGCTGGCCCTGGTCGTCGATCAGCGGTGAGACATAGAGGCGCACGTCGATGATGCGGCCGTCCTTGCGGCGGGCACGGGTCTGGATGCCCGACGGTGGGGCGCTGCCCGAGATGGTGAGGTTGAGGTGGGTGATGTTGAGGTCGTATTCCTCGGGAATCCAGTAGGGGTAGGGCGGCAGCTGGCCGATCAGCTCCTCGGCCTCGAAACCGAGGATCTCGCACAGCGCCCGGTTCACGTAGGTGATGCGGCCGTCGTGGTCGATGACGCGCATGCCGGTGGAGATCGAGTCCTCGATGGCGCGACGGAAGGTGGCTTCGGTGGTGAGGGCGTGTTCGATGTGCTTGCGGGCCGTGATGTCGTGGGCGACGGCGTAATAGAGGGATTCGGCCGAACGATGATCGATGCTGATCGACCAGCTCAGCCAGCGCCAGGCATTGCGAAAGCGCACCCGACATTCCAGCGGACCGATGCGTTCGGCGCCGTCGGTGGCCGTGAAGGCCTCGATCACGTCCAGGCGGTCGTCGGGGTAGACATGATCCCAGAAACGGGTGTTGGTGATGTCGGTGCCAAAGTATTCGACGAAGGCGGGGTTGCCGCGCACCAGCGTGCCGTCGGGTCGAATCACGCAGAAGACATCCTGGGACAGCAGGAACAGCCGGTCGCGCTCACTTTCGATGCGCAAGCGGTCGCGTGCGCTGCGCCAGAGCAGCAGCAGCGACAGGATCGAGGTGGCCGACAGGGTCAGCAGCCCCAGCAGGGTCAGGCGGTCGGCCAGACTGGCCTGCTCGTCGACGTAGGCGATGGCGCTGAGCGTCAGGCTACCGTCCTGCGGGTCGAGGGGCAACTGCAGGCTGGCCCGGGTGTCGATCTTGCGCGTGGACGAGATGCTGGCCAGCGGCATGCCGTGGCTGTCGAGAATGCTGAGGCGGTAACGATTGCGGATGCTGGCGGGTACGGCGGTTTCCAGCAGGCGGTCGAGGGCGATGCCGATGACGACAGTGCCGATCAGATTGCGCCCCTGCATCACCGGGTTGTACAGCTCGGTGACGACTTCACCGCCGGGAATGAGCAGCGGAGGCGAATACTGCGGCTGCCAAGACTTGAGCGCGCGCTCGTAGGTGGCGCGGCGTGATGACTCCTGCGGCATCCGGTGAAAGCCGTACAGCAGGATCGAGCTGCCGTGGTGGCCGACCTCGCCCGCTTCCAGTGCGTTGCCGATCAGCGCGCCTTCGGCCAGGCTGACCGAATGCAGCTTGCCCTCGTCATTGATGAGACCGACATAGCGCGCCTGTGGAAAGCGCTGCATGAAGTCGGCTTGCGTCTGCCCCCGGTCGAGCGGGGCCGAAAAGCCGCCCGCCTGCATCTGCCACAGCGGCGCCAGGCGCCACAGCTGGTCCTTCAGCTCACGCAACGACAGCTGGATCGACTGCTGGGCCCAGTCGGTGTCGCGCATCAGGGCATTGCGCTGCTCCTCGCGTTCGATGGCATGCACATACCAGAGAAAGCTGGCCATCATGCCGATGAAGACCAGCACGCCGGCCACATGGGCGGCGCCCAGAAAACGCCAGGCGCGCCAGGCACTCATCATCGAGGCATCAGGGCCGCCCGTCATGCCGGACGGACGGGAAGGAGAGGAGGGCATGATGAAGTCAGGGGAAGGAAGAAAATGCGACGAAATTGCGCACTGCACAATCCGGGATCGGTTCGTGAAAAAACCCGCTGGGGTGATCCCGCGATCATAAAACTGCACGAAGCGGTCTGTTTTCCTGCATGACGAAATGCTGTCCTGCGAACTGAAAAATATGTCTTGCGTTACGGTTGCGGCCGCTTAGAATCGGGTTCTAATTAAATCTCATCGTTTGGGGGGAGGTAAAAGCATGTCTGCAATCCCAGAAAACAGTGCTCAGGGCGGTTCGCCAAAGGACGTCGATCCGGTCGAGACCCAGGAGTGGCTTGATGCCCTGGGGGCCGTGATCCAGCGTGAAGGCCCGGACCGTGCGCACTATCTGCTGGAGCAGATGATGGATTCGGCGCGTCGGCAGGTTGGCGACATGCCGTTCTCGGCAACCACGGCGTATGTAAACACGATTCCGGCAGCCCTGGAGCCGCCGATGCCGGGCAATCCCGAGTTTGAAGAGCGCATCCGCAGCTTCATCCGCTGGAACGCCATGGCCATGGTCGTGCGCGCCAACAAGGCCGAGCCGCCCGATGGCGGGGGACTGGGCGGCCACATTGCCTCCTTCGGCTCGCTGGCGACGATGATCGGCATGGGCATGAACCACTTCTGGCATGCCCCGAGCGAGGATCATGGCGGTGACCTGATCTACTTCCAGGGGCACATCGCCCCGGGTGTCTATGGCCGGGCCTTCGTCGAGGGCCGCCTCACCGAGGAGCAGCTGATCCACTTCCGCCAGGAAGTCGACGGCAAGGGTCTGTCCTCCTATCCGCATCCGAAGCTGATGCCGGACTTCTGGCAGTTCCCGACGGTATCGATGGGGCTGGGGCCGCTGATGGCCATCTATCAGGCACGCTTCCTCAAGTATCTGCATGCCCGTGGTCTGGCCGACACCGCCAAGAGAAAGGTCTGGGCCTTCCTGGGTGATGGCGAGATGGATGAGCCGGAATCGCGTGGTGCCCTCGGTCTGGCGGCCCGCGAGAAGCTCGACAACCTGATCTTCGTCGTCAACTGCAACCTGCAGCGTCTCGACGGCCCGGTGCGGGGCAACGGCAAGATCATCCAGGAGCTGGAAGGCGACTTCCGCGGCTCGGGCTGGAACGTCATCAAGCTGATCTGGGGCTCGGGCTGGGATCAGCTGCTGGCCCAGGATCACGAAGGCATCCTGCGTCAGGTGATGATGGAAACCGTCGACGGCGAGTACCAGACCTACAAGGCCAACGATGGCGCTTTCGTCCGCAAGCACTTCTTCGGCAAGCATCCCAAGCTGCTCGAGATGGTGTCGCGCATGACCGATGACGAGATCTGGAAGCTGCAACGCGGTGGCCATGATCCGCACAAGGTCTATGCTGCCTATCATGCAGCCGTCAACAGCCCGAAGGACCGTCCGACCGTGATTCTGGTCAAGACGGTCAAGGGCTTCGGCATGGGCGCCGTCGGCGAGGGCAAGAACCCCACCCACCAGCTCAAGAAGCTCGACATCGACGCCGTGCGCGGCATGCGTGACCGCTTCAACATCCCCATCCCGGATGACAGGCTGGAAGAGGTGCCGTTCTACATGCCGCCGGCCGACAGCCCCGAGGTCAAGTACATGCACGAGCGTCGCAAGGCGCTGGGAGGCTACCTGCCGGTGCGTCGTCTCAATGCGGACGAGAAGCTGACCGTGCCGGCCCTGTCGGCTTTCCAGCCGCTGCTCGATGCCACGGCCGAGGGCCGCGAGATCTCGACCACCCAGGCCTTCGTGCGCATGCTGACGCTGCTGCTGCGTGACAAGACCATCGGTCCCCGCGTCGTGCCGATCGTGCCCGACGAGGCCCGCACCTTCGGCATGGAAGGCATGTTCCGGCAGCTGGGCATCTATGCTCCCGAAGGCCAGAAGTACACGCCGGTCGACAAGGACCAGGTGATGTACTACCGCGAGGACGCCAAGGGTCAGGTGCTGCAGGAAGGCATCAACGAGGCGGGGGCCTTCGCCTCGTGGATCGCAGCCGCCACGTCGTATTCGACGAACAACTGCGTGATGATGCCGTTCTACATCTATTACTCGATGTTCGGCTTCCAGCGCATCGGCGACTTTGCCTGGGCCGCCGGCGACATGCAGGCCCGTGGCTTCCTGCTCGGCGGCACGGCCGGCCGGACCACCCTCAACGGCGAAGGTCTGCAGCACGAGGACGGTCACAGCCACATCCTGTCGCTGACCATCCCCAACTGCGTCTCCTACGACCCCACCTTTGCCCACGAGCTGGCCGTCATCATCCAGGACGGCATGGTGCGGATGGTCGAGAAGCAGGAGAACGTCTTCTACTACCTGACGGTGATGAACGAGAACTACCCGCACCCCGGCCTGAAGAAGGGGGACGAGGAAGGCATCATCAAGGGCATGTACCTGTTCTCCGAGCGCAAGCCCAAGGCCAAGGCACCGCACGTGCAGCTGATGGGCAGTGGCGTCATCCTGCGCGAGGTCATCGAGGCGGCCCGGCTGCTCGAGGAAGACTGGGGCGTGACCGCCGACGTCTGGAGTGCCACCAGCTTCACCGAGCTGCGTCGTGATGGCATGGCCTGCGAGCGCTGGAACCTGCTGCACCCCGAAGCCGAGGCGCGCGTGCCTTATGTGGCGCAGCAGCTGGCCAGCCGTCCTGCCGGTCCGGTCATCGCCTCCACCGACTACATGAAGCTCTTCGCCGACCAGATCCGGCCCTATGTGCCGGCCGATCGCAAGTACGTGGTGCTCGGAACCGACGGTTATGGCCGTTCCGACTTCCGCTACAAGCTGCGCGAACACTTCGAGGTCAACCGCCACTTCGTGGTGCTGGCTGCCCTCAAGGCCCTGGCCGACGAGGGCACGCTGCCCAAGGCCAAGGTCGCCGAGGCGATCAAGCGCTACGGCATCGATCCCGAGAAGATCGACCCGGCCCACGCCTGAGCAACCGTCATGGCGCCGCAACCCGTGCCCTCCCTGTCGGGAGGGGCGGTCTGCGGTCAGCCGTTCACCGAACAGAAGACAAGAGACGCACGTAGCCATGAGCCAGATTGATATTGTCGTACCCGATATCGGTGATTTTTCCGATGTCGAAGTCATTGAGATCCTCGTCAAGGAAGGGGACGAGGTTGCCGTCGAACAGAGCCTGGTCACGGTCGAGTCGGACAAGGCCTCGATGGAAATTCCGGCATCCGCTGCCGGGCGCATCGTGTCGCTGAGCGTCAAGCTCGGTGACAAGGTGTCGAAGGGATCGGTGCTGGGCAAGATGGAAGCCGGTGGGGCCGCCGCGGCACCGGCCGCAGCAGTACCGGCCGAACCGGCTCCTGCGCCGGCAGCGGCTGCGCCGGCCACACCTGCTGCCCAGCCGGCCGCAGCCGCCGCGCCGCGTCCGCCTGCCGTGCCGGCCCAGCTGGCCGATGGCGTGCTCAAGGCGCTGCCGCACGCTTCGCCCTCGGTGCGCTTCCTGGCACGTGAGCTGGGTGTCGACCTGACGCAGGTGCGTGGCAGCGGTCCCAAGGAGCGCATCCTCGCCGACGACGTCAAGGCTTTCGTCAAGGCCGCCCTGTCCGGCGGTGCCGGAGCGGCAGCAGCCCCGGCCGCTGCCGGTGGTGGCGATGGCTCTGCACTGGGCCTGATCCCCTGGCCGAAGGTCGACTTCGAGAAGTTCGGCCCCGTCGAGAAGAAGCCGCTGTCGCGCATCAAGAAGATCTCGGGCGCCAACCTGCACCGCAACTGGGTGATGATCCCGCACGTCACCAACCACGACGATGCCGACATCACCGATCTGGAGGCCTTCCGTGTCCAGCTCAATGCCGAGAACGCCAAGTCCGGCATCAAGGTGACGATGCTGGCCTTCCTGGTCAAGGCCTGTGTGGCTGCGCTCAAGAAGTTCCCCGAGTTCAACGCCTCGCTCGAAGGCGAGACCATCGTCTACAAGAACTACTTCCACATCGGCTTTGCGGCTGACACCCCCAACGGCCTTGTCGTCCCGGTCATCCGTGATTGCGACCAGAAGGGCGTGTTCCAGATCGCCAGCGAGATGGGCGAGCTGGCCAAGAAGGCTCGTGATGGCAAGCTCGGCCCGGCCGACATGCAGGGCGGCTGCTTCTCGATCTCCAGCCTGGGCGGCATCGGCGGCACCTACTTCACGCCGATCATCAATGCGCCCGAAGTGGCCATCCTGGGTGTCTGCCGCTCGGCCAAGCGCCCGGTCTGGGATGAAAAGCGTGGCGAATTCGTGCCGCGCCTGATCCTGCCGCTGTCGCTGTCCTGGGATCACCGCGTCATCGATGGTGCCGCGGCTGCCCGTTTCAACAGCTACCTGGCGCAACTGCTGGGCGACTTCCGTCGCATCCTGCTCTGAACCCGCATTGGCTGAACAGAGGAATCCATGTCTACAAGTATTCTGAAAGTCCCCGACATCGGCGATTTCAAGGATGTCGAAGTCATCGAAGTGCTGGTCAAGGCCGGTGACGAGGTTGCTGTCGAGCAGAGCCTGATTACGGTCGAGTCCGACAAGGCCTCGATGGAAATTCCCGCAACGGCGGCCGGCCGAATCGTCGAGCTGAGGGTCAAGCTGGGCGACAAGGTGTCGGAAGGCACCGAACTGGCCGTGATCGAACCCGCCGGTGGTGCCGCTGCGGCACC
>JAUNLD010000032.1:13271-33578 GCA_030532425.1 Lautropia sp. | reverse complement strand
TGATCAACTTATGGGAGGACTTTCACCTCCAGGAGTGCGCCCGTGCCGGGCGCACGCAAAAAGGCCGACCCGTCCTTGCGGACGGTCGGCCCTCGGGCAGGTGGCGCGGGCGTGAGGATCACGCTGCGCCGCTGCGGTCGATCAGAGCACGGTCTTGAGCAGGCGCCCCATCTCGGAAGGATCGCGGGTGGTGCGGATGCCGCAGGCTTCCATCACTTCCAGCTTGGCGTCGGCGGTGTCGGCGCCACCAGAGATCAGCGCACCGGCATGGCCCATGCGCTTGCCCGGAGGGGCGGTGACGCCGGCAATGAAGCCCACCACCGGTTTCTTCATGTTTTCCTTGGCCCAGAGTGCAGCGTTCACTTCATCGGGACCGCCAATCTCGCCGATCATGATGACGGCATCGGTGTCGGGATCGTCGTTGAACATCTTCAGCACGTCGATGTGCTTGAGGCCATTGATCGGGTCGCCGCCGATGCCGACGGCCGACGACTGGCCCAGACCCAGGTCGGAGACCTGCGCGACGGCTTCGTAGGTGAGCGTTCCGGAGCGCGAGACGATGCCGATGCGGCCCTTGCGATGGATATGACCGGGCATGATGCCGATCTTGATCTCATCGGGGGTGATGAGGCCCGGGCAGTTCGGGCCGAGCAGCAGTGTCTTCTTGCCGGATTTGCGCATCTTGTCGCGCACCACCAGCATGTCGCGTACCGGAATGCCCTCGGTGATGCAGATCACCAGATCCAGGTCGGCGTCGACGGCCTCCCAGATGGCATCGGCAGCCCCCGCAGGGGGCACGTAGATGACGGAGACGGTGGCACCGGTCTCGGCCTTGGCGTCCTTCACCGAGGCATAGATGGGAATGCCCTCGAAATCTTCACCGGCGCGCTTGGGGTTGACGCCCGCGACGAAGCAGTTCTTGCCGTTGGCATAGTCGCGGCACATCCGCGTATGAAACTGGCCAGTCTTACCGGTAATGCCCTGGGTAATGACCTTGGTGTCCTTGTTGATCAGGATCGACATTGCGATTGTCCTCGAAATTCAGGGCTTGTCTTTATTGACCGGCTGCCTCGGCAACCACCAGGCGAGCGGCATCAGCCATCGAGTCGGCCGAGATGATCGGCAGACCGGATTCGGCCAGCATCTGCTTGCCCAGTTCCTCATTGGTACCTTTCATGCGCACCACCAGCGGCACGTTCAGGTTGACGGCCTTGCTGGCGGCGATGATGCCTGCGGCAATGGTGTCGCAACGCATGATGCCACCGAAGATGTTGACCAGGATGGCCTTGACGCCGCTGTTCTTGAGCATCAGCTTGAAGGCTTCGGTGACTTTCTCGGTGGTGGCACCGCCACCCACATCGAGGAAGTTGGCCGGAGAGCCCCCGAAGAGCTTGATGGTATCCATCGTGGCCATGGCCAGACCGGCACCGTTGACCAGACAGCCGATGTTGCCGTCGAGCTGGATGTAGGCCAGGTCGAACTTCGAGGCCTCGATCTCGGCCGGGTCTTCTTCGTCCAGATCGCGCATCTCGACGATCTCGGCATGACGGAACAGCGCGTTGGAGTCGAAGTTGAGCTTGGCGTCCAGCGCGATCACCTCACCGTTGCCGGTCAGGATCAGCGGGTTGATCTCGGCCAGCGAGGCGTCGGTTTCGTAGAAGGCCTTGTACAGCCCCTGCAAGACCTGACGGGCCTTGGGCACGCTGGCAGCAGGGATGCCGATCCGGGCCGCCAGATCATCGGCTTCGGCATCGGTCAGACCATTGGCCACGTCGCAGAAGACCTTGTGGATCTTCTCGGGGGTGCTGGCCGCCACTTCCTCGATGTCCATCCCGCCTTCGCTGGAGGCCATCACGCAGATCTTCTGCGACTGACGGTCGATGACGATCCCCACATACAGTTCCTTCTGGATGTCGGCGCCTTCCTCGATCAGCAGCCGACGAACCTTTTGCCCCTCGGGGCCGGTCTGATGCGTCACCAGCTGCATGCCGAGGATGGCTTCGGCGTTCTGGCGGACCTCGTCCATCGAACGGGCCAGCTTGACACCACCACCCTTGCCACGGCCCCCCGCGTGGATCTGGGCCTTGACGACCCAGACCGGGCCCCCCAGTTGCTCAGCCGCCTTGACGGCTTCCTCGACGGTGAAGCAGGGAATACCCCGTGGCACCGGCACACCATAGCGCTTCAGGATTTCTTTGCCTTGATACTCGTGAATTTTCATGGTGATCTCGGTTGGGTCACATTTTCCGCGCTGATGCTATCACAGCGCTCCCGTCCATCCCGGCCCCTTTCCGGCCTCTGCACCGCCCTTCCCCAGCACCTTGCCGGGGCTGTCCTGCCCGCTGTGCAGGCGCGTTGCCCCCGCTGGCCAGCCGCCACGCAACCCTGCCATGTTGCGCTGCGCCCCCCCTGCGCGCAGCACCTGTCGATGGCATCAACTGCGGTCCGTCCGAGGCTGAAGATCGCACCGCCCCTGCCACATTTCTCCGTCATTTTTGCTCTGCAACACAGCAAATGGGCGGGAAAACACGCGAAAACTGGCGATCACGCCGGATAGCCTCCCTGACAGCCCAGCGGCCGGGGCAGCAGGGACGAGCCCCCGGCCTGACGCGGCAAGGCACTGCCCAGGCCGGGGTCAGGACGCGGCAGGTCACTGATGGGCCGCCTTCCCTGATGGCATCGCCAGGAGCATGGGCTGCACACACCGGGATGCAGGATCAGGGATATCCCTGAGCGCCCAAACGCCCGAAGCACCGGGTACGCCACGACGGAAAAGCGGGGACGCGTTCAGTCCGGCAGGCCGGCCCCGTCGGCCCATTCGTCATCGTCGGCCGCATCCGCGTCGCAGACCCCGGGCACCACGGCCGAGACGATGCGTGCCGGAAAGCCCCGCCCCTGCAGGAAGCGATACTGACGTGCGCGCTCCTTGAGGCTGGTGGGCGGCTGGCCGAAGCGACGCTGCCAGACCTCTTGTGCCCGCTCGCGCTCGGTCTCGGCCAGTGGTGCCAGCGCATCGGCCACCAGCTGCCCGCTCAGCCCCTTGCGTTGCAGCTCTTGCGACAGCCGAGCCGCACCAAAGCGGCTGGCCCCGCTGCGCACCAGGGATTCGGCCATGCGCTGGTCGGAAAGCAGGCGCAGCTCGGCCAGCTCATCCAGCACCGACTGCACCAGGGCTGGCGAGGGCGGCTGCGGTGGCGGGTGCGCCTCGGCGCCGGGCTGGCGCCGGCGTCGTGGGGCGGGCGGGGTTTGCAGCTTGCGCATCAGCTCGGCCCGGCTGTGTTCGCGCCGGGCCAGCAGGGCGATGGCCCGGCGCTTCAGCGCGCTGCGCTGGGCGGCCGGGCTGTCATCATGCGCCAGCAAGGCCGCCAGGCTGTCATGCCCGTGCTGGCTCATTCAGCCTCCGGGCCTCAGTCGGCCGACGCTTCGCCGCGGGCGCCCCGCCCCTTGCGCTCGGCGGGTGCAGCGCCTTCGGCCGGTGCTGCTTCGGCAGCGGGAGCATCCCCGCCGCGGCTGTTGATGCCCAGCGAGGCGCGGATGCGGTTTTCGATCTCCAGGGCCAGCTCGGGTTTTTCACGCAGGTATTCACGGGCGTTGTCCTTGCCCTGACCGATGCGTTCGCCGTTGTAGCTGTACCAGGCACCGCTTTTCTCGACGAAACCGGCGTTGACACCCAGATCCAGTATCTCGCCTTCACGCGAGGTGCCTTCGCCATAGAGGATGTCGAACTCGGCGCTCTTGAACGGGGGCGAAACCTTGTTTTTGACGACCTTGACGCGGGTTTCGTTGCCGATGATCTCGTCGCCCTTCTTGATGGAGCCGGTACGGCGGATGTCGAGACGGACCGAAGCGTAGAACTTGAGGGCATTCCCCCCGGTGGTGGTTTCGGGGTTGCCGAACATCACGCCGATCTTCATGCGGATCTGGTTGATGAAGATGACGAGGGTGTTGGTGCGCTGGATGGAGCCGGTGAGCTTGCGCAGTGCCTGGCTCATCAGGCGGGCCTGCAGGCCGGGGAGCGAATCGCCCATGTCGCCTTCAATTTCTGCCCGCGGCGTGAGCGCGGCCACCGAATCGACGACCACCAGGTCGACCGAGCCCGAACGCACGAGGGCATCGCAGATTTCCAGTGCCTGCTCGCCGGTGTCGGGCTGCGAGATCAGCAGATCGGGCAGGCGCACGCCCAGCTTGGCGGCATACTGCACGTCGAGGGCGTGCTCGGCATCGATGAAGGCACAGGTACCGCCCAGTTTCTGCATTTCGGCGATGACCTGCAAGGTGAGCGTGGTCTTGCCGGAGGACTCGGGGCCGTAGATCTCGACCACCCGGCCGCGCGGCAGGCCACCGACGCCCAGGGCAATATCCAGCCCCAGCGAGCCGGTGGAGACGACTTCGAGATCGGGTGCGACCTCGCCATCGGCCATGCGCATGACCGACCCCTTGCCGAACTGCTTTTCGATTTGTGCCAGCGCTGCGGCCAGAGCCTTGGCTTTTTCCGAACGTGCCTTGTCGTCGATGACCATGATGAGTGTCCTGTTGCGAGGAATGTGGGCAATGGGGAGATTATGGCATCGAAATACTGTACAAACAACCAGCCATATGGTCTCGGCCAGATGGCCGATGCGCGAGGACGACGCCAGGGCGGCGCCCCGTTTGTGAGCACCTTTGCGCGGCCCACGACCGTCCTGCTGCCCGCGCCCCCGGACGGCTGGGGTGACGTATTGCCCCGGTTCAGCCCACCAGCGGCTGATCGTGCCGCACCTGTTGCAGCAGCCGGAGCCCTCCGTGCAGGGCATGCCGCACGGTTTGCAGGCGGATGGCGGCACGGTCCCCCTGAAAATGGCGGGTTTCGGTGCGCAGCAGCGGCTCGTCACCCAGCATGGGCCAACGCACGGCCCAGCCGAAGCAGACGGTGCCGACCGGCTTGTCGGGTGTGCCACCATCGGGCCCGGCAATGCCGCTGACGGCCAGGGTCAGCAGCACATCCTGCCCCTGCAGGGCACCGAGCGCCATCTGCCCGGCCACTTTCTCGCTGACGGCCCCTTCACGCGCCAGCACCAGATCGGAGACGCCCAGCATCTCGGCCTTGGCCTGATTGGCATAGGTGACATAGCCCCGGCTGAACCAGGCACTGCTGCCCGGCATGTCGGTCAGTGCAGCGGCAATCAGCCCGGCGGTGCAGGATTCGGCCGTGGCGATCAGCCCCGCCCCCAGCCGGGCCACCTGCTGGCCCAGCACCTGCACCTGGGCTGCGATGTCGGCCGCCAGTGTCAGGGTGAGGTCGGTGTCCTGAAAGGAAGATGGCATGCTCATGACAAAAGGCCCCTTCTTGCAGCCGATCACCCGAACAGCCGCGACCAGACGGCCATCAGCAGCAGGGTGTAGGCCGCCGCCATCAGGTCGTCGGCCAGCACGCCGAAGGCGTTCTGCCAGGTACGGTCGATGGCACGGATGGGACGCGGCTTGACGATGTCGAAGAGGCGAAAGAGCAGAAAGCCCATCAGCTGCCAGGAGAAGGTGGCGGGGATCACCCACAGCACCAGCCAGAAAGCCACGATCTCGTCCCAGACGATGGCGCCATGATCGTGGGCACCGATGTCGCGGCCGGTGCGGTCGATGGCCCAGTGGCCGGCCACCAGGCCAAGGGCAATGAGCATGGCCATACCGCCACTGCCCAGCAGCGGATCGAGCAGCACGAATGACAGCCAGGCAAACAGTGTGCCGACGGTGCCGGGCGCCACGCGCGAGAGGCCGCTGCCGAAGCCGAAGGCGATCCAGCGCGACAGGCGCGGCTTCATGAATTCAAAGGTGGGCCTGATCCGGCCGAAGGTGCCGTCGGCACGGACCAGGTCGGTGACGTCTTCTATGTCGCTCATGATGAGAAATGGTCATGTCCACGGGCCGCGAGCGGCTGGCGCACACCGTCGGCCTCTACCAGAAGCATAGCGCGTCCAGGCACGATCCGGCCAATGCGGCAGGCCGTCGGACAAAGCGCCCGAATGCGCTCACGCGCGCCCGGCGGCGCGGTGAACAGCAGTTCGTAATCATCGCCGCCGTGCAGCAGCAGATGCCGGGCCTCGGCCTGCGGCAGCTGGCGTAGCGGCGCGGCCAGCGGCAGCGCTGCGGCCATCAGCTCGGCCCCCAGCGGGGTCCCCAGGCGCTGGCCCGAGGCGCTCAGCAGGTGGGCCAGATCGCCGGCGAGTCCGTCGGAGATGTCCATCGCCGCCGTGGCCATGCCTCGCAACCCCAGACCGGTGGCCAGACGCGGCATGGGCCAGTCCAGCCGGCGGGCCGCCTCGGCATCGGCCACCTCCCCCCGGCTGCGCTGGGCCACGGCCAGTGCGGCAGCCCCCAGGGCACCACTGACCCAGATGTCATCGCCGGGCCGGGCACCATCGCGCCGCAGGGCCCGTTCGGCCGGCACCCGTCCCATCACGGTGATGGCAATCGTCAGCGGGCCCCGGGTGGTGTCCCCCCCCACCAGCGGGCAGACCGCCCGGCGGGCCAGTGCCAGCAGGCCGGTGCTGAAGCCACGCAACCAGTCGACATCGACGGCAGGCAGGGCCAGCGCCAGGGTGAAGCCCAGCGGGCAGGCTCCCATTGCCGCCAGATCCGAGAGGTTGACGGCCAGGGATTTGTGACCGATGGCGGCCGGGTCGGTACCCTCGAAGAAATGGCGCCCGGCCACCAGCATGTCGGAGGAGACGGCCAGCACTTCGCCTGGCGGCGTGGCCAGCAGCGCGCAATCGTCACCGATGCCCAGCAACGGACCGGGGGGCAGCGGTGCCCGCTCCGCTGCCTGCTGTGCCGGCAACAGCGAGTCGGGGTGGCCGGGTGGCAGCAACGCGGGCTGTTGCCGAAAGAAGTGTCGGATGAGCTCGAATTCATTCATGGGGGTGATGACTTGTGGGCACCTGGGCAGCCCGGCACCTGAGCACCAGGCCGCCGGGGGCTGCGGGGCGGCAGGACGGCGCGCCCCGGCAGTCACCTGCCCCCCGCCAGCGCTTCAGCCCGGCCGCACCTCGTCGGGGCGAATGGTACCGACGATACGGTCGAGCACCCCGTTGACGTATTTGTAGCCGTCGGTGCCACCGAAGTTCTTGGCCAGCTCCACCGCCTCGTTGATGACGACGCGATAGGGAATCTCGGCGTGGTTCTTCAGCTCGAAGCAGGCCAGCATCAGGATGGCACGCTCGACCGGACTGAGCAGGTTCAACGGGCGGTCAAGGCTGGGCAGCAACAGGGCTTCCAGGGCCGGGGCCTGGGCGATCGTGCCCCGCAGCAGCCCCTCGAAGTGCTCGCGCTCGGCCCGTTCAAAGCCCGGACCGGTCTCGATGTGGGCCTGGATCGCCCCGATGTCTTCGGCCGACAGCAACCACTGGTAGATGCCCTGCATGGCAAACTCCCGCGAGCGACGACGCGCACTGCGGGTACGGTTGCCTGCTGCCGGGGCCGGCGAACGTCCCTGCATGGCGTTCACTCCCCGGCGGCCTCACCGGCCAGGGCATCCAGCATGCCGCCCAGCGTGGCCATCTCGACGGCCACACGGGCTGCCTCGGCGCCCTTCTCGACGGCACGCTGGCGGGCCTGCTCTTCGTTGTAGGTGGTGAGGATGGCGTTGGCGACGGGAATGCCCAGCTCCAGGCTGACGCGGCTGACGCCGGCGGCGCTTTCGTTGCAGACCACTTCGAAGTGGTAGGTTTCGCCCTTGATGATGGCGCCAATGGCGATCAGGGCATCGAATTCGCCCGAGTTGCCCAGTTGCAGCAGCACCAGCGGCACTTCCAGGGCACCCGGCACGGTGCAGACCAGGGTATCGGCCTCGGCCACGCCCAGTTTCTGCAGTTCGGCCAGGCAGGCAGCCAGCGATTCGGCGCCGATGTTGTCGTTGAATCGTGCCTGCACGATCCCGATGCGCAGGCCTTCGCCCTGTTGCGAGCCAGTAATACGATCGACACTCATGGATGTTCTCCGGTGGGTTGTTCTGGAAGGGGAGGATTCAGGACCGGGCCGCGCCATCTTCACCGATTTCCTGATAGCCGGTGACTTCGAGGTTGAAGCCGGCCATGCTCGGCATGCGGCGCTGACGGGTCAGCAGTTTCATGCGGCCGACCCCCAGATCACGCAGGATCTGGGCGCCAATGCCGTAGTTGCGCAGGGTGGACGAGCCCTGCGCCGAGGATTCGGGCCGGGTCTGGGCCGCTTCGGCCTGCTGCCAGCGGGCGATCTGACCGTGGACGATGTCGGCATCGGGGGCGCAGTTGAGCATCAGCAACACGCCGTTGCCATGTGTCGCAATGGCCTGGAGGGCCGGATTCAGCGGCCAGGCATGCGAGTTGGGCACGCCCAGCAGATCAAGCACCGACAACGGTTCATGCACCCGCACACAGGCCTCGATCTCAGGCTTCGGTTGCCCCACCACCAGCGCCAGATGCGGCTGGCCGGTGGACTTGTCGCGGTAGGCGACCAGATCCAGCTCACCGATGACGGTGGGCACGCGCTGACGGCCGATACGCTCGACCAGGGTCTCGTGCGCGCTGCGGTAGGCGATCAGGTCGGCAATGGTACCGATGCGCAGCCCGTGCTCGCGGGCGAACTCCAACAGGTCCGGCAGCCGGGCCATCGTGCCATCGTCCTTCATGATCTCGCAGATGACGGCCGCCGGCGTCAGTCCGGTCATCGCCCCCAGATCGCAGCCGGCCTCGGTATGGCCGGCCCGCATCAGCACGCCACCATCGCGGGCCATCACCGGGAAGACATGGCCCGGCTGGACGATGTCGGAGGGGCGGGCGTCAGGCGCCACCGCCGCCTGGATGGTGCGGGCACGGTCGGCCGCCGAGATGCCGGTGGTCACCCCCTCGGCCGCCTCGATCGACATGGTGAAATTGGTGCTCATCCGCGTGCCATTGACGGCGGTCATCAGCGGCAGGCGCAGCCGGCGGCAACGCTCTTCGGTCAGCGTCAGGCAGATCAGGCCGCGCGCGTGGCGTGCCATGAAATTGATGGCCTCAGGGGTCACGAAGTCGGCGGCCATCACCAGATCGCCCTCGTTTTCGCGGTCCTCATCGTCGATCAGGATGACCATCTTGCCGGCCCGGAAGTCCGCCAGGATCTCGGCGGTCGTGGCCAGCGCGGACATCTCATCTTTCGTCATGCAACTCTCCTGCACTATCGGTAATCCGGTCGGCCTGCCCGCCCATGTCACGACGCTCAACCTGATGACGGCGGGCCAGGTAACGGGCCACCATGTCGACTTCGAGATTGACCCGTGCCCCCGGTTGCAGATGCCGGAGGGTGGTGACGGCAACGGTATGCGGAATCAGGTTGATCTGGAAGGCACAGCACAGCACATCGCCCTGCCGGGCCGGGTCGAGCACGCGACGGGCCACCTCGTCCCAGGCAGGATCGAGCGCCTCGGCCAGCGGCAGGTCGGCCACGTCATTGACCGTCAGGCTGACGCCATTGACGGTGATCGACCCCTTGTAGACCAGATAGGCCGCCATGCTCCACGGCGCCAGAATTTCCAGCAGATGGCTTTCGCCCACGGGCTGATGACGGCGCACCACGCCCAGACCGTCGACATGGCCCGACACCAGGTGCCCCCCCAGCCGGTCGGACAGGCGCATGGCTTTTTCGAGATTGACGGGGCCGGGCTGATGCAGCCCGACCGTGCGGCGCAGGCTCTCGGCCGAGACATCGACGACGAAGCCGGTGCCGGATTTGCTGACCACCGTCATGCAGGCGCCCTGGATGGCGATCGAATCGCCAATGGCGACATCCTCCATGCCCAGATCGGCTGCATGCAGATGCAGACGCACGCCGTCTTCCCCAAGTGCCTCCACCTGGTCGATGCGGCCAACGCTGGCCACGATGCCTGTAAACATGAGCGGGTTCCTGATCTGCGGAAAAAAATGGGCGTTGACGAAAGACTCAGACCGGATGCAGCGGCTCGGGCGCCTCGGTGTTGCCTGCCGGCAGGACCCGCAGACGCAGGCGCAGGTCATCCCCCACCGGCGTCACCTCACGCCAGGCCAGACGGATGCGGGCATCCAGCCCCGGCACCGGCGGCAGGGCCAGCGCATGCAGCCCGCCGCCGAGCAGGGCCGGCGCCACATACAGCAACAGCTCGTCGACCAGCCCGGCCTGCATCAGCGCGGCATTCAGCCCTGCCCCGGCCTCCACGTGCAGCTCGTTGAAGCCGGCCTCGCCCATCAGCCGCAACAGCGCCGACAGATCCACGTGCCGCCCGTCGGCATCCGGCAGATGCAGCAGGCGCACCCCACGATCCAGCAGGCGCTGGCGCTTGCCATCATCGGGCCAGCCGTCGGGGCGTGCATGCGCCACCCAGACCTCTCCCGCCCCGAACAGGGCGGCGTGCTCATCCACCTCCAGCCGCGCATCGACCAGCACCCGTACCGGCTGGCGCGTCACCTCGACATGACGCACCGTCATGGCCGGATTGTCGGCACGCACGGTACCAATGCCGGTCAGGATGGCACTGGCCCGTGCCCGCCACGCATGACCGTCCGCCCTGGCCCGCTCCCCCGTGATCCACTGGCTCTGGCCATCGGGCAAGGCGATGAAGCCGTCCAGCGAGGTGGCGGCTTTCAGGCGCACCCATGGCCACCCACGGGTCATCCGGGCGATGAAGCCTTCATTCAGTTCGGTGGCCTCCTCGGCCATCAGTCCGCAGCGCACGACGATGCCGGCCTGCCGCAGCCTGGCCAGCCCCTGACCATTGACCAGCTGGTTGGGATCCTCGATGGCGGCGATCACCCGCGCCACTCCGGCCTCGATCAGGCGGTCGGCACACGGAGGGGTCCGCCCCTGGTGCGCGCACGGCTCCAGCGTGACATAGACGGTGGCCCCCCGGGCGCGCTCACCGGCCTCGGCCAGGGCCAGCACCTCGGCATGAGGCTGCCCCGCCTGATAATGCCAGCCCTCGCCCACCACCTCACCATCCTTGACGATGACGCAGCCCACGCGCGGATTGGGCATGGTGGTGTTGACGCCCTGCCAGGCCAGGGCCAGGGCCCGCGCCATGTAGTGACGATCGGTATCGCTGAACATCAACGCCTTCCCTTGGCCGGTGCGGTTGCCGGCCGGGGCGAAGCCCCCCGATGGGGCACGTCGGGCCCCGCATCGGTCTCGCCATCACGGGCGACATCAGCCTCGTTGCCGGCATCGCCGATTTCCTGGATCACGTCGGCAAAGGCCTCAATGTCTTCGAACTTGCGGTAAACCGAAGCAAAACGGATGTAGGCAACGGTATCCAGCTGGCGCAGCACCCGCATCACGTGCTCACCGATGGTGGTGCTGGCAATCTCGCGGGCGCCCAGCTTGAACAGGCGCGCCTCGACATGATCGAGGGCCGTGTTGAGGTCATCCTCCGAGACCGGCCGCTTGCGCAGCGCCAGCTTCATCGAGTATTCGAGCTTGGAGCGCTGATAGGGCACGCGCCGGCCATCGCTCTTGATGACATCCGGCATCGACAGCTCGACCCGCTCGTAGGTGGTGAAGCGCCGGTCACAGCCGGCACAGCGGCGGCGGCGGCGGATGCGGTCGCCTCCGTCCAGCTCACGGGTTTCCATCACCTGCGTGTCGGTGTGATTACAGAATGGACAATGCATGCGCCATTATCTCATTCAATCACGGTCGGCCGCACCCTGCCCCCGCCTCAGCCGTAGACCGGGAAGCGGGCCGTCAGCGTCTGCACGCGCTCACGCACCTTGGCCAGATGGGCCTCGTCATGCGGCCGGTCGAGCACGTCGGAGATCAGCTCGGCCACCAGGCGTGCCTCATCGGCGCCGAAGCCCCGCGTGGTCATCGCCGGAGAACCGACACGGATGCCACTGGTGACGAAGGGCTTCTCGGGGTCGTTGGGGATGGCATTCTTGTTGACCGTGATGTGGGCCTTGCCCAGTGCGGCCTCGGCATCCTTGCCGGTGATGCCACGCGAGCGCAGGTCGACCAGCATCACATGGGACTCGGTCCGGCCCGAGACGATGCGGAAGCCCTTCTCGACCAGCGTTTCGGCCAACACGCGGGCGTTTTCCACCACCCGCTGCTGATAGGCCTTGAAGGCAGGATCCAGTGCTTCCTTGAAAGCCACCGCCTTGCCGGCGATGACGTGCATCAGCGGCCCCCCCTGCAGGCCGGGGAAGATGGCGGAATTGATGGCCTTCTCGTGCTCGGCCTTCATCAGGATGAAACCACCGCGGGGGCCACGCAGGCTCTTGTGGGTGGTCGAGGTGACGACATCGGCGTGCGGCACCGGGCTGGGGTAGACACCGCCCGCGATCAGGCCGGCATAGTGGGCCATGTCCACCATCAGGAGCGCCCCCACCTCCTTGGCCACCCGGGCAAAGCGCGCCCAGTCGATCACCAGCGAATAGGCCGAGGCACCGGCAATGATGATGCGCGGCTTGTGCTCGTGCGCCAGCCGCTCCATCTGATCGTAATCGATCTCTTCGGCCTCGTTCAGGCCGTACGACACCACGTTGAACCACTTGCCCGACATGTTGACCGGCGAACCGTGGGTCAGGTGCCCCCCCATCGCCAGCGACATGCCCAGGATGGTGTCACCCGGCCTGGCCAGGCCCAGGAACACCGCCTGATTGGCCTGCGAGCCCGAATTGGGCTGCACGTTGGCCGCCTCGGCCCCGAACAGTTCCTTCACGCGATCCAGCGCCAGCTGCTCGACGATGTCGACATATTCGCAGCCCCCGTAATAGCGCTTGCCGGGATAGCCCTCGGCATACTTGTTGGTGAGCTGGGTGCCCTGCGCCTGCATCACGGCCGGGCTGGTGTAGTTCTCGGACGCAATCAGCTCGATGTGGGCCTCCTGCCGGCGATCTTCCTGCCGGATGGCATCCCACAGCTGGGCATCGACCTGGGCCAGTGTCTGTTGACGGTCAAACATGGTTCTCGCTCTCCGGGCCACCCTGGGCGGCCAAACGTATCAGTGACTAAAGGAAAGCCCCACCCTGGCACACAAGTAGCCGCCAGGCCAGGCTCCACGAAAACGTCCTGCCCAGGCGATCGACAGGAAAGAAGGATCCCGGCCACTCCCTGGTAGTGCTCTACCCCATCGCCAGTCATGGCCGGATGATCGAGTTTAGCTAAACCCCAGCCGTTGCGCCAGCGCCCCGGCTCAGCCTACCTTGCCGGCCACCGACGACGGCCGGGCCCTCGGGTCCAGCTCGTCACGGCTGTCCACCAGATGCGCGATGTCGCCCCAGTGCAGCAGCTGCCAGCGCCCGTCCAGCCAGCGCAGATGATTGATGCCGGCATTGAAGATCGGAAAGTCACGGGGCGCATTCAGCGGCAGCCCCATGGCCAGCCGGTAGATGCAATCCAGCACCCCGCCATGGCTGACCAGCGCCACCCGCTGCCCACGATGCCGCGCCAGCATCTCGTCCAGCGCCCCCTGCACCCGCGCCAGCAGCTGACCCAGACACTCGCCCCCACCCAGGTCCTGCTCGGTGTCGCGGGCCTTGAGCCGGGCAAAGACCTCCGGATGATGCTGCGCGATCTCGCCATACACCTGCCCCTGGAACGCACCAAAATGCCGCTCGCGCCAGCAGGCATCCAGCCGCGGCACCAGCCCGGTCGCTTCCGCGATCGGCGCTGCCGTCTGGCGGGCCCGTTGCAGATCGCTGCTGTAGAGCACATCGATCATGCCCGGCCGGAAGCAGGCCGCGGCCGCCTGCGCCTGCAACAGCCCCACCTCGTTCAGCGGCAGATCCAGCTGCCCCTGGATACGACCTGCCTGATTCCAGGCCGTCTCACCATGCCGGATCAGCACCAGCCGCAGCTCATCGGGTGCCAGCGTCGCCGGCAAGGCCTCGACCGCGGCCCGGCTGCCGCGCCCAACCGCCCCCTGCACATCGCCACGCGACGACAGCGGACGCAACGAGCGCACGCCTGCCACGCCATCGCCCCGCCTTACTGACCCATCCCTGCTCACACCCCGCCCCCGTCAGCCTCAGGCAATCGTCACACGACGGAACTTGCGCTTGCCCACCTGCACCACATAGGTGCCGGCCGCCAGCGCCAGGCCGCGGTCCGACACCACGGCCCCGTCCACCCGCACCCCGTTCTGCGCCAGCATCCGCCCGGCCTCCGAAGCTGAAGGCACCAGCCCGCTGTCGCGCAGCACGGCGACGATGCCCAGCGGCGCACCACTCAGCGATACCGCCTCGATCTCGTCTGGCACCCCTCCCCGGGCACGCCGCTCAAAATCTTCCAGCGCGGCCACGCTGGCACCACTGCCGTGAAAACGGTCGACCAGTTCACTGGCCAGCATCACCTTGGCATCACGCGGATTGCGCCCGGCCTCGCACTCGGCCCGCAACGCCGCAATCTCGTCCAGCGAACGGAAGGACAGCAGCGTGAAATAGCGCCACATCATCGTGTCCGAAATCGACATCAGCTTGCCGAACATCGTGTTGGCCGGCTCGGTGATGCCCACATAATTCCCCTTGGACTTCGACATCTTCTCGACGCCATCCAGCCCTTCCAGCAGCGGCATGGTCAGCACGCACTGCGGCTCCTGCCCATATTCGCGCTGCAGCTCACGCCCCACCAGCAGATTGAACTTCTGATCGGTCCCGCCCAGCTCCAGATCGGACTGCAGCGCCACCGAGTCATAGCCCTGCAGCAGCGGATACAGCATCTCGTGCACCGAGATCGGCGCCCCTGCCTTGATCCGCTTGGCGAAATCGTCCCGCTCGAGAATGCGTGCCACCGTATAGCGCGAGGTCAGCTGGATCATCCCGCGCGCACCCAGCCCGTCACACCAGTGCGAGTTGTAGCGGATCTCGGTGCGCTGCGGATCCAGCACCAGGCTGGCCTGCGCGAAATAGGTCTGGGCATTGGCCTCGATCTGCTCGCGTGTCAGCGGCGGCCGGGTGGCGTTGCGGCCGGACGGATCGCCGATCGACGCCGTGAAGTCCCCGATCAGGAAGATCACCTGATGCCCCAGATCCTGCAACTGACGCATCTTGTTCAGCACCACGGTATGCCCCAGGTGCAGGTCAGGCGCCGTGGGGTCCAGACCCAGCTTGATCCGCAGCGGCTTGCCCGTCTGCCGGCTGCGGCGCAGCTTGGCCGCCAGCTCCTCCTCGACGAGCAGCTCGTCGATGCCGCGCTTGATGATGGCCAGCGCCTGCTGGACGGTGTTTTCGGTCTGATCGGCGGAAGACATGAATGGGCAAAAGTGTGAGAGATTGACTGGCTGACCATGGCCCGTTTTCACGAACGGGCAAGAAAGACGATTTACCGACGTGCGTTTGACGTTAGAATCAGGGACATACGGCCTGGTCCCGACGCTTTGGGACTTTCTGCAACGACCAGCCAGCCTTCGGTCGGCCTTTTCGGCCGCCCGTACGGCTGACCGTGGACGGCAGGCGCCCCGCCAACCCGGCCTTCCGCCTGTGCGGAAGAAAGCCGCGGCCCCGGCACAAGGCGTGCAGCGACCAGGACAGATGAGCAGCCCGCCCCTTCTTCGGTTCGAGGATTCTAGCCGAGGATATCAGGCAGCCGCCCACTTCTCTCCCCGGTTCGCCGATTGCAAGCGGGCCGCCCCCCCGATTCCGACTGTCAGCATGCACTCGTCCCCAGGCAAAAGACTTGCATCAGCCGTTGGCGCCGCCTTGTCGGTTGCCACCCTCACCGCCTTCGCCGTCGCCCCCCTGACCGAAGAGCCTCCGCCGCACGCCCGCATCATCCAGCCGGTCGCGCTGACCCCCGAACCGATGCCCACGGCCGGCAACTTCCGCCGTGACGTCACCGTCGGCCGCGGCGAGTCCGTCGGCAGCCTGATGCGCAAGCTGGGTCAGCAGGATCATGGCCTGATCGACTTCGTACGCCGCAACCCCACGGCCCGCAAGCTGCTCAGCCTCACGCCCGGCACCTCGGTCAGTGCCGTGCTCGACCAGCAGAACCGGATCCAGTCCCTCAGCTACCCCCTGCCCTACAACAGTCAGGGCAAACAGCCCCCGCAGCGGCTGGTCATCACCCAGAAAAACGGCAAGTGGCAGGCCGAACTGCAACGGCAAGAGCTTGAACGCCGCCTGATTACCCGCTCGGCCCAGGTCAGCAGCACGCTGTTTGCCGCCACCGACGCGGCAGGCATTCCCACAGCCATCACGGCCCGTATCGCCGAGGTCTTCGGTTCGGACATCGATTTTCACCGCGACGTCAAGAAGGGCGACAAACTGCGCCTGGTCTATGAGATGTTCGTCAATCCCGCCTCGATCGGCGAGGGGCAGCCTGGCCGCATCCTGGCCATCGAATACGTCTCGGGCAACAAGCGCCTCGACGCCCTGTGGTTCGACCGTGCCGATGGCAGTGGCGACTACTATTCCTTCGACGGCCAGGCGCTCAAGCGTCGTTTCCTGCGCTCGCCGCTCGAATATACCCGCATCAGTTCAGGCTTCACCCTCGGCCGCCGCCACCCGGTCTTCCGTGACTGGCGGGCGCACAAGGGCATCGACTACGCCGCCCCCACCGGGGCCAAGATCCGTTCGGTCGGCGATGGTGTCGTCGATTTCATCGGCACCCAGCGCGGCTACGGCAACGTCGTCATCATCAAGCACGACAACGCCCAAAGCACCCTCTACGCCCACATGCACCGCTTCTCGCCCAACCTCCGGCTGGGCGACCAGGTCAAGCAGGGTCAGGTGATCGGCGAAGTCGGCCAGACCGGCTGGGCCACCGGCCCGCACCTGCACTTCGAGTTCCAGGTCAATGGCCAGCAGATCGACCCGACCACAATGCTGCCGCAGCCTGCCCAGCCGCTCGATGCGCCCAGCCGGCTGGCTCTGCGTGCCTCGGCCGAAAAACTGATCGATCTCATGCGCTGGCAGGAAGCCACCACCGTCTCGGCCTTCGAGTAAAACGCCCGACATCCGATGACGCCCCTGGCCGAAATTCACGCCGGACTGATGTCCGGCACCAGCCTGGATGGCGTCGACGGGGTACTGATCGGCTTTGATGCCAACGGCCATCTGATCCAGACCCTGGCCAGCACCTCACGGGTGATGCCCGAGGGGCTGCGCCAGCAACTGGCCGAGCTGCAAGCCCCGGGGCCCGACGAACTGGCCCGTGCCGCCCGTGCGGCCAATGCACTGGCCGATCTCTACGCCGACTGCATTCACGCCCTGCTCCAGCAGACGGGACTCAGTGCCCGGCAGGTCCGCGCCATCGGTGCCCATGGCCAGACCATCCGCCACGCGCCCGAGCAGCAATACAGCCTGCAGATACTCAATGCGTCACGGCTGGCCGAGCGCACCGGCATCGACGTGATTGCCGACCTGCGCGCGGCCGATCTGGCGGCCGACGGTCAGGGCGCCCCCCTGATGCCGGCCTTTCACGCCCACGTCTTCAAGGATCTGCCCGACCGCTGCGGCATCCTCAATCTGGGCGGCATCGCCAACCTCAGCATCATCGAACCCACACTGCACGCACGGCGTGTCACTGGCTTCGACACCGGCCCGGCCAATGTACTGCTCGACGCCTGGATCGAGCACCAGATGCAGCAGCGTTTTGATGACCGGGGCCAGTGGGCAGCCAGCGGCCAGCTGATTCCCGCCCTTCTCGAACGTCTGCTGACCGAGCCCTATTTTGGACTGGCCGCCCCCAAGAGCACCGGACGCGACCTCTTCAACCTGAGCTGGCTGCTGGGCCACCTGCCCGGCGATCACGATCACGCAGCAGCCGACATCCAGGCCACCTTGCTGGCCCTCACGGCCGAAACCACGGCCCGGGCGATCCGCGACCAGCAGTTGCGCGCCGTCTACGTCTGCGGCGGCGGTGCAGCCAACCCGCCCCTGCTTCAGGCCATTCAGGCGCGCGTCGGCCCGCAGACGCACATCGACACCACGCGGGCACTGGGCATCGACCCACAGGCCGTCGAGGCCACCGGCTTTGCCTGGCTGGCGCGCCAGCGCGTCCACCATCAGCCGATTGCCCTGCAAGACATCACGGGTGCCCGGCACGCCAGCATCCTGGGCGCCTGGCACGCCGCCCCGCCGGGCAGGCCGGCACAACGCGGTTAACCCGGGCCGGCAACCCAGAGGACAGGCAGCCATCCCGGCCGGCGGGCCATCAGAGGAGGGCCGCCCGGGCCCATTCAGCCCGGATCAGGCCGAAAACGACGACCCGCAACCGCAGGTGGTGGTGGCATTGGGGTTCTTGATGACAAACTGGGCGCCCTGCAGATCGTCCTTGTAATCGATCTCGGCCCCCACCAGATACTGATAGCTCATCGCATCGATCAGCAGGGTGACCCCGTTCTTCTGCATCACGGTGTCGTCCTCACTGACATCTTCGTCGAACGTGAAGCCATACTGAAAGCCCGAGCAGCCGCCCCCCTGCACAAAAACACGCAGCTTCAGATCGGGATTGCCTTCCTCGGCAATCAGCTCGGCAACCTTCGAGGCGGCACTATCGGTAAAGACGAGGGGCGCGGGCATTTCAGCCACAGGCACTTCTGCAACCTCAGACATGAGAATCCACTCCTGATAAGGCAAGGCGCCAGACACCCTGGCCTGCCGCGCCTTGCGATCGTATACGGCATACGCCGGAATAGCACGTTATTTGCGACCGACGGCAACCAGTTTCAAGCCCACTTCATCACTGTCGACCGACTTCAGAGACCCTGTCACCAGAGCACCATGCTCCAGCTGCAATTCCCGGTAAATCAGGTCACCGTTCAGACGGGCCCCCGAAAGCACCAGTAATCGCTTGCTGGCCCGCACCGGCCCATTGATGGTGCCCGCCACCTGCACGACCGCAGCCTCGACCTCTCCCTCGACATGACCCGAGGACGAAATCCGTACCGCACTGCCACGGCCGTCTTCAGCAATCACCGAACCATTGATCCGTCCCTCGATATCGAGACGTCCACTAAAACGCAGCGAGCCGTCCAGCACAGCCCCACGGCCAATCCGGTGCACGGTTTTTTGTCGATCACGCTTCATAGCCTGCATTCTGCCATCCCGGCGGGTGCCAGACACGACAAAGGGCGCCTGGTGCGCCCTTTTTTGCCACAGGGGGTGCGCCATCCACCGTCATCACGCCCAGCGCAACAACGGTGGCAGCCACGCCATCAACGCTTCGAGAACTGCTTGCGCCGACGGGCCTTGCGGAAACCCACCTTCTTGCGCTCGACCTCACGGGCGTCACGCGTGACAAGCCCCGCAGCCGACAGGGCAGGCTTCAGGGTCTCGTCAAAGTCGATCAGGGCACGGGTAATGCCGTGACGCACGGCACCGGCCTGACCCGACTCGCCACCACCGTGGACGTTGACGCGAATGTCGAAGCTTTCGAGCGCGTCAGCCACGGCCAGCGGCTGCTTGACGATCATCTGACCGCTCTGGCGGGCAAAGAACTTGTCCAGCTCGCGGCCATTGATGAGGATCTTGCCAGTACCGCGCCGGATGAAGACCCGGGCGACAGAAGTCTTGCGACGGCCAGTGCCGTAGTTGTATTCGCCGATCATGGGATCTGGATCTCCGGTCTATCAGAACTGCAGGGGCTTCGGTTGCTGCGCGGCGTGCGGATGGGTCTCATCCGCATAGACCTTCAGCTTCTTGATCATGGCATAACCCAGCGGGCCTTTCGGCAACATGCCCTTGACCGCCTTTTCCAGCGCACGGCCCGGGAAACGTTCCTGCATCTTGGAGAAGGTGGTCGACGAGATGCCGCCGGGATAGCCGCTGTGACGGTGGTAGACCTTGTTATCGGCCTTGGTACCCGTCACGCGGATGCGCGATGCGTTGACGACCACGATGAAATCACCGGTGTCGACATGCGGGGTGAATTCGGGTTTGTGCTTGCCACGCAAGCGACGGGCGATCTCGGCTGCGAGACGACCCAGCACGCGATCCGTACCGTCGACGACATACCAGTCGCGCTGAACCTCGTGTGCTTTAGCAGAAAAAGTCTTCATGTTGCCTGACGAAAAAACGCCACCTGTTATTTGGGGTATGTGCCGAAGTGTGGCGGCCATGTGGGGCGCCCTGGCAGACACACCCCCAGGAAACGCTATCGATGACTCCGCAGTCCGGGTGGGCGAAGGCCTAAGCCCTTCACCTGCCCCGGCAATGAACTTCGATTCGGAAAGCTCCCGATTATAGCTTTACCAAAAAGCATTAGTCAAAAGCCAACGGCAGCCCACGACAGGCCGGACTTGGATGACAGGCCCTGGCCCGCACATTCCGGCGCGCCCGCCCTTAGCTGCGCGCAAGGCCCCGGCCCGGCCATACCTGCCCGGGCCACAGCCGGATGCCGGATGCCGGATGC
>JAUNLD010000032.1:0-13261 GCA_030532425.1 Lautropia sp. | reverse complement strand
ATGCCACTTTCATTATAGAGGGAGGTGCCATCGATACAAGGCAGCCCGTCGATCCACCTCGCGCGCGCCCACGACACTTGCCCACGCCACGCCACGCCCCGTACCCGTCCCGCACCCACACCCGCACCCGCATCAGCATCAGCATCAGCAACAACCAGGCACATCATCACCGGGCTGAAAAAAGGGGCAGGCCCCGGACGAAGGCCTGCCCCTGCTTTCTGTCCTCGGTCAGCGACGAGGATCAGTGCTTGCGTCCTCCCGTGACCGTCATCACCCCGAGGAACAACAGCGCCCAGACCACTGCAGCCCCCCACCACAGCGGCAAGCCGCTGATGAGGGCCTGACCGATCAGACCCGCCTGGATCACGTAGAACACCATCGGCACCAGTGTCTTGCGGATCACCTCACCCTCACGGTTGAGCAACCCCACCACCGCAGCCGCAGCCACCACGTTGTGCACCGAGATCATGTTGCCGGCCGCGCCACCAATCGCCTGCAGGGCCACGACGATCGACGCACTGTCCGTTCCCAGGCCGATCTGCGAGGCCGTCGAGAACTGGAAGTACGAGAACATCATGTTGCTGACGGTATTGGAGCCCGCGATGAAGGCACCCAGTGCCCCCACCCACGGCGACACATTCGGCCAGGCGTCGCTGAACCAGGCTGCCGCACTCTGCGCCAGCACGATCGGCATGCTCGGCATGGCACCGGCCGCACTCATATCGGCCGAGCCCGAGTTGATGAACACCTGCACCATCGGCACGGCCAGCAGCAGCGCCGGGGCAGCAGCGATCATCGTATTGCCGGAGCGCGCCCAGCCACGTGCAAACGAGCGGAAGCTCATGCCAAAAACGGCGATACAGGCAATCGACACCAGGATCAGGATCGTGCCCGGCGAGTAAGCCAGCTGCACCTTGCTGCTGATCGCGGTCCCGAACAGGTTCGGCAGCGTCACCGTGGTCAGATCCCCGGTCAGGAAGCTCTTGACCGAGGCCACCGAGCGCGAGAGGACCAGCAGCACCATCACCATCAGGTACGGCGAGAAGGCGCGGAACACCGAAAAGCTCGGCTTGGTGTCATCCGAGTGGTCTTCACCGATCGTGCCCACCCAGTGCGAGTCCCAGTTGCTGCGTGCCGGGAAGTCAAAGGTCTCGCGTGGCACGAACCAGCCCCGCTTGGCAGCCGGCACCACGATCAGCAGGCCCAGGAAGCCGCCCACCATCGACGGGAACTCCGGCCCAAGGAAATGGGCGACCAGATAGTAGGGCACGGTAAAGGCCACCCCGGCAAACAGCGCAAACGGCCAGGCCTTCAGCCCTTCGGCAAACGAGCGCTTCTCACCGAAGAAGCGCGTCAGCATCCCCACCAGGATCAGCGGGATCAGGAAACCCACCAGCGCATGCAGCATCCCCACATTGGAAACGATCTGCAACAGGTACTGTTCAACCGTCTGCGGCTCGATCGCCTGGGCCACATCCCCCTTGCTGATGCCTGTCATCACCCCCACCAGCATCGGTGTGCCAACCGCACCAAAGGACACCGGCGTCGACTGGATCACCAGCACGGCCATCACGCAGGCCATCGCCGGAAAGCCCAGCGCCAGCAACAGCGGTGCGCCCACGGCCGAGGGGGTACCAAAGCCCGACGCCCCTTCCACCAGCGAGCCAAACAGCCAGGCGACGATGATGACCTGCACCCGGCGGTCGGGCGAGATGTCCATGAAGCCCTGACGGATCGACTTGATCGCCCCACTTTCCTTCAGCGTGTTCAGCAGCAGGATCGCGCCGAAGATGATGTAGAGGATCGTCAGCGACACGATCACCCCGTTGACCGACGCTGCCGCCAGCACGTTGAAATCAGCCTTCCAGACGAACAAGGCCAGCAGCGCCGTCACCAGATAGGCCGCCCCCATCGACAGCATGACCGAACGGCGCATGACGACCAGCAACAGGAATACCGTCAAGATCGGTAAGGTTGCCAGCCCTGTAGAAAGAACCCCCATTTCCACATCCTCCAATTAAACTAGACGCGCCAGTCGCTGGCGCCATTTTTTCTTACAACCCGCGGAGTATGCTGCACAATCCACGCGGCATCCAGATAGGATTGACACCATGAAAACAAATGTTCAGTGGATGGGGCCAGGCACCATGCGATTCATCGCCGATACCGGCAGTGGCCACCTGGTGGCCATGGACGGTGCCCCCGAAGGCGGCGGCGAAGACCTGGCCCCCCGGCCGATGGAAATGCTGCTGGCCGGGACCGGCGGCTGCGCTGCCTACGATGTCGTGCTGATCCTCAAGCGCGGCCGCCACGACATCCGCGGTTGCCAGGTCCGCCTGGATGCCGACCGCGCCGACAGCGACCCCAAGGTCTTCACCCGGATCGCCCTGCATTTCATCGTCCGCGGACGCAACCTCAACCCCTCGCAGGTCGAACGCGCGGTCAGCCTCTCGCGCGACAAATACTGCTCGGCACTGGCCACCCTGTCCCACACGGCCCGTATCGACACCAGCTGGGAAATCGTCGACGACCTGGCCAGCGGATCCTGACATGATCGCGGGGGCAGCAGACATCGGCCCTTGTACCTGCCTGTTGGCTCCATGCGTCGTACCACGTTCGTCGTGACTTGTTGCATGGGCCTCCAGGCTTGTTGCTCAGGCGCCGGTGGCCGTACCTCGCGCGCGCCGCAAGCCCCGTGTGCCGTTCCTCATACACGCCACGATGCCCCTCACGACTCGTGAGCACACGGCGCTTCACCGGCCACGCCGCCGACAAACGGCCCCTTCAGACTGCTGAGCGGCCTTTTTGTACCCAAAATGCAACACCTTTATCACCATTTGACCTGATATCCGTACCGTCTCTTTGATCCAATACGGCAATGGGCACACAATGAAACCGTCGACTTGCAAGACGCAAGCCCGGGATGCCGGCAACGACATGCCCTTGCGGTGGATCTTGCTGCTCCGGCCCGAAAAACTCAGGAGATTGACCATGAAAAAAACACTCATCGCCCTGGCCGTGATGGCCGCCCTGCCGGCCTTTGCCCAAGCCCAGACCAGCATCCAGCTGACTGGTAGCGTCGACGTGGCCGCTGAAAGCCTCAACAAGGACGCCAACGGCGGCGAGAAGGGTGACCTGCATGTCACCGACGGCATCTGGGGTGCCACCCGTGTCGGCATCGTCGGTACCGAAGACCTTGGCGGTGGCCTGACCGCCCTGTTCAACCTCGAATACCGCGCCCGCGCTGACAATGGCCGCCTGACCGACACCGACGTGTTCTACAGCGGCCAGTCGTGGGTGGGCCTGTCGGGTGGCTTTGGTAGCGTCAAGCTCGGTCGTCACGACACTCCGCTGCAACTGGCCCTCGATGGCACCGGTGACATGACTGCCGGCAGCTGGTACTACCACGGTGACGGTCTGGCCGAACTGACCGGCACCCGTTCCAACTCGGTTACCTACGAAACCCCCAGCCTGGGCGGCTTCTCGCTGTATGGTCAGTATTCGGCCGGTGAGGCCACCGCCCCCGAAGGCGACGCCAACCTGCACAAGCTGAACGACTTCTACGGTATCGGTGCCCGCGGCGAATTCGGCCCGATCTCGGTGGGCCTCGGCTACCAGGTCAATGACGGTGCCAAGATCGCCAACATCAAGAACCGCAACGAAGCCGGTGCCGCGCTTGGCGCGCGCTTCGGCCGCTTTGGTGCTGGCCTCACCTACGCCCAGACCGAAGTCAAGTTCGAGAACGGTGCCACCAGCAACAAGACCAAGGGTGCTGCCGCCAGCCTCAGCTTCCAGGTCACCGAAACCGGCACGGCCTACCTGACCTACCGTCGTGACGACCCGCAAGGTGACAACAACAACGTCGACGGCGTGGGCCTGACCTATGCCCATGGCCTGAGCAAGCGTACCTTCGTGTACGCCGCCGCCGGCATCGGCAAAGAGCAGCGGGGCGCTGCCGCCGAAGACCTGAAGCCCCGTCGCTTCGCCCTTGGCGTCCGCCACTTCTTCTGACCAGGCCCCTGGCCCGGTACGCACGTACCGGGCCCATGCGCCATCAGCCACCAACAGGCTCCCTCGGGAGCCTGTTGGCGTTTCTGGACCACGCTTTCACCAAACCCACCGTCCTTTTAGGGCCTCGCCTCTTTCCTCTTTCTCCTGCGCCCCTCCTCCTGCCCCCTTCAACCCAGACTTCCTTGCGGCGCTGCCCCTGGCCACCTGCCCCGCTCCCTCCCCCCCTTTCTCACCTTCCCCTTCCCCCTTCATCCCCTTCGTCCCTCCTTCCTCCCCTGCTTTGCTGCCTTTCCCTGTTCCGTCCATCCCGCTTCTCCGGTGCCCTTTCCTTCACTCCGCCCGTGCCGCCGCCCCATGTGCGTCCGCTTGTTACCCCACTGTCACACCGCCTCGGCAGGAAGCGCCGACAATCGGCAAGCCCCTTTTCCAGATCAGAACCATTCTCAAAACCCTTGCCAAATTCAGCCGCTAGCACGCCATCTTTACAAATTTCTTGAGGAAAAGCTCGCCTCCCCTTTCTTCATGACGCGCCGTTCGGAGGTGCGCAAGCAGCCATTCAGCGAAGCCCTTGTGTCAAAAACGCAACGAAGGCGTCGTTTTCTCCACGGTCTGCCCGCCGATCCTTTGATCCCTCCAAGAATTTAGGGACAATAGTTTCAACTTCCCACCGGGCAAGAGTCCCGGGGAGGTTCGGTTCGGTAACGCGCCAAGCAACGGTCGTAACCGATCGAGTCCAGAAACTTAGGAGATTGACCAATGAAAAAATCGCTTGTTGCGCTGGCCGTTGCGGCAGCCCTGCCCGCGTTCGCCCAAGCTCAGACCAGTGTTCAGCTGACGGGTAGCGTCGACGTTGCCGTTGAAAGCCTGAACAAGGATGCAAACGGTGGTGCCAAGGGCGACCTGAAGGTCACCGACGGTATCTGGGGTGGCTCGCGTGTCGGCATCGTCGGCTCGGAAGAGCTGGGCAACGGCACCAAGGCCATCTTCAACCTCGAATACCGTGGCCGTGCCGATACCGGCCGCAATGCCAACGCTGACCGCTTCTGGCAGGGCAAGTCCTGGGTGGGCCTGACCGGCGGTTTCGGTACCGTCAAGCTGGGTCGCCAGGCAACCCCGATGGATGCCGTGCTGCCGCTGGGTGACACCACCGGCCAGAGCTGGTACTACAGCAGCGACGCCCTGGCTGGCTATGTCAGCAAGCTGGACAATTCCATTTCGTACCAGACCCCCACGCTGGGTGGCCTGACCCTGGTGGCTGCTTACGCCGCCGGTGAGCAGGAAGCTCCGGCTGGCGCCACGGGCGACTACCACAAGCTGGACGACGCCTTTGCTGTCGGTGCCCTGGGTGAGTGGGGTGCAGTGTCGGCTGGTGTGGCCTACCAGAGCATTGACGGCGCCAAGATTCCCGTCAACGGTGTCGCCATCAAGAGTACCAACCAGTTGGGCGCCTCGCTGGGCCTGAAACTGGGCCGTTTCGGTGCCGGTGTTGCCTACGCGCAGACCGACGTCAAACCGGAAACAGGTTCCAGCAACAAGCGCAAGGGCTTCTCCGGCAGCCTGAGCTTCCAGACCACCGACACCGGCACCCTGTACGTCACCTACCTGCGTGACGACCCGCAAGGTGACAACAACAACACCGACGGTGTTGGCCTGACCTACAGCCACGGCCTGAGCAAGCGTACCTTCGTGTACGGCGCACTGGGTCTGGGCAAGGAGCAGAACGGTGCTGGCGCCGAGGACACCAAGCCCCGTCGTCTCGCCATCGGCGTGCGTCACTTCTTCTGATCGGCCTCGTCTGATCTGAAAGAAGCCGTCGTCAGCCTCGGCTGACGACCCGAAAAGGCCTCCGGTTCAACCCGGAGGCCTTTTCTTTTGCAGGGCCACAGGCACCTGAACGATGGGACAGTCACGGGTAGCAACGAGTGCACCTCCCAATGCTTCCCCACCCCCTGCCCCCATTAGGCCCACACCCAAACGATTGCTAGAATCGAAGCCTGCTTTCGTAACCGGCCCCATCCACAGGAAATTGCCCGCATGAATCCTCAAGACGACGATACAAACACCCGCGCCGGCCTCTGGGTTGTCTTCAGCACAGTAGCCGTCCTCCTGGTCTCGGTCATCATCTGGGTCCTGAAAGGCGCCGGTATCGATACCGACACCACCACCAACACCACACTTACTGCCGCAGGCCAGCAGGACGATGCCGGCCGGGACGCCGCCGCCGCAGCGGCTGCCACAGCCGCCATTGCCCAGGCTCAGGCCGATGAGGCCGCTGCCCAGGCCAACGCCCGCGCACAGGCTGCCGCTCAGGCCGCTGATGAGGCCGCGCAGCAGGCAGACGCCGCCCAGGCAGCCTCCGATTCGGCCGCCCCCCAGGGCGCAGCCATCGCGGTCGATGAGGAAACCCTGTTCGTCACCTTCGACAACCTCGATCAAGGAGAACTGGCCGCCGTCGTCCACTTTGCCTCGGCCTCGGCCCAGTTGCCCAGCGATGCCGGAGCCGAAATCGCCGGCGTCATCGATGCCCTTCAGGCCTCGCCCTCGCGCCGTGCGCTGCTGGCCGGCTTCCATGACCCCACCGGCAACGCCAGCTTCAACGCCGACCTGGCCCGCAAGCGCGCCTTCGCGGTGCGTGACGCCCTCGTCGCCCAGGGCGTGCCGGCCGAGCGCATCATCCTGCGCAAGCCCGAGCAGACCACCGGCAGCGGCACCAATGCCGAAGCCCGCCGCGTCGAACTGCGCCTGCTGGACTGACCCCGTCAGCATCCACCGGCTCAGGCAGGAAACACCGGCCTGTGACGGCAACAGCCGCTCACCACCGGCAAGTCAACGCCTGATCGCAGCCCCTCGCTGCCCACAAGAACCGGCTCGCCCGCAAGGGCGCAGCCGGTTTTTCCAAGCGACCGTGAACCGGAAGGCCACGTGTACGTCGGAGACGTTATTCCAGTCGATCCAGGCCCATGACCTCTTAAAAAAGAGCCGTCAACAGCCTCTTTTTCTGCTTGCGTGCCCCGTGTTCGAATCATCATCAGCGCCAAACGCCGTCATACTGAAAACAGCAGACAAAACAGGCCTTCGTCTTTCAAAGGAGCACCGTCATGCTGGGAATTCTGCTCACCCTTCGCTGCGACTATCGAAATCGGAAGGAGCGGGTGACCTTCATGAGCGGTCTGCTGTGGGGCCCGTTCATCGTGACCCTGGCCCTGCTGGCACTCATAGACAACGACATGCCGGACACGAGAAAGGGCGTTATCCGCGAAGCAGAAATCAGCGCTCCGCCACACCGCCAGAACGTCGATTCGGACACCCTGGCGGTATCCTTCTCCGTCTCCGGGACAAGCACCGAGGCACGCCTGCCCACCAATCTGCCCACCCTCCCTGCCTTCAGCCAGCCCGGCCAGTCCCTGCTCGTGACCTGCCAGGACGCTGAACCGCCCTGCCACATCATCGAGATCCGTGATCGCAGCGGCACGATACTCGCATCCACCTTCGATCTCGACCAGCATCGGGCACGATTGAACGCCATCCTGATTTCCGGCCTGCGCCTCATGGCCTTAATCGCGCTGTTCATCCTCTACCAACGGTGGCGTGAACAACAGCTTGTCCGCAAGGAAGAGGCCCAAAAAGCCCAAGAACCAGCGGCAGCAGCCAGCCAGCAATAGCGCACCACGGACGCACTACCAGACCTGCCGGCCGTAGCCCTCGCGCGCGGCAGGTCCCCGCTCTCTACCCCTGCTCCTCCACCGCAGCCGCGCCATCGCGCAACAGGCGCCGCAACACCTTGCCCACATCGCTCTTGGGCAGGCTGCTCACAAACACCACGTGGCGTGGCCGCTTGTAGCCCGTCAAAGCCTGCGCGCAGTGCGCCAGCACCGTCTTCGCGTCCAGCGCGGGATCATCCCGCACCACATGGATCTTCACCGCCTGGCCCGAATGTTCATCGGGCACACCCACTGCCGCACATTCCCGCACGCCAGGGCAGGCACAGACCACGTCTTCCACCTCGTTGGCATAGACGTTGAAGCCCGACACCACGATCACATCCTTCTTCCGGTCCAGGATGCGCACAAAGCCCTGCTCATCCATCATCGCAATATCACCCGACCGAAAGAAGCCATCCGGCGTCATGAACGCCCGGGTTTCTTCCTCGCGCTGCCAGTAACCCGCCATCAGCTGCGGCCCCCGCAACGCCAGCTCGCCCGGCGTGCCCACTGGCAGCGCCTGCCCGTCCTCATCCAGGATCTTCACCTCGGTCGATGGCAGCGGCACCCCGATCGTGCCGTTGAACTGCATCGCATCCGTCGGCGTGCAACACACCGTCGGCGAAGCCTCGGTCAGTCCATAGCCCTCACAGACGGCGCAGCCCGTCACCGCCTGCCAGCGTTGCGCCACGGACGACGCCACCGCCATCCCCCCTGCCAGCGACAGCCGCAGGTCGGAGAAATCCAGCTGCCGAAAGCCCGCATGTCCCAGCAACAGGTTGTAGAGCGTGCTCAGCCCCGGAAACACCACCACCCGGTGCGGCTTCAGCGCCTTCACCAGCGCATCCACGTCGCGCGGGTTCGGGATCAGGATCAGCTTGCCCCCCAGATTCAGGCACACCAGCAGGCAGACCATCAGCGCATAGATGTGATAGAGCGGCAACGCCCCCACAAAAACCGGCGCTCCCCCGGGCCGCGGCAGCCCCGGCTTGGCCATCGCCGGATGAAACCAGGCCGTGGCCTGCAAGGTATTGGCCAGCAGATTGCGCTGCGTCAGCATCGCTCCCTTGGGCACGCCCGATGTCCCGCCGGTGTACTGCAACATCGCCAGATCGCCATGCCCGATCGCCGGGGGCTCAAAGCCCCGTGCCCGTCCCACGGCCAGGCACCGCTCGAAAGGCAGCGCCCCCGGCAGCTGATAAGGCCGCACCATCCGCTTCACATGGCGCACCACCAGATTGGTCAGCAGCCGTTTCATCCCGCCCAACAGGTCGCCCACCGACACCAGCACCACATGCCGCAACGCCGACGCGGGCAACACCTGCTGCACCGTGTGCGCAAAATTCTCCAGGACCACGATCACCTCGGCCCCCGAATCCTCCAGCAACAGCCCCAGCTCACGCGGCGTGTACAGCGGATTCACATTCACCGCCGTCATCCCCGCCCGCAGGCACCCAAGCAACCCCACCACATAAGCGTGGCAGTTGGGCACCATCAGCGCCACCCGCGTGCCCTGTGCCAGCGACAACGACTGCAACCAGCCGGCAAACGCCACCGACAGCCGGTCCAGATCCCCATACCGCAAGACCTTGCCCATGTAGACCAGCGCATCCTGCTCCGCATGTCTGGCCATCGTGCTCTCCAGCAGATGCACCAGCGAGCGATACTGATCGGGGTCAATATCGGCCGGTACCCCCGCTGGATACTGCTTCAACCAGATCCGATCCATCAGCCTCCCCTCAAGCATCACGGCTACCCTGCCGGGCAATCCGCACACGGCAGACCTGATCTTGCCCCAGATCCGGCCATACGGCATGAAAACCACAGTCTGCCCGGCCGTCGCCAGGTACCCGCGGATACCGCCAGCCCACACGGCCCTGCCCCCGCCCCGCCAAACCGGCCCCGCCAACCAAGCCCAGCCCTGCAAGTGCTAAGCTACGCCCATCCCCAAGGCAGACTCCGCCATGCAGATCGACAAAGACATCCTTGCGCATCAGGCAGCGTTTCAGGCGCTGCGCCGCGATCTCCACGCCCACCCCGAGCTGGGTTTTGAAGAGCATCGCACCTCAGGCCTGGTCGCCGACAAACTGCGCACCTGGGGCTTTGAGGTCAGCACCGGCATCGGCGGCACCGGCGTGGTAGGCACCCTGCGCCGCGGCACCAGCGCCCGCAGCATCGGCCTGCGTGCCGACATGGACGCACTGCCCCTGCAGGAATGCAACGATTTTCCGCACCGCTCGCAAAACCCGGGCCGCATGCACGCCTGCGGCCACGACGGTCATACGACCATGCTGCTGGCAGCGGCCCGTCACCTCAGTGAAAAAGTCGGGTTCGACGGCACCGTCCACCTGATCTTCCAGCCCGCCGAAGAAGGCGGAGGCGGTGGCAACGAAATGATCCGTCAGGGGCTGTTCGAGCGCTTCCCCTGTGACGCCGTCTTCGGCGCCCACAACTGGCCCGGCATGCCGGTCGGCTGCGCCGGTCTCAAGGCGGGCCCGCTGATGGGCTCCTCCAACGAATTCGAGATCACCATTCACGGCAAGGGTGCCCACGCGGCCCTGCCCCAAAATGGCATCGACCCCGTGCTGATTGCCACCCACCTGGTCCAGGCCTTCCAGAGCATCATCAGTCGCAACAACAACCCCATCGAAGGCGCCGTGCTCTCCGTCACCCAGATCCACGCCGGCTCGGCCAGCAACATCATCCCCGACCATGCCACCGTCTCCGGTACCGTCCGCACCTTCACGCTCGACACGCTCGACCTGATCGAGACACGCATGCAGACGCTGACCGAGCACATCTGCGCCGGTTTCGGCGCCCAGGCCCAGTTCCAGTTTCACCGCAACTACCCGCCCACCATCAACGACGCCGCACAGACCGACTTCGCCGCGGGCGTACTGGCCAGCGTCCTCGGCCCCGACAACGTCATCAACCCCGTCGAGCCGACCCTCGGCGCCGAAGATTTTTCCTTCATGCTGCAACAACGCCCCGGCTGCTACTTCTTCCTGGGCAATGGCGATGGCGAACACCGCGAAGCGGGACACGGCGCCGGCCCCTGCATGCTGCACAACCCCAGCTACGACTTCAACGACGCGCTGATCCCCTTGGGCGCCACCATCTGGGTCGCCCTCGTCAAAGCCTATCTGCCCGTGCGCTGAGGCACCTTGCTCGCGGACAGCTCCGCTGTGCCCGGTCCCCGCCATGTTCACCCTCAAGCGCCTGGGGGGCCGGCATCAGGAAGCCAGAACCCCGCCCTACCCAGCACCATGTGAGTCTTGGACAGCCTGCCCCCACTCAACACCCTCTGGCCCCAGACCTGGTGGCCCTACCTGCTCCTGCTGCTGGTGGCCTTCATCATCGGCTTCTTCCTCATTGGCCGTACCCGCCACGAAAAACCCTGGCGCGTCAAGGCCAAGCCCCTGCTCACCGACAACGAACTCGATTTTGCCCAGCGCCTGCAGGAAGCCCTGCCGGAATACCGCGTGCTCGCCCAGGTAGCCATGGGCGCCCTGCTCGACCCCGATCTCGACCCCGACGAAAGCAGCGAGCCCGGCCGATTCCTGTCCGTGCGTGGCCGCTTCGCCCAGAAAATCGTTGATTTCGTCATCGTCGACGACTGCTTCGAAGTCGTGGCCCTCGTCGAACTGGACGACCAGACACACGACCCCGACAAAGATGCGGAACGCGACGAAATGACCGCGATGGCCGGCTACCTCACCATCCGCTACGACAGCCGTCAAAAACCGCCGCCCGAAGAAATACGCGACGACTTCCTCCACGCCGGCCTGATCGACTGATCCCGGCGCAACGGCCCCTGTCGCCCCCGCTACATCCCCCGGCTCATACCCCCTGAGCCCCTCTCCGCTCCTCCCCCCCCATGCCCCCCTCTCAGCCGATATCCCACCATATCGGGCCAGCCACAGACAAATGAAAAACCCCGGCAAAACCGGGGTTGAAGATGCGAGAACACATCAAGCAGAACAACAGCAGCGGCACGCCTCACACGACGTGGGCGCCCGCACCGATGGACTCAGTCGTCCTTCACCAGCAAATCACCGCTGATCTCCGACACATTCTTGACGCTGGTCAGCGTCATCGCCACCCGCATCTCCTTCTCCAGCAACTCCAGCAGGTGAGCAACACCGGCCTGGCCCGCTGCCGCCAATGCGTAGATATAGGCACGACCAATCATCACCGCATCAGCCCCCAGCGCAATCATCCGCACGATATCCAGACCATTGCGGATCCCCGAATCGGCCAGGATCTTCAGGTCACCCTTCACCGCATCGGCAATTGCCGGCATGGCATGCGCCGACGACAGCACCCCATCCAGCTGACGACCACCGTGATTCGACACCACGATGCCGTCCGCCCCGAAACGCACGGCATCCTTCGCATCCTCAGGGTCCAGAATGCCCTTGATGAGCATGGGCCCCTTCCAGAACTCACGAATCCACTCCAGATCCTTCCACGAAATCGACGGGTCGAAATTCGCCCCCAGATATCCCATGTAGTCTTCCAGACCCGTCGCCTTGCCGAGATAGGTCGAGATATTGCCCAGATCATGCGGTTTGCCGTGCAGGCCCACATCCCAGGCCCAGTGCGGCCGCGTCACGGCCTGCAGATAACGGCGCCACTTGGCATACGGGCCACTCATGCCCGAATGCGCATCCCGATAACGCGCCCCCGGCACCGGCATGTCAACCGTGAACACCAGCGTCGAACACCCTGCCGCCTGCGCCCGCTCAAGCGCATTCTTCATGAAACCACGGTCCTTCAGCACATACAGCTGGAACCACATCGGCCGGTTGATTTTCGGCGTCACTTCCTCGATCGCGCACACCGACACGCTCGACATGCAAAACGGGATTCCGAAATTGTCCGCAGCACGCGCCGCCTGCACCTCACCCCGCCGCGCATACATCCCGGTCAGCCCCACCGGCGACAGCGCCACCGGAATCGACAGCCGCTCACCAAACAGCTCGATGCTCGTGTCGAGCTGGCTCATGTCCTTCAGAACCCGCTGACGCAATGCCACTGCCGCCAGATCCTCAACATTGCGGCGCAGCGTCTTTTCGGCATAGGCACCGCCATCGATATAGTGGAACAAAAAAGGCGGCAGACGCCGCTTGGCAGCCAGACGGTAATCTGTTGAAGAAGCAATAATCATCTTGACGTCCCTCTCACACTGAAAGGCAGCCCGCGTACCGCGGGCTGCTTGATCGGGTTCCCCCCCGAAACGAATTGACGATCAACCTCCCGCCATCAGCCCCAACGACACACGGGCCCGACGCCATCGCCGCACCGATGATAACGGCAAAAAGCCGCCCGATGCTGACGGCCAATCCTCGCACTTCAGACCTGCGGCCAGCCCTGGCCGCCACATCGCAGGCCATGACAGAGCGCCCCGACACAACTGCAAACGGCATGCCCTGGTCGCTTCCGTCCCTCACACCATGGCTGCAAGACCGGCCCCCTCATCTTGACCCGCAGGGCCCCAGCCAGCCCCACCCGCAGCCCGCCACCAGCCCCCAGCCCCCAGCCACCAG
>JAUNLD010000112.1 GCA_030532425.1 Lautropia sp. | reverse complement strand
GTCGGCCTTGCCGATCGGGTTGTTGCGGTCGATGCGCAGGTCGATGTGCAGGCTGTGGTGACGCAGCAGGATCGACGTGGGGCTGCTGGCCTCGCCCTGATAGCCGACGAACAGCGCCGGGTCGGCCAGGCCGGTCGGGCCGGCGGCCGTGGCGGCCTGCAGCTTGCCCCCCTCGACGGTGTAGGCCGTGACATCGGCATGGCTGCCCTGCGCAAGCGGGGCCACGTCATCGAGGAATTTCTTGGCCCAGGCGATGACCTGCTCGCCGCGAGCCGGATCATAGCCGCTGCCCGAGGGCAGGCTGCCCAGGGCGTCGGTGCCGTACAGGGCATCGTAGAGGCTGCCCCAGCGGGCGTTGGCGGCGTTGAGCGCGTAGCGGGCGTTCATCACCGGCACGACCAGCTGCGGCCCCGGGATGGTGGCGATCGCGTCGTCGACGTTCGGCGTGTCGATGCTGAAGTCGGGGCCTTCGGGGACCAGGTAGCCGATCTCGGTCAGGAAGGCCTTGTAGGCCTGCATGTCCTGGATGCCGCCGGGGTTGGCCTTGTACCAGGCGTCGAGCTTCTGCTGGATTTCATCACGTTTGGCGAGCAGGGCACGGTTTTTCGGGCCGAGGTCGCTGACCAGCTCGGACAGGCCGCGCCAGAACTGTTCGGCGCTGATGCCGGTGCCGGGCAGGGCCTCCTTCTCGATCATCTCATGCAGGGGCTGGGATACTTTCAGGCCGAATTCGTCGATGCGGCGGGTCATGCTGCGTGTCTCCGTGTGATAAATGCGTGCAACCGGGCCCGGACGACCGCGACAGGCGGCGTGCCAGCGGGGGTGGTGCTGCCGGCCTGCCCGGCGGGAAGGCGCTTCTCGTCGTCGGCCGGCGCATCCCGCGCACAGGCTTGCCGTGGCGCCCGGATGACAATGGTATCCGGCAGTATACTTATATATTTGCGTGATGAGTGAGTCGCTGCCGCGGCACCCCCTGCCGGAAACCGAACTGGCCCGAATCCGCGAGCTGGAGGCACGTTACAACGCCTGGCAGGCGATGCTGCCGGCGTTGCAGGCAGCGCAGGTGCAATGGCGGGAGGCCCGCGCGCTGCTGGCCGAATTGCAGCACTATTATCATGGTGGCCAGTGGATGCAGGACGTGCAGGCCGATGAGCAGGGCCGCATGCCCGCCGACATGCCGCGTGGCATCCTGGCCGAAGACACCCTCTGGAACGCCTTTCACCAGGAATGGCAGCTGGCTGTGGAATGGGTGCAGCTGGGGGCCGAGGCGCTGAAGCGCGACTGACAGTTACAATTCGAGCCGGTTTCGACGTTGGCGGCCTGGCCGGGGATGCCGGCGGATATCGGCCCCATGATGCTTATGAATTCGTCCTTTTCGATGCATGCTTCGATGCTGGCGGTATCGCTGGCGCTTTCGACCATGGCGCAGGCGGCGACGCCGCGCGCCGACATCGCCCGGCCTACCGACTTTGCGCCGGTGCCCGTCAGCGGAGCCAAGGCCTGTCGTTCCGGCAAGCTGATGACCTGCGGCCGGCAGGTGGCGGGGGGGCTGGCGGCGCCGGCTGGCAGTGCGCCACGCTCGGCCTACCGTTTCGCCGAGGAGGAGTTCCTCTTCGATTCCGGGGTCGGCATCTTCCTGCAGACGGCCGTGGCGGCCCGCAAGGGTGCAGACGCCCCCGTCGAATGGCGTCGTCGGCTGGCGTTCAAGCGGGCAGCCGATGGTGGCTTCCAGCTGGTGCAGATCGGCATCCAGTATCGCTGTGCCGGTGGCGACTGGCAAAAGGGCGTCTGTAAAACCGGCAGGCCGGCGGCTGAGGCCGCCCGCATGGCCAAAGGCGGCAATGCCGCAGGCAAGCAGGCATCGGGTGCGGCCGGCACGACGGTTGCGGGGGTGACGGGCGCTACCGGGCAGGGGGCTGATGCGCCTGGCCGGGGGGCAGCTGCTTCGGGAACCGGCGGCTTGCCGGCCGAGCAGGCGGCGGCCGTGGCGGAGGTGGCTGGCAAGACGGCAGGTCATGTTGACCCGGAGGCTGCCCGTATCCTGGCCGAGCAGGAAGCCACTGAGCCGCAACCGCGTCTGGACGCGCGCTGGCGGCCGATTCAGCCCGGCGATCAAGCCGCAGCTGCCGACCGGGAGGCCGAGGCCCGTTCGGCTGCCCGCGCTGCGGCAGCCGCCCGTCAACCGGCACCTCGTACACAAAGCGGTGCCGAAATCGTGGCGGCGCAACCGTCGGTGTCCTCCGATCAGCTGAATGCCTTGCGGGCCGATGAAGCCCTGGCCAATCGATCGGCCGGCATCGAGCCGGAGGTGCCCGGTGTTGCCCAGGGCAAGGCCGGTACTGGCCAGACGGGCCGGACGACAGCTGCTGACACGGCGGGTGCACCGGGACAGGCTCCCCAGGGGGGCGCGGGTGGCCGCACCCACGCGGGTGATGCCGCACTGGCCAAGGCGATGCAGCGTGCCGATGCGGCCCATGCCGCCGGGGCCGGGGCGCTCGGCCAGGGAGCTGCCGCGGCCAAGGGGGTGAGTGGCGCTGGCGCTGCTGGCGCGGTGGCTGGGCAAGCCGGTGCTGCCGGGGCGCAGGCGGCGCGTGGCAAGATCGCGCCGGGTGCGAGTGACCCTGCTGCGGAGGTTCGGGCTGGCGATGCCCAGGAGGCGGGGGCAGCGGGGGAAGCTTCCGCAGCCCCGGGCACGGCTGGCATGCCGGATGCAGGTGCTGCAGGTGCCGCCGCCCATGCCGAGGAAGCACCGCGCCCAACCCCGGCCGGGCCGATGACGCTCCAGCCCACGCCACCGTCATCGGTGCGGGCAGCCGATGGCTTCAGCCCGATCGTGCTGGCCCCCGAGAACATGAACCGCATGGGCGCCCTGTGCGAGCAGCCCATCGACCTGTGTGGCCAGCGCGTCTTTGACGAGCTGTTCTCGTCCGAATCCCATGCCCAGCTCTCGCCCCGCCAGATCCAGCGCGAGCGCTTCATTTACGCCGATGGCCCAGTGGTCAGCGCCGTCTACCTGGTGACCCTGGCCAACCTGCCCGACGATGCCCTGCTGGGCGAACGGGTGCGCATCGAGTTTGTGCGCCGTGGCTCGGGCTGGGTGGCGGTGGCGGCCGGCCGGCAGCTGCGCTGCCGCAGCGGCAAGGTGGGCATCCACGACTGGACGGGGATGCACTGCGGGGAAGACCCCGACAAGCCCTGAGGGTGGCGCGGCCCCGTCTGATGGGCGGGGGCCGTCATGCTTTGGCCCCGATGTGATCGGGGCCGGATTGCCTTTGCTGCATGCGCATGAGCTTCGCGTCAGCGCATGAGCGGAGGCACGCGACAAGGGTCTCGCATCTGGAGAGCCCCGGGCGCTGCCGATCAGGCCGAGCGCGAGACTTCGGTGCTGTTCAGCCCCTGGCCGGCGTTGGCGCTGGGATTCCGGCTTTCGCACTTGCTGAAGTCGTTGCCGCAGATGCCGCATTCCTTCTCGATGCCGAGGTTGGCGATGCCGCCACAGGAGCCGGCGATGGGTTTGCGTCCGGCCATGACGCCGATGGCCATGCCGGCGACGACGAGCAGCATGATGATGAAGGCGATCAACCAGGTCATGAGGGTTCCTTGCAGGTGGGGCCGCGTCCTGGGGCGGCCGCAGGTGGGCGGAGGGGCATGCGTGCACGGGGTGCACGTGTGCCGTTGAAGGCGAGTTTACCCAAGAGAGCGCATGAGTGCCGTGGGCGGTTGACCGGCCGCTTGCCTATTCGTTGGTTTCGGCTGGCCTGGTCGGTGGATGGAGGCGGTCGAAGGCCGGGGTGCTGCGGCTTTCAAAGCCGTGGTCGCTGCGGCTGACGAAGAGCGCCGGGATCTGGTGTTCGACGGCCCAGGTGTAGCCGTCGTCGGGCCCCAGCACCATCAGCAGGGTTGATAGCCCATCGGCCTGCATGGCCAGGGGGTGCAGGACGGTGACGGCAGCCAGCCGGTGGGTGATGGGGCGGAGGCTGCGCGGGTCGAGGATGTGGGAGAGACGCTGGCCATTCTCTTCGCGGTACTGGCGGTAGTCTCCCGAGGTGGAGACGGCCTGGCCGTTGAGGCTGAGGATTTTCTGGGCCTGACGGGTGCTGCCGTCGATCGGGGTTTCGATGCCAATGCGCCACGGGCTGCCGTCCGGTTTGGCCCCTTGGGCGCGCAGTTCTCCGGTGACTTCGATCAGGTAGCTGTCGATGCCGAGCGCCTGGAAGCGGTCGGCGATCTGGTCGATGACGGCGCCGGCCGCGATGCTGTTGAACTCGATGCTGATCGGGGCGTCCTTGCAGAGTCGATCGCCGTCGATGCGCAGGTGCTCAAGGCCGATCTGGTGGCGCAGGGAGGCCAGTTCGGCTTCGCCGGGAGCATGGAGGCCGGTGTTGCCGGGCTGGCCGGCCGTGGTGACTGGTGCGGCCGGTGGACGTGGGGCTGGTGCCGCATGAGTGGGTGTGCCGCTGGAGGGTGGGGTTCCAGGGGGGAGGGTGGACGGGCTGTTGCCGGGGGCGGCCGCTGGCTGCTTGCCGCTCAGGATGCTGTCGTCCAGCCGGGTGCCGGGCTGGATGACGGTGCTGGCTTTCTGTGCAGCGGCTTTAGGGCCGAAGCCCCAGGCGTCCAGCGCGGGCAGCAGCGTGATGTCGAAGGCGCCATCACTCTGCTGGTGCAGCT
>JAUNLD010000031.1 GCA_030532425.1 Lautropia sp. | reverse complement strand
CGGGTGATGGCTGCCCGGTCTGGCTCGGACAGTTCGTTCCATTTCTTCTTGCTGACGAAGAAGACGAAGCTGGACACCGTCAGGTGGCCGGGCAGCGACATCACGTCGCGGGCGTAGCTGGCCGTCTTGAAGGACAGGGCATCGGTGACCGGGTAACCGGCGAAGGCGTCGACGGTGCCGCTGGAAATCAGTTCATGGCTGCGGGCGGCCGGTTCGGCCACCACGCCGGCGCCGGTGGCGGCCAGCAGCCGGGCCGGCACGCCGGGCAGGGCGTACATTCGGGTGCCTTTCAGGTCGTCGACCGTGGTGATGGGCTTGCGGATGCCGTAGATCAGGCCCGGGGCGAAGGTGAACAGGCTGATGACGTGGATGTCCTTGTACTCGTCGACCGGCGCGAAGAATTTCTCGTGGGTGCGCCAGAGGGCGATCGAGCTGCCGCGGGCGGTGGTGTTGATCAGCGGCAGGTGGGCCAGCTGCGGCAGCTGCACCTGCTTGCTCATCAGCCCGTGGAACATGTAGGCGCCGTCGACGATGCCGCGGGTGACGGCATCGCGTTGCGCCTGCGGCGGTGCCAGGCTGCTGGGCGCGACGAATACCCGGACACGGCCTTCGGTGGCCTTGTAGACATCGAGCGACCAGGGTTTCAGCACCCGGGTGTTGATCGGGTGGGCCGGTGGCATGAAGCTGTTGATCAGCAGGGTGGTTTCCCGGGCAGGCGCCGGCTGCACGATCGTGGCGTACAGCAGGGCGCCCGCGAACCAGTGCGCGGGTCTCATGAAGGTCTCCTCTCGGTGGGCCGCATCGTTGGCGGCCGGCATGGGGCAGGTGCGGAAAGCACTGCCGCCTGCTGTGGGCTCCTGCCATCGGCGGCAGGTGCACCTGCTTCATGCTAAGCAGCGGCGTCCGTGTCGAGAAGAGGGATCTGCGCGTCCAGTCTGTTCGTGCATTCAGAACATGGGCAGATGCCTGCGGCGCCAGCGATACGGGTTCCGGGTGTCTTGGGGGCAAGATGTACGCGGATGTGCCGTGCCACGGGCAGGGCGGCGCGAAGCGCTCAGGGGTTCATCGCGATCGCGTGTGCGCCGTGTCGGGCCAGGGCTTCGTCCCAGGGCGGTGAGTGGAATTCCTGGAAAAGCTGGTCGAGAAAGAGCTTGAGCTTGACGGCGTTGCGCTGGGTGTGCGGGTAGACGGCCGACATCCAGTATTTGGGCAATTGATAGTTGGCCACCAGGGGCACCAGGTCGCCGCGAATGATGTCCTGTGCGGCAACGATGGTGGGCAGGCAGACGATGGCCTGGCCGTCACGCGCGATGTCGCGCAGGAAATGGACGGAATTGGTCTTGATCTTGGGGGTGAGCGCCAGTTCGATGGTTTCGTGCTCGTTGCTGAAGAGCCATTTGTCCCGGGTGGGGTAGCGGGAGTAGAGGCCAAGGTTGTGGTGGGTGAGGTCTTCGGGCCGGGTGATCGCCGGGTGCCGGCGGATGTAGGTGGGCGAGGCACAGAAGAGGCGATGGATCGGAAAGAGCTTGCGCTGGACCAGTTCTTCGGAAATCGGTGAAAAAAGCTGCAGGGCACAGTCGAAGCCTTCGCGCACCGGGTCGATGACGAGATCATTGACGACCAGGTCCAGGTTGATGGCCGGATAGCGTTCGGTGAATCGCCCCAGGAAGGCCGAGAAATGATTCAGCACGAAGCCCGGGATGGCATGCACCCGCAACAGGCCGCTGGGCGAGTGTCGACAGTTGCGCATCTGGTCGACGATCTGGTTGGCCTTGGCCAGCAGCTGTGAGCATTCATCGAAATAGGCCATGCCCGATTCGGAGAGGCTGACGTTGCGGGTGGTGCGGTGAAAGAGCGGCACGCCGACGAATTCCTCGAGTTGCTGGATTCTCGAGGTGACAACGGATTTCGAGACGTTGAGCTGACGGGCGACTTCGGAGAAATTGCCGACTTCGGCAACCCGGACGAAGGCATCCATGCACAGAAAGTAGTCCATCGGATCTCCTGCTCTGTTCGGTAAGGCCTCCGGACAGCCGCGTCTGCAGGGGGTCTGTGCTGCGCGGTGGGCTGGTCCGGCGGGAAGAAAGGACGCGAGAGAGGCCGACGCCCGGCCCTGCAGGGCAGGACGGCGTGGGCAGGACAGCTTCTGGATGACGGCCCGGCCGCCGGAGCGTGAGCCGTCATCGGGGCAGCAGGCGGCGGGACCTCGGCCGGGTGGCCGTTGTCGGTGTTGCCCGGGTGGGCGGATGCGATTGCTGCCGTCCCTATGATCGCAGAAGCGGCGCAGGAGGGCAGGCGGGAAAACCCGCGTCATGCTGTGGCATGGCCCGCCGGCCTGTTCCGGCCGGGGGGCGACCGGACGGCCGCAGCGGGAAGCTCCGGATCCAGGAAGGGCAGGAGCCTGGCAGGCTCAGGGGGTGAGCAGGGCCACCACGAAGATGCCGATCATCAGGAAGGACAGGGCGATCTTGGCCAGCATGCCGGCGACCATGCCCAGCCAGGTGGCGATGCCGACGTTGCCGGCACGGATCAGGTCGCGATCGTAGAGGTACTGGCCGATGGCGGCGCCCAGCAGCGGCATGAACAGCAGTCCCCAGAGGCCGGAGAAGACACCGGCGACGGTGCCGATCAGCGAGCCGATGATGGCCTGACGGCTGGCACCGACTTTCTTGGCGCCCATGATGCCGGCCACGTAATCCAGTGCCCAGGCCAGGACGGCGATGATGCCGGTGGCCACCACGCTGCCGACGCTGACGATGCTGAAGTCGTCGATCCAGGCACCGAGCAGGATGCCGGCGAAGACGAACAGCACGCCCGGCAGGGCGGGCAGCACGGTGCCGATGATGCCGACGACGATCAGGGTGGTGGACAGCAGCCAGAGGGTGACGGTGAGGGTGGTGGCCATGAGTGGGACGGGTCAGGGAGGGCGCGCAGGGCAACCCGGCAAAGATGGGGCCGGTGGCCCGGTTTGTCCAGAGGGGGCGCCGCTCAGGCCGCCGGTGTGTCTGCTGCTGCCGGCTCTCCGGCCTGAAAGACGGTGCGGGTGTCGAAATCCTGTTGCCAGCTGCCCGGTTGCAGGCGGGGGGTGAGCGAGACGCGCCGGTCGAAGACGAAGAGTTCGCCGTCCCAGTGCCGTCCACCGGTGTGCTCGAAGTAATCGAGGACACCGCCATCGAGCTGCACCACGTGCCGGTAGCCGTTGTCGGCCATCCACAGGGCTGCCTTCTCGCAACGGATGCCGCCGGTGCAGTAGGTGACGACACGCTTGCCTTCCAGGGCGGGGCGGTGGGCTTCCAGTGCCTGTGGCAGCTCGGTGAACTTGCGGATGTGGGGGTTGATGGCGTTGCGGAAATGCCCGACCTGCACCTCGAAGTCGTTGCGGGTGTCGACGATGGCGATCTCGCGGCCGTCGTCGTCATGGCCGGCATCGAGCCAGCGAGCCAGGGTTTCGGGCGAGACGGTGGGAGCGCGCCCGTCGGCCGGGCGGATCTGCGGCTGGCGGAAGGTGATGGTTTCTTTCTTGATCTTGACCAGGAAGCGGTTGAAGCTCTGGGCGTCCGACAGGCTCTCCTTGATGTGCATGTGGCCCAGCCCGGGGATGGCGCGCAGCACGTCGCGGTAGGCACGCGCCGACGCCAGCGGACCGCTCAGCATGATGTTGATGCCTTCGGGCGTGAGCAGGATGGTGCCGCGCATGTCGGCCTTCCGGCCTTCGGCCAGCAGGTGGCGGCGAAGTTCGGGCAGCTCGCTCAGGTCGGCGAAATGGTAGGCAGCAAGGTTCAGGTGGGTGCTTGGCATGATGGGGGCCATTCTAGAACCTCCGGAGCCGCTTGCGTACGGGGGAGGCCCCCCGGCCGTACAATCGGCAACATGACTTCGTCCGCACCCCCTCTTGCCGATCCGGTGGCCACACCGGTGGCCCCCGCCTCCCAGGCGGCGTCGTTACCCGCCGGCATCGCCTCCAAACCGGCCACCGCTCCGGCTGCCGGCCCGGGGCCCGGCTTCGTCCACCTGCGCCTGCGCTCCGAATATTCGGTGCTCGATTCGATCGTGCGCATCGACGAGGCGGTGGCTGCTGCCGTGGACGATGGCCAGACGGCGCTGGCGCTGACCGATGCCTCCAACCTCTTTGGCTGGGTCAAGTTCTACAAGAAGGCCGCCGGCAAGGGCCTGCAGCCGATCTGTGGGGCGGATGTCTGGGTCAGCAACCCCGAGAACCGTGACCGGCCCCATCGCCTGCTGCTGCTGGCGGCCAGCAATGCCGGTTACCGGCGGCTGTGCGAGCTGCTCTCGCGCGGGTGGCTGGACAACGAGTACAAGGGACGGGCCGAGCTGCTGCCCGAGTGGCTGGCGGCCGGGCAGACCGACGGCCTGATCGCGCTGGCGGGGGCGGTGGGCGGCGAGGTCGGCCAGCATCTGCTGGCGGGCAATCATGGCCGGGCCGTCGACGCGGCGCAGCGGCTGGCTGCCGCCTTTCCCGACGCCTTCTATCTGGAGGTGCAGCGCGATGGCAGTCCCGAGGCCGAAGCCTGCACGCGGGCCACGGCCCGGCTGGCGGTGGAGCTGGGCCTGCCCCTGGTGGCCACGCACCCCACGCAGTTTCTGAAGGCCGACGAGTTCCGTGCGCACGAGGCGCGTGTGTGCATTGCCGAGGGCGAGGTGCTGGCCGATCCCAAGCGGGTGCGGCGTTTCACGCAGGGGCAGTATTTCAAGACGCGCGCCGAGATGATGGCGCTGTTTGCCGACCTGCCGGTGGCGCTGGCCAACAGTGTCGAGATTGCCCGGCGCTGCGCGGTCACGCTGACGCTGGGTAAGTCGCAGCTGCCCATCTACCCCACGCCAGGCGGGATGCCGATCGAGGATTATCTGCGCCAGCTGGCGGCCGAGGGGCTGGAAAAGCGCCTGGCGCTGCAATACCCCGACGAAGCCGTGCGGGCCGAGCGCAAGCCCGAGTACGACGCCCGCCTGCAGCGCGAGTGCGACACGATCATCAACATGGGCTTTCCGGGCTACTTCCTGATCGTGGCCGACTTCATCCAGTGGGCCAAGCAGAATGGCGTGCCGGTGGGGCCGGGGCGAGGCTCGGGGGCCGGCTCGCTGGTGGCCTTTGCGCTGGGCATCACCGATCTCGATCCCTTGCCCTATGCGCTGCTGTTCGAGCGCTTCCTGAACCCCGAGCGGGTGTCGATGCCCGACTTCGACATCGACTTCTGTCAGGACAAGCGCGGCCAGGTCATCGAATACGTGCGGCGCAAGTACGGCTACGACGCGGTTTCGCAGATTGCCACCTTCGGTACGATGGCCAGCAAGGCCGTGATCCGTGATGCCGGCCGGGTGCTGGACATGCCCTACAACTTCTGCGACCAGATCTCCAAGCTGATCCCGATCGAGCAGGCCAAGCCGCTGTCGCTCGACAAGGCGCTCAAGGCCGAGCCGATCCTGGCCGAGCGCCTGGAAAACGAGGAGGAAGTGGCCGAGCTGTTTGCGCTGGCCCGTCCGCTTGAGGATCTCACCCGCAACATCGGCATGCACGCCGGGGGCGTGCTGATCGCGCCGGGGAGGCTGACGGATTTCTGTCCGCTTTACAAGGCGCCGGGCACCGAGTCGGTGGTCAGCCAGTACGACAAGGACGATGTCGAGGCCGTGGGGCTGGTGAAGTTCGACTTTCTGGGCCTGCGCAACCTGACCATTCTGGATCTGGCGGTCGATTACGTGAACGCCCGCCGCAGGCAGGCGGGCGAGGCCGAGCTGGTGCTGGAGGAGCTGGGCTTCGACGACCAGGCCGCGTATCAGATCCTGCGCGACGGCAACACGGTGGCCATCTTCCAGGTGGAATCGGACGGCATGAAGAAGCTGCTGCGCAAGTTGCAGCCCGACCGTTTCGAGGACATCATCGCCGTGCTGGCGCTCTATCGTCCCGGCCCGCTCGGCTCGGGGATGGTCGACGACTTCATCCTGCGCAAACGCGGCGAGCAGGAAATCGACTATTTCCATCCTGACCTGAAAGACTGTCTGGAGCCGACCTACGGCGTCATCGTCTATCAGGAACAGGTGATGCAGATCTCGCAGATCATCGCCGGCTACACACTGGGCGGTGCCGACCTGCTGCGCCGTGCCATGGGCAAGAAAAAGCCCGAGGAGATGGCCAAGCAGCGCCAGATCTTCATGGAGGGCGCGACGAAGCTCGGGCAGGATCTGGATCTGGCCAGCCAGCTCTTCGACCTGATGGAGAAGTTTGCCGAGTACGGCTTCAACAAGTCGCACACGGCCGCCTATGCGGTGGTCACGTATCACACCGCCTGGCTCAAGGCGCATTATCCAGCCGAGTTCATGGCGGCCACGCTGTCTTCCGACATGGACGACACCGACAAGGTGCAGATCTTCGTGCGTGATGCGCAGGCCAACAGGGTCGAGGTGCAGCTGCCGGACATCAACGAATCCAACTACCGCTTCGAACCGGCCGGGCCGCGCGCCATCCGCTACGGGCTGGGTGGCATCAAGGGGCTGGGGCAGTCGGCCATCGAGAACCTGATTGCCGCGCGTGAGCAGGATGGGCCTTTTGTCGACCTGTTCGATTTCTGCGAGCGCATCGACCGCCGGCTCATCAACCGTCGCTCGATCGAGGCGCTGGTGCGGGCCGGGGCTTTCGACAGGCTCGATCGTGACCGTGCCCGCCTGCTGGCCAATGTGCCGCAGGCGATGGAGGCAGCCGAACAGCGGGCCCGAGAGCAGGAAGCCGGGCAGGGCGGGCTGTTTGGCGATGATTTCCTGGCGGGTGACGACGGCAAGCCGCAGCGCGAGTGGCTGCCCTCCACGCCGTGGGACGAGCGTCAGCGCCTGCTCGAAGAAAAATCGGCGCTGGGCTACTTCCTGTCGGGGCATCTCTTCGATGCCTGCCGCGACGAGGTACGGCGCTTCGTCAAGACCCGCATCGGCGACCTGGAAAAGATGGTCGGCAAGCATTTTGGTTCGACACCGGTGACGGTGGCGGGCATCGTCGTGGGGATGTCCACCGCCATGACCCGACGAGGCAAGATGGTGAGGGTGGTGCTGGATGATGGCAGCGGCAGCGAGGAGATCGCCATTTTCTCCGAGGCCTGGGACCAGTACCGTCACCTGCTCAGGGAAGACCAGCTGGTGGTGGTGCATGGCAAGCTCTCGAAGGATGATTACAGCGGCGGCCACCGGCTGTCGGTCGAGCGCATCCTGGATCTGGGCGATGCGCGCGGCGAGCATGCGCGCGCACTGCAACTGACGCTGGGGGCCGGACCCGACACGGCCGAGCGCCTGAAGACGCTGCTGCAGCCGTTCCGGGTGGATGGCAGCCAGGGCGGGGGATGTCCTGTGGAAATTCATTATTACGGCGATAATGCAGCCGCGGTGTTGCGGTTGGGCCACGAATGGGCGGTCAAGCCGGATGATGCCCTGTTGGCCAGCCTGCGCGGCTGGCTGACCGAAGCGCGTGTGGAGATGCGCTATCGATGAACGGATACGGAGCTGTGACTGAGCGGATGACAGAGGAGACCGGGCGCCCGATGCCCGACGAGGGTGCGAAGGCTGTCGCCTCCCCCGAGGCCGCGGCCCACGGGGCATCGCCGTCTGCGGCTCCCGAAGGCAACGGGGCGGCCACGGCCGACGAGCCGCCTGCCCCCACCAACGACCGCGTGCTGCTGCGGCGCCTGCTGGGCTATGTCAGGCCGCACTGGCGCGCGTTTGCGCTGGGCGTGCTGGGCATGGTGCTGACCGCGCTCACCGAGCCGGTCCTGCCCTTCATCATGAAGTACCTGATCGACGACGGCTTCGGCGGCCATGGCGATTCGCAGCTGATGTGGGTGGCACCGCTGCTCATCATCGGCCTGTTCGTGCTGCGTGGCGTGTTCACCTTCACGATGAACTATGCGATGAACGAGGTCTCGAACGGTGTGCTCTACGACCTGCGCCAGCAGATGTTCAACCGGCTGGTGCAGATGCCGGTGGGCTACTTTGCCGCCCATTCCTCCGGCACCGTCATCGCCCGGCTGGTCAACGACGTGCAGAACGTCACCCAGTCGCTGGCCGGGGTGCTGGTCATCATGGTGCGTGATTCGGTGGTGATCCTGGGGCTGCTGGGCTGGCTGATGTACCTGAACTGGCAGCTGACGATGATCGCCTTCGTGCTGATCCCGATGGTGGCGCTGGCGGTCGGGGCATTCTCGCGGCGGATGCGCCGGCTCTCGGGCGAGCAGCTGCGCTACACCGGCGAGCTGACCGGTGTGGTTGGCGAGGCCATCCACGGCAATCCGGTCATCAAGGTCTATGGCGGGCAGGATCACGAGCGCAAGCGCTTTGCCTCGGCCAGCGGCCAGCTGCGGGCCTTTGCCCGGCGGATGACGGTGGCCTCGGCGCTGATTGTGCCGATCACGCAGATCATGGCGGCGGTGGCCGTGGCGGTGGTCATCGCCATCGCGCTCTATCAGTCGCAGCAGGATCACACCACGGTGGGGGGCTTCGTGTCGTTCCTGACGGCGATGCTGATGATCCTGGCGCCACTCAAGCACCTGGCGGATGTCAATGGCCAGCTTCAGCGGGCCTTTGCCGCAGCCGATGCGGTCTTCCGTTTCATCGACGAACCGACGGAAAAGGACAAGGGCACCCGCCGCATCGGACGCGCGCGCGGGGCGCTGCGCTTCGAGAACGTCAGCTTTGGCTACGAGGGGGCCACGGGCCTGGCGCTCAGGAACATCGATCTCGACATCAGGCCCGGGGAGACGGTGGCGCTGGTGGGCGGCTCGGGTGGCGGCAAGACCACGCTGGCCAATCTGCTGCCACGCTTTTATTCCGTCACCGAGGGGCGCATCCTGCTCGACGACATCCCGATCGAATCGCTGACGCTCGAAAGCCTGCGCCAGCAGATCGCCTGGGTCAGCCAGCAGGTGATGCTGTTCAACGACACCATCGCCAACAATGTTGCCTATGGAGGGCGCCGCGGTGCCACCGAGGCCGAGGTGCGGGCCGCGCTGGAGGCAGCCTATCTGACCGATTTCGTCGCCTCGTTGCCCGAAGGGCTGGACACGATGATCGGTGACAACGGCATCCGCCTGTCGGGCGGACAGCGGCAGCGCCTGTCGATTGCCCGTGCACTGCTGAAGAACGCGCCGATCCTGGTGCTGGACGAGGCCACGTCGGCGCTCGACAACGAATCCGAGCGTTATGTGCAGGCGGCCCTCGACAAGCTGCTGCATGGCCAGACCACCCTCATCATCGCCCACCGTCTTTCCACCATCGAGAAGGCCGACCGCATCCTGGTGCTCGACAATGGCCGCATCGTCGAATCGGGTACCCACGATCAGCTGCTGGCGGCCGGCGGCGTCTATGCACGCCTGCACGCGGGCGGCACCCTGAGCGAGTGAGGTTGTCGATGTCTGCTGCACGCCTGCCCACCGTATCACTCATCATTTCCACGTACGAGCGCCCGGCTGCGCTGGACCGCGTGCTGGCCAGCGTGGCCGCGCAGACCGATCCCCCCGAACAGGTGGTGGTGACGGATGATGGCTCGGGCCTGGAAACGACCGAAGTGATGGAGCGCTGGCAGGCGGTGCTCGGGGAGCGGCTGGTGCACTGCTGGCAGCCCGACGAGGGCTTCAGGCTCAGCGCCTCGCGCAATCGTGCGATACGGGATGCGCACGGCGAGCTGCTGGTCTTCGTCGATGGCGATTGCCTGATGCGTCCCGATTTTGTGGCCGGGCACCGGCGGCTGGCCGAGCCCGGTTATGCCACGGCCGGCAATCGCGTGTTGCTGGCCGAAGGCATCACCCGCGACATCGAGGCGGGGCGCGTCGACCCGCTGCGCTGGCGTTGCCTGGCCTGGCTGAAGGCGTGGCTGCGCGGTGAGGTGAACCGTCCCTGGGGGCTGATGAAGCTGCCGGGGCAGGGCTGGCGGCGGATGCGCGGACAGCCCTGGCGCCTGTTCAAAACCTGTAATGTTGCATTATGGCGTGATGACATCATCCGCCTGAATGGATTCGAGGAAGAAATCGTCGGTTGGGGGTTTGAGGATACCGACCTGGTGCTGCGCTGGTTCAATGCCGGCGGCCGTTTGAAAAGCGGGCGTTTCAGTACCACCGTGCTCCATCTCTGGCACCCCGAAGAGCCGCGCCATGTGGCTGAGCGCAACCGCGAGCGGGCCTTCATGGCCGGCAACGGCGGTGCCATCGAGGCCCGCAGGGGGCTGGAGCAGCGCCCGGAAACCGACCGATACACGCCCCCTGGCAAGAGGTAAGCATGTCGATCGTGCGAATCAGTCATGGCCTGCTGGCCCTGTATCTGGCCAGTCTGCTGGCCTTGCCCAAAGTGCAGTCGCCGCTGGTGGCACTGGTGTGCCTGACGGCGATCATCGCCGGCCAGTGGCGTCAGTGGCCGGCACTGGCCGATCGTGCCCGCGAAGGGCGGGCGATGCTGGTACCGCTGGCCGGCTACAGCCTGCTCATCATCCTGCAGATGCTGGCAGGCCATCTGCAGGCCCGTGACACCGACCAGATCCTGATGTGCGCGCTCAGCGCCGGCGTGCTGCTGTCGACGGTGCCCGCACGCGGGCCTGCGCCTTCGCGCTGGCTGCTGCCCGCCGCTGCCGTGGGCGCCATCGGTGCTTTTGCACTGGCGGCCTGGCAGGGGCTGTATCTGGGCATCTACCGGCCACCGGGCCACCTGGGGGTCGGCTCGGTGGGGTCGGGGGCGATCAAGTTCGGCGATCTGGCGGTGGTGCTGGGGCTGTTCTCGCTGTGGCTGGCCGTGCAGGCCGACTCGCAGAAGATGCGTCTGCTGGGGGTGGCCGGTTTTGCCGCTGCCCTGGGGGCCGTGGCGCTGACCATGGCCCGGGGCGCCGTGCTGGGCGTGGCGGCCGGGGTGCTGATGCTGCTGATCCTGCAAAGCGTGCGGCGTCGCCAGCGCCGGCATCAGCATTATCGGCAGCTGGGGCAGCTGGTACCGCGGGCGCCACGCTGGCGGACGCCGCTGCTGGCGATGCTGGTGATTCTGGTGCTGGTGGGGGGCGCACGCGTGCTGGCGCCCCGCTTTGCCGACATCGAACCGCAATACGAGCGCTTCATGGCAGGCGATCTGAACAGCGAGGTCGGCCAGCGGCTGGCGCTGTGGGGGGTGGCGGTGCGGGCCGGCATCCATGCACCGCTCACCGGGGTGGGCATTGCCGGCTTTGGGGCCGAGATCAGGCGCCAGCGCAGCACCGGTGAGGTCGACCCGGATGCGATGATCCTCTACGAAGGGGCGCACAACGAATACCTGTCCGGTTTTGCCGGTGCCGGCGTGCCGGGACTGCTGGTGGTGATGCTGTTTTTCTGGGCGCCCCTGTGGGTGGGGGTGCGGCGCTTTCTGCGTGGGCAGGCTCCCGAGGCCTCGATGATGCTGGTGCTGCTGTCGTCGTCGTTTGCGGTCTTCTCGATGACCGATTCGATGTTCGACCGGCAGATCTCGATGCTCGCGTATCTGCTGCTGGCCAGCTGGCTGCTGGCCGCGGGCATGCCGGAGGCCATGGCGGCGCGGCGTGCGCAGCAGGGCGGTGCGGATGAGCTGGCGCACGCTGTGGCAGAGGGGCCGCCCGGGCAGGCAGCGCAGGCGTGCAGTGGCCAGGCGGTCACCGCGCTGCCCGGGAATCCGGCCGAAGTGGGCATGGGGGCAGGGCTGGCCGTGGCTGGCAAGGGCATCACCCAGGTCTGGCGCACCCGGGCCGAAGCCTCGGCCAGTGGCGGGCACCCGGTGACCGGGCAACAGGCGGCCCAGGCGGCCGTGGCCGCCGGTGATGCGGCGGTGGCGCCGGGGGCCAGTGGCCTGCTGGCGGGGGCAGCAGCGCGGGCGATGCACGGCAGCCGGCAGATGCTGTCGGTACCGGGCGGGTTGTCGGTGGCGATCATTGCCAAGAATGAGGCACACAGCATCGCCCGCTGTCTGCAGAGCGTGGCCTTTGCCGATCAGGTGGTGGTGCTGGATTCCGGCAGCACCGACGACACGGTGGCCATTGCCCGCTCGCTGGGCGCCGAGGTCGAGGTCACGCCCGACTGGCCCGGCTTTGGTCCGCAGAAGAACCGGGCGCTGGCGCGTTGCCGCCATCGCTGGGTCTTGTCGATCGATGCCGATGAGCAGGTCTCGCCGGCGCTGGCCGAAGAAATCCGGGCCGTGCTCACGCAGCATGACCGGCCGGCCGTCGCATCGCTTCCCTTGCGGGTGGCCGCACCACCGCCACCACTGGCGGCCGACCCCGAGCCGGACGAGGAGGACGGTGCCGTGGTGGGCTACTGGCTGAGGCGCAGCAGCCGCTTCTGCGGCCAGGTCATTGCCCACGGCCTGTGGGGCAACGATCGCGTGCTGCGTCTGTTCGAGCGAACTTCGGGGCGTTTCTCCAACGACCCGGTACACGAACGCCTGATCTGCAGCGGCCGTACCCGCGTACTGGATGGCATGCTGATGCACGACAGTGTCGACTCGCTGGAAGACGCCTGGACCAAGACCCGTGACTATGCCTTTCTGGGGGCATCGATGTTGCGTGCCCGTGGCCGGGGCGGGCTGTTGCGCGCCGCCTCGCATGCGGGCTGGGCTTTTTTGCGTGGTTATGTGTTGCGCACCGGTTTTCTGGATGGCCGTTATGGGCTGACGGTGGCCCGGCTGCATGCGCAGGGCACCTTCTGGAAATATCGCTGGGCAGCGCTGGACGAGGCCGGCTGGCAGGCGCTCGGGGCTTCGTTCCGGCAGCGAGAGCGCTGATCCGCAACGGCATGGACAGGCTCGATCCGTCCCGTGAAGCTGGGCGCCGCGAAGACGTGCTTGGGGGGCTCCGGGTCCGCCACGCGGCCTGATGAGGCGCCAGCCAGGTGGCCGCCCCGGCAAAAACGTGGGCATCATGCGACCTGGCTTGTGTGCCGGGGGCAAGGGCAGGGATAATCTCCGATCTGGTGCCGCGCCCGATGTGCGGCGCATCAAGCAGGCAAGGGACGGGAGCGCAGCAGCGTGGCGGTGAATCTGGTGGTGATGGCCTTTGGTGCCCAGCTCGACAATCACAATCAGGCCAGTTTTGCCCTGCTCAGCTTTCTGCAGGATGCCCGCCTGGGACGGGTGATGGTCGTGACCGACCAACCCGGTTTCTACCGCTTCTTTGGCGATCGCGTCGAGATCATCCCCGTCGATGACGACCTCCTGCTGCAATGGCAGGGCGCATCGCGTTTTTTCTGGCGCATCAAGATCAAGGCGATCGAGGCCGCTGCTGCACGCGATCCCGATCAGGCATTGCTCTACATCGATTCCGACACCTTCCTGGCCACGGGCCTTGAAGAGGTCTCGCAGGCGCTGCACCAGGGGACGGCACTGATGCATTGTCTTGAAGACAAGCTTTCAAGTCGCAGCAATTCCACCCTCGTGCGCATGGAGCGCAGTCTGGTCGGCAAGCAGTTTGCCGGGGTCAGCATTACCAACGACAGTCCGATGTGGAATGCCGGTGTCATCGGTCTGCCGGCAGGCAGGGCATTGCCATTGGCACAGCACGCCCTGCGGGTCTGCGACGCCATCTGCCAGACGGATTGCACGCGCCGCCTGGTCGAGCAGTTCTCGTTTGCGGTGGCCCTCGATCATGCCGGGCCGATGCAGGACTGTGCGCACAGCATCGGCCATTACTGGGGCAACAAGCCCGAGTGGAACCGTTTCATCACCCGCTTCTGGGCCGAGGCGCGGCTGCGCGACGAAGACCTGGCGGCCTGCATCGCCCGGGTGGGGGAGGTCGACTGGAACGTGCTGCCGCTGGAAAAACGGCGTCGGGGCAGCGCCGAACGCCTGAAGCAATGGCTGGATCAGCTGCTGCGTCCGCGCCCGCCCCGGTATTTTTCGGCGCAGGGACGGCAGGTGCCCTGAGCATCGGCTGAACCGGGCTTCGCCGTCTGCCTGCAGGTGTCGCCTTTTGCGGTCAGGTTGGCCGTCGCGCCTCAGCCGCGGATGATGCCCTTCCCCTCAGGCCAGGATGATGTCGTATTCTTCCTGGACGTAACCCGGCTCGACGTGCAGCGTGATCGGCTTGCCGATCTGCTCGCCCAGAATCGCCAGGTGGGGGCTTTCCTCGTCCAGCAGCAGGTCGATCACCTGTTGCGAGGCGAGGATGCGGAATTCCTTCGGGTCGAACTGGCACGCCTCGCGGGCGATCTCGCGCATGATCTCGTAGCAGACGGTGCGTGCCGTCTTGATGGTGCCCTTGCCGTGGCAGGCGTTGCAGGGTTCGCACAGCATCCGTTCCAGCGAGTCACGGGTGCGCTTGCGGGTCATTTCCACCAGCCCCAGCGAGGTGAAGCCGTTGACGGTGGTCTTGGTGCGATCCTGTTGCAGGGCTCCCACCAGCGCCTGCAGCACGGATTCGCGGTGGGCACCGTTGTGCATGTCGATGAAGTCGACGATGATGATGCCGCCCAGATTGCGCAGCTGGAGCTGCCGTGCCAGCGTCTGCGCCGCCTCCAGATTGGTGCGGAACACCGTGTCGTCAAAATTGCGGCCACTGATGTAGCCGCCGGTGTTGACGTCGATGGTGGTCAGCGCCTCGGTCTGGTCAAAAACCAGATAGCCGCCTGACTTCAGCGGCACGCGTCGAGCCAGTGCCCGCTCCACCTCGTCATCGACCTGATACAGGTCGAACAGCGAGCGCGTGCCCTGATGCAGGCGCAGCTTTTCTTCGAGGTTGGGCATGTAGGTGCGGCAGAATTCGCGCATCGTCGCCAGCGTTTCGGCATGGTCGACGATGATCGCCTGTGTGCCGGGGGTGGCCAGATCGCGCAGCGCCCGATGGCTCAGCGCCAGCTCTCCGTACAGCAGCGCGGGTGTGCGGCTGCTGGCGGGCTTGTCCCGTGCATTGGCCTGGGATGCCTCCAGGATCTGTGCCCAGCGCCGGCGCAGGTAGGCAATGTCGGCCAGCAGTGCCTCGTCACTGGCGCCTTCGGCCAGTGTGCGGATGATGAAGCCCCCGCCATCGGCCGTGTCGCCGCTTTCTGCCTGCTGCATCAGTACCCGTACCCGTTCCAGCAGCCGGGTGCGCTCGGCCTCGTCGGTGATGCGCTGGGCGATGCCGATATGCGGATCGTGCGGCAGGTACACCAGCATCCGGCCGGCAATGCTGATCTGGGTGGTCAGCCGTGCCCCCTTGCTGCCGATCGGGTCCTTGATGACCTGCACCAGCAGTGGCTGACCGGGGTAGAGCAGTTTCTCGATCGGGGTGGTGCCGTTGCCGCTTCCGGTGGTGCGCGATTGCCACAGATCGGTGACGTGCAGAAAGGCGGAACGTTCCAGGCCGATGTCGATGAAGGCCGACTGCATGCCGGGCAGCACGCGGTTGACGATGCCGGCATAGACGTTGCCCACCTGACCCCGGCTGGCCTGACGGTCGATATGGAATTCTTTCAGCACACCCTGCTGGACGAGTGCCACCCGGGTCTCGGGAGAGGTGGTGCTGACGAGGATTTCTTCGGTGACGGCTTCTTTCATGGGGAATCCTCGCAATCCTGGCGGCACATCCGCTCAGGCAGGCCGCCAGCCGGCCTTGTGCAGAAGCAGAGCGCTTTCGTGCAGGGGCAAGCCCATGATACCGGAGTATGAGCCATCGATCTTGCGCACGAAGCGTGCGGCCGCGCCCTGGATGCCATAGGCTCCCGCCTTGCCGAAGGCCTCACCGCTGGCCACGTAGGCCTCGATGTCGGCGGCGCGCAGCCGCATGAAGCGCACGCGTGAAACCTGCGTGCGCTGCCACTGCTTGCGGCCGCTGGCACTGATGACGACCACGCTGGTCAGTACGCGGTGGCTGCGCCCCGAGAGTGCGCCCAGGATGCGCCGGGCGTCGTCGGCATCGGCAGGCTTGCCGAGAATGGTGCCGCCGATGGCCACCGTGGTGTCGGCCGCCAGCAGCGGCAGCAGCGGCCAGTGGTGCGCATCGGTGCTGGCCAGGGCCTGCAGCCGGGCACGGGCTGCCGCGGCCTTGGCGCGGGTCACGCGCTCGACATAGGTGGTGGGCGATTCGCCGGGCTGGACGGCTTCGAGCGCCTCGGCACGGGCTTCATCCTCGTCCAGCAGCAGGCGGGGTTCGATGCCGATCTGGCGCAGCAGTTCCAGCCGGCGGGGGCTGCGGGAGGCAAGATAGATCATGGGCGGGTCATTCCCGGTGATAGGGGTGGTTGGCGTTGATCGACCAGGCCCGGTAGAGCTGTTCGGCCAGCAGCACCCGTACCAGCGCATGCGGCAGCGTCAGGCTGGAGAGGCGGATGCGCTCGGCCGCTTCGGCCTTCAGGCCGGCGTCCAGGCCGTCCGGGCCACCGATCAGGATGGCCACCGGGTCGCCCACCTGCTGCCAGTGGGCCAGCCGGCGGGCCAGTGCATGGGTGCGCAGGTCATCGCCACGCTCGTCCAGCACCACCACCCGGGCGCGTGCCGGCAGCCTGGCGCGCAGCCGTTCGGCCTCGCGGGCCATCAGCGTGGCGGTGGCGGCTTCGGTGCGGCGGGTCGGATCACCGGTGCGGGTTTCGGTCTTCACGGCCACCAGCTCCACGTTCAGCTCGCGTGGAAAGCGTTTCAGGTAGTCGTCGACGGCCTCGTCCACCCAGCGCGGGGCGCGCTGGCCAACGGCCAGGATGCGGATCTGCATGAGGGAGCCAAGCGGGCAGGAAACAGCGGAACAGGACAGAACAGGCCGCCGCAAAACCGCGGGATGAGGGCGGCAGGACGGCAGGCTGCGCGACAGGCGTCGGTCAGTCCGGCGAGCGGGCTGGCTTCAGGCCCAGCGCCTTGTCAGCGGGCACCTTGGCGCTGGCAGGAGCGTCGGGCGACAGCGGCAGTGGTACCGGGGTGGCACCCCAGAGTTCTTCCAGGTTGTAGTAGGCGCGGATGCCGGGCTGCATGATGTGGACGATCAGGTCACCCAGATCCACCAGCACCCATTCGCCGGTGCCTTCGCCCTCGACCGAGACCACCGGGAAGCCCTCGTCACGGGCGCGTTCCTGTACATGGGCGGCCAGTGCACGGGTCTGGCGGTTGGAGGTGGCAGTGGCCACGATGACGCGGTCGAACAGGTCCGAGAGGCCGCTGGTGTCGAAGACGCGGATGTCCTGGGCCTTCACGTCCTCGAGGGCGTCGACGACCAGGTATTGCAGTCGGGAGATGCTCATGGGCAAACGGGTGTGGGCAAGGTTGTCTGAAAGGGCGGGGCGGACCTGCCGGATGGGCCGCGGGGTCCCTGATCCGGAGGGCTGCGCCGGCGTGACCGCTTCATTATCGCCTGTCGGGCGTTGCGCGGGGACAAAGCCGCAGGCAGGGGGCGCAGCCGGTGCTGTCTTCAGGCCGGGGACGGGGGAAGGGTGCTGCCATAGAGGCCATGCCGGCGCAGATAGGCCTCCACCCCCATGGGCAGCAGGCCATCGACCGGCTGGCCTGCGGCCAGCTGCTGGCGCAGCCGGGTGGATGACACCGGCACTGCCGGCATCCGGAAGAACATGATGTGGCCGGCAGGCGTATCGGGGAGTGCGCCGGTGCCGCGAGCCAGCAGGCTTTCCTCGATGGCCGGGGGCAGATCGGTGAGGGGTACGCGCTCGCGCTGCGTGACGGCGATGTGGGCGTAGTCGAACAGTTCGGTCCAGCGATGCCAGCTGTCCAGCCGCCGGAACTGGTCGCTGCCGATGATGAGGATCAGGGCCGGCTCGGGGCCGAGCTGCTGGCGCAGCATCTGCAACGTGTCGATGGTGTAGCTGGCCCCGTCACGTTGCATTTCCTGTTCGTCGATCAGCCAGTGCGCATCGCGCGTGGCGGTGGCGGGCAGGGCGGCAATCGCCAGGCGCAGCATCGCCAGCCGGTGACGGGCGCTGGCGTCGTGCCCGCCCTTCTGCCAGGCGTGGCCGCTGGGGATCAGCCGCAGCTCATCCAGCCGCAGTGCGGCGATGGCGGCCTGCCCCAACGCCAGATGCCCGACATGGACCGGGTCGAAACTGCCGCCGAGCAGGCCGATGCGCTTGCGGGCGGTGGGGGTCATAGCCAGTCCCGTGCGGGCAGGAAGTGGGTGTAGAGCCGGGCTTCGGGCGTACCGGCTTCAGGCTGGTGCTGATAGCGCCACTGCGCCACGGGCGGCATCGAGCACAGGATCGACTCGGTACGTCCGCCCGAGGCCAGCCCGAACAGTGTGCCCCGGTCCAGCACCAGGTTGAACTCGACATAACGTCCCCGGCGCAGCGCCTGGAAGTTGCGTTCACGCTCACCATAGGGGGTGTCCTTGCGCCGCTGCACGATCGGCAGATAGGCACTCAGGAAATGATCGCCTACGCTGCGGGTGAGGGCAAAGGCCGTGTTGAAATCGGGCTGGTTCAGGTCGTCGAAGAAGATGCCGCCGATGCCGCGCGCCTCGTTGCGGTGCTTGAGGAAGAAATAGCGGTCACACCAGGCCTTCATGGCCGGATAATGCTGCGCCCCGAAAGGGGCGAGCGCATCGTGACAGGTCTGGTGGAAATGACGGGCGTCTTCTTCCTCGCCGTAATAGGGGGTCAGGTCCATGCCGCCCCCGAACCACCAGACGGGCTCCTCGTCGGCATGCCGGGCCGGGGCCATGAAGAAGCGTACGTTCATGTGCACGGTGGGCACGTGGGGGTTGCGTGGGTGCAGCACCAGCGAGACGCCGGTGGCACGGGCCGGACGTCCTGCCAGTTGTGGCCGGTGGGCCGAGGCGGTGGGGGGCAGGGCGTTCAGGCGCACATCCGAAAACAGCACGCCACCCCGCTCGAAGACCGTGCTGTCCTCGATCACGCAGCTGAGGCCGCCTCCGCCCAGCAGCGGCACCGGTGCCGCCGGCGTGGCCGGGGCGGTGGAAGCCGCGTCTGGCTTCGGGGCGGCGCTGGCGGGGGCAGATACGGCCGTCGAGGGTGCGACTGCGCCGGCCCCGGCATGGGGGCCAGAGGCGGTGCCGGTTCCCGCCGTGGTCTGGCCGGCGGCCGCTTCGCGCTGCCAGGCATCGCGCAGGAAGCGGCCGCCGTCCACGTCTTCGAGACCGCGGACGATGCGGTCCTGCAAGCCGCTCAGCCATTGGGCGACGGCATCGTGGTCGATGACAGGTGTGGTGGTGCTCATGCGGGGCGGTGCAAGCCGGGCAGGGCCAGGTGGCCGATGTCGTTACGGTACTGCATGCCATTGAAGTGGATGGCGCGTACCCCTTCATAGGCGCGGGTCTGGGCCATCTTCAGCGAATCGCCCAGACCGGTCACGCCCAGCACCCGGCCACCGCTGGTGACGATGCCCTCACCCTGGCGGGCGGTGCCGGCATGGTAGACGTAGAGGTCGCTCGGGTCGGCATGGCCGTTGGCCGGGTAGCCGGTGATGAGGTCGCCCTTGACCGGGGTGCCGGGATAACCCGCGGCGGCCAGCACCACGCACAGCGCGCTGCGGCGGTCCCATTCGGCCTCCACCTGGTCCAGACGGCCGTCGATGCCAGCCTGGATCAGCTTGCCCAGCGGCGTCTTCAGCCGGCTGAGGATGGCCTGGGTTTCGGGGTCGCCCAGCCGGCAGTTGAATTCCAGCGTGTTCAGGCTGCCGTCGGCGCCGATCATCAGCCCCGCGTACAGGAAACCGGTGAAGGGCGTGCCCTCGGCCGCCATCCCCTTGATGACGGGGTGGATGATTTCGCGCAGCGCACGGGCGTGGATGTCGGGCGTGATGACCGGGGCGGGCGAATAGGCGCCCATGCCACCGGTATTGGGGCCCTGGTCGCCATTGAGCAGGCGCTTGTGGTCCTGGCTGGTGGCCAGCGCCAGCACGTTGCGGCCGTCGGCCATCACGATGAAGCTGGCTTCCTCGCCTTGCAGGAAGGCCTCGATGACGACGCGTGCGCCTGCCGTGCTGCCGTCGCCCAGAAACTGGTCGACCGCTGCATGGGCCTCGTCGATCGTCTGGGCCACCACCACGCCCTTGCCGGCGGCCAGGCCATCGGCCTTGACGACGATGGGGGCGCCTTGCTGCGTGATGTAAGCCTTGGCCCTGGCAGGATCGTCGAAGGTTTCGTAGGCGGCAGTGGGGATGCCGTGGCGCTTCATGAAGGCCTTGGCAAAATCCTTGGAGGATTCGAGCCGGGCGGCCGCCCGGGTGGGGCCGAAGACGGGCAGGCCGCGATCACGGAAACGGTCGACCAGACCCTCGGCCAGCGGAGCCTCGGGGCCGACCACGGTGAACTGCAGCTTTTCGCGTTCGGCAAACAGGGCCAGGGTGTCGATGTTGGTGACGGGCAGGTTGCGGATGCCCGGTTCGAGTGCGGTCCCGGCATTGCCGGGGGCCACGAAGACGGTTTCAAAGGCGTGCGAGCGGGCCAGGGCCAGGGCGATGGCGTGCTCGCGCCCGCCGCTGCCAACGACCAGGCATCGTTTCTGAAGTGCCATGATGGGGTGCTTTCCTTGAGCGATGCGCTGGGCAGGCCGGGCATGCAGGCACACCCGGCAGCCCGGTGCGGTTTCAGTCTTCGACGATGATGGCGTTGGTGTAGACCTGCTGCACGTCGTCGACGTTGTCGAGGGCGTCGAGGATCTTCTGCATCTTCACGGCATCGTCACCGGTCAGCTCCAGCTCGTTCTGGGCCTTCATCGTGACTTCTGCCACCTCGGCCTTCAGGCCGGCCTCCTCCAGGGCGGTCTTCACCGCCAGAAAGTCGCCAGGCTCGGTGATGACCTCGAAGGAGCCGTCATCGTTGCTGACGATGTCCTGCGCGCCGGCTTCCAGCGCCACGTCCATCAGTTTTTCCTCGTCGGTGCCGGGAGCAAACACCAGCTGCCCGCAATGGGTGAACTGGAAGGCCACCGAGCCATCGGTGCCCAGGTTGCCGCCGTGCTTCGAGAGCGCATGACGCACATCGGCCACGGTGCGGGTGCGGTTGTCGGTCATGCAGTCGATGATGACGGCCGCACCGCCGACGCCGTAGCCTTCGTAGCGGATCTCTTCGTAGTTGACGCCCTCCAGGCCGCCCACACCGCGCTGGATGGCGCGCTGCACGGTGTCCTTGGGCATGTTGCCGTCGGCGGCCTTGTCGATGGCCAGCCGCAGGCGCGGATTCATGGCGGGATCGCCTCCGCCCATCTTGGCGGCAACGGTGATTTCCTTGATGAGGCGGGTGAACAGGGCACCGCGCTTGGCGTCCTGGCGTCCCTTGCGATGCTGGATGTTGGCCCACTTGGAATGGCCGGCCATGTTCTGTGTCCTTTTCTGCGGGTTCGGGGCCGCACCGGGCCAGCCCGCCGGTGGCGGTGATGCCTGGACCAGGGTGGCCCGCTGGGAAAGCGGGAGACGATCCCTGACGGACTCCGGGGCGGAATCCGGGCTAAGATAGCCGGATCGAATCGTCAATTTTAGCATTGCGAACCCCGCTTCCCGGAGTCCCGTCCCGATGTCTGATGTGCTGCCCCCGCTGCTGCTTGGCAAGAACACCACCACCGAAGTCGCCCTGCTGCCCGCGATGGGCAACCGTCATGGCCTGATTACCGGCGCCACCGGCACCGGCAAGACCGTCACGTTGCAACAGCTGGCCGAGCGCTTCTCGTCGATCGGCGTCCCCGTCTTCATGGCCGACGTGAAGGGCGATCTCACCGGCATCTCGCAACCTGGCCAGATGTCGCCCAAATTGCAGGAGCGGCTCGACAGATACGGTCTGCCGGCCCCGGCCTTTGCCGGTTTCCCCGTCACGCTGTGGGATGTGTACGGCAAGGCGGGGCACCCGGTGCGCGCCACCGTCTCCGACATGGGGCCGCTGCTGCTGTCACGGATGATGGGCCTCAACGACACGCAGGAAGGCGTGCTGAACCTCGTCTTCAAGGTGGCCGACGACAACGGCCTGCTGCTGCTCGACAGCAAGGACCTGCGCGCGATGCTGCAGTTCGTGGGCGAGAATGCCAAACAGTTCACCACGCAGTACGGCAATGTCTCGTCGGCCTCGATCGGCGCCATCCAGCGCAACCTGCTGGCACTGGAACAGCAGGGGGCCGAGCAGTTCTTCGGCGAGCCGATGCTGAAGCTCTCGGACATGATGCGCACGGCCCCCGACGGGCGTGGCGTCATCAACATCCTGATGGCCGACCAGCTGATGAATGCGCCCAAGCTCTATGGCACCTTCCTGCTGTGGCTGCTGTCCGAGCTGTTCGAGCAGCTGCCCGAGGTGGGCGATGCGGCCAAACCGAAGATGGTGTTCTTCTTCGACGAGGCCCACCTGCTGTTCGACGACGCACCCAAGGCGCTGCTGGACAAGATCGAGCAGGTCGTGCGCCTGATCCGCTCGAAGGGCGTGGGGGTCTATTTCATCACGCAGAACCCGCTGGATGTGCCCGAGACCGTGCTGGGCCAGCTGGGCAACCGGGTGCAGCACGCACTGCGCGCCTTCACCCCGCGCGACCAGCGTGCCGTGCGGGCCGCGGCCGAGACGATGCGGGCCAACCCGGCCTTCAACACCGAGCAGGCCATCAGCGAGCTGGGGGTCGGTGAGGCGCTGGTCTCCTTTCTCGATGCGAAGGGAAGCCCGACGATCGTCGAGCGGGTCTGGATCGTGCCGCCGGCTTCGCGCATCGGCCCGGCCACGGCCGACGAGCGCCAGGCGCTGATCGCCCAGTCGCCGGTGGCGGGCGTCTACGAGCAGCTGGTGGACCGGGAGTCGGCCTATGAGGTGCTGCGCAACCGCGCTGCCGAGGCAGCCGAAGGGGCCGCCCGCCAGGGCGCTGGCAACAGCGCGTCGGCCGGTGGTGCCCAGGGGGCCGGGGCCCAGGGCGGTGGCAGCTTCCTCGACGAGGCACTGGGCGGGCTCTTCGGCGGTGCCTCCGGCAGCAAGAGCGGCAGCGGCACGAAGCGCAGCAGCAGCAGCAGCCGCAACGACTCGGTGCTCGAGACAGCCGCCAAGAGCATGATGCGCACGATGGGCTCGCAGGTCGGCCGTGCGCTGGTGCGCGGCATCCTCGGTTCGCTGACGGGCCGGAAGCGCTGATCAGATCGTCCTGGTTGCCGTTCTGATGTTCCCCTGACCAGCCCCCCGGTCAGAGGAAGGCGCTCAGATCGGCATCAGGCGGCTGTGTCCGGTCTGATGCGATCGGTCTCGATGGGGGGAGCGTCTGCGGCCTTGTCCAGCAGATCCAGGGCTTGTTGCCTGGAGCTGTGGGCCGCCAGGGTACGCAGATGCGCCATGTAAAGTGCCTGTTCCCTGATCAGCAGGCCGTCGTGGATCAGCTCGGCATAGAGCCTGTTCTCGGACATGCCCAGTGTCCGGGCAAGGCGCTTGCCCCTGTCCCGTTCTTCCTCATGCAGACGCAGCGGGAAAGATGTCTGGCTCATGCTCTGTCCTCAAGCGTGGAAGGCTGGAAGGTGCGGACAATGTCCGCGGGTGTTCTGATATCAATCTGCGGGAAGATCAGCTCTGGCCTGCTGAAGTCCTTCAGGTTGTGGGTGATGATCGTGCAGGGCCAGGCTGCTACAGCAATTTCGATCAGGAAGTTGTCGTTTTCATCGCGCAGGTTCGGACGCCACAGATATCGAACCTCGACAGGTCGAGCGGCGGCAACCAGTTGGGCAAGGATGATCTCGATCTCTTCCCAGGAGAAAGGCAGTTCGCTCAGATTGGCTGGGCGGGACAAGACGTCACGATACTCGTAGACGAGTTTGGGGTGAATGACCAGCGGCAGGGTGTTTTCAAGTGCCCAACGAAGCAACTTGTGGCTGGCGCCAGATCGGGAGCGTAACCCGGCCAATACGACATTGGTGTCCAGAAGATAGCGCATGATCAGATGATATCAATTTTGATATCATCTGTTAAGGGTATCCTGAATCTGAGCAGGTCCCGTGGATATCCGGAATCTAGACGGGAGAGGGCGTTGATATGGTAGGAGGATGTCTGCGTGTCAGGCAGCAACGAACGACATAAGGCAGGAGCAGCAGGGTGATGGCAACCAGGCAGGAAGGGCATCACGAACGCCTGGGCCTCATCTACGGCGTGCTGGGCGCCATGCTCTTTGCCGGCAAGGGCATCCTGATCAAGCTCGCCTACCGGCACGGGGTCGATACCGAGACCTTTCTGGGCCTGCGGATGCTGTGGTCGGCGCCGCTGTTCGTGGTGGTGATCTGGTGGGCCGATGGCGAACGGCTGCGGGCGTGGTGGCAGCGGCTGCCGGGACGGCAGCCGGGCGTGTCGTCTGCCCGTGGCGGACGGGCGGTATCGGGCCGGATGACGGGTGAGGGCCGAGGTGGTGATGGTGCTGCCACCCGTGTGCAGGGTATCGGCGTCGCCACGCCGTCGGGGCCGCTTCAGCCGTCGCCGTGGCGTGCAGGCGATGCCTGGAAGGTGTTCGGGCTGGGCTTCTCGGGCTATTACCTCGCCAGCTATCTGGATTTTCTGGGGCTGCAATACATTTCTGTCGGGCTGGAGCGCGTGCTGCTGTACCTGGGGCCCACCTTCGTGCTGCTGATCTCGGTGTTCTGGCTGAAGCGCGCCGTGAGCCGCCTGCAATGGCTGGCGCTGGCCGTCAGCTACCTGGGCGTCATCCTCGTCTACCTGCATGATCTGGACATGGCGGGGCAGGAGAACGTGCCGCTCGGCAGCCTGCTCGTGCTGGGCAGCTGCCTCAGCTATGCCTTCTACCTGCTGGGCTCGGGCGAGCTGGTGGGCCGGCTGGGGCCCCGGCGGCTCACGGCCTGGGCCAGCCTCGTCGCCAGCGTGCTCTGTGTGGCGCAGGCGCTGGTGCTGGGGGGCGGCGCCATGTTCCAGCAGTCATGGGCCGTGCAGGGCATCGCCATCCTCACCGCCATCTTCTGCACCGTGATGCCGCTCTTCCTGACGATGGCGGCTGTCGACCGTCTGGGCGCCGGCAAGGCGGCCCAGGTCGGCATGATCGGCCCGGTCTGGACGATCTTTCTCGGCGCCATGATCCTCGGCGAACCCGTCGGCGGATTGCAGCTGGTGGGCACGGCCGTCGTCATCGCGGGGGTGCTGATTCTGGGCAAGGCGGGGAGGAAGCGCTAAGTGGGCGCTGAAAAAACGTCCCGAAAGACTCTCTCTGGCAGGGCAGGGGGCAATGGCATCATGCTTTCTGGCAGGTCGAGCAATCCCATGCGGCGGTCCCGTGTTGATGAAGATGCACGGCTTGAACAGCTGGATGCGTTCCGTTGACGTTTGCCGGCTGATTTCCGCTTCGATCGCTCCGCGGCCAATGAGCGCCCGGAGGGTGAGGATGAGCCCCCAAGACTAACCCCCGGCTGTCAAGTTATATGTGCGGAGCAGTGATTGCATGAGTCTGGCAGGTTATCGTCGACCTGGTGCTCAACCAGAGGCGAAGAGGATTTCTGTCAATGCCTGGGATTCCCTCGCAGATGAGGTTGCCGAGGCGATCGAGATTTTTGATGCTGAAGAAAGACTGAAACAACAACCTGTGCCAGTCGCCTTGAGTGATGAAGTAAGGGTCGAGGCAAGAAACAGGATCAACCCAGATCTTCCAGTGTTTGTGCTTTCACGAGCATGGATCAGACTGGTGACGAACTTGAGTGTATTGGCACTGGTGGCAGGCGCTTATGCTGGGGTAAGCAACGATCGGGCCCTAGCCATTTTCGAGAGAGCCTTTCCCACGCTGAGAGCATCACTTCGTTGGGCCGGTGTACATTCAGCTTCAGCCCTGATCGACTTCTTCTCAATGGGATTGACACTGGTCGGTCTGCTTTTTGCCGTCAGCATGGCCTTTTCCTGCTTTCAGGATGTCTCATCGCTGATCCGGCATCGTTGGCTTCAAATACTGTTCTGGGTTGTCTCCACAAATATCATCCTTGTTGTTGCTGTCGTGCTGATGGCTTTTGTCATTGGCCTTTCCCCCTGAACCGATCTTTCATCATGTCCAGCATCGACGATCCCTCCCGCCGCTTCTCCTCCGTCGCCCGTGTCCACGGGCAGGCGGGTGTCAAAAGTCTGCAAGCATCACATGCCGTCGTGGTCGGTATCGGCGGTGTGGGCTCGTGGGCGGCCGAGGCGCTGGCGCGCAGCGGGGTGGGGAGGCTCACGCTGATCGATCTGGATCATGTGGCCGAATCCAATATCAACCGGCAGGTGCATGCGCTCACCAGCACGCTTGGCGCGGCCAAGGTCGAGGTGATGGCAGCGCGCATTCTCGACATTTCACCCCATTGTCAGGTGAAGACCATCGACGCCTTCGTTGAGCCGGGTGAGGAGGAGACGCTGATTCCGGCCGATGCCGATGTGCTGATCGACGCGATCGACGCGGTGGCGGCCAAGGCTTCACTGATCGCGTGGTGTGTGGCGCGTGGCCTGCCGGTGATTACCTGTGGTGCGGCGGGGGGGCGTACCGATCCGATGCAGTTGCGGGTGGCCGACCTGGCCCGTACCACGGGGGATGCGCTGCTGTCGGCGGTGCGGGCGCAGCTGCGGCGCCAGCACGGGTTTCCGCGCGGGGATGGCCAGCACGCCCCTGACGGGCAGCGTGCTGGACACAACACCAGGCTGCCACCGGCCTTTGGTGTCGAGGCCATCCACTCACCCGAGCAGGTGGCTGGCCAGCGCCCGCCGGCTGAAGGCGGCGGCATGCCGCTGGCCTGTGCCGGTTATGGGTCGCTGGTGACGGTGACGGCTGCGATGGGCCTGGCGGCTGCCAGCCGGGCGCTGGTCCGGCTGTTGCAGCGGGCAGAGGTGGGTGACGGACGCGCCAGGTAGCTCCCACGGACAGCCCCTGCCAAGTGGGCGCGGCGGGACCCTGTTCAGCATATGTCCTTTGGTCGCAGTGTGCTGCACTGCTTCCTGCTGCGCCGCGTCAAGAGAGCACCGCACCAGGAGAACACGGTACTGAGGGAGCACGGCGCTGAGGGAGCGCCGTGCCGACACGATTAGCCGCCGAATCGGGCGTGCCAGTAGCGCAGGCCGCTTTCACCCGGATAGGCGCTGCGGTCTTCGACCAGATACTGGTCGAGCAGCTTCAGCTTGTCGCCCCGTGCCCAGCCGGCCGGTACCTGCCAGACGGTGCACTGCAGGCGCTTGCTCCAGGCGGTGTCGATGTTCCAGCACAGGCGGGCTTCGTCGGGCTGGCGCGAGGGCAGCACCATCATCTTGGCAAATTCCTGGCCGTGCTGCCAGAGGCTCAGCACCCCCCATGACACCTGGGCATCGGTCTGGAAGCTCACTTCCCGGCCGTTCAGCTCGGTGCTGCCCTGTTTCACCTTGTCGCCCAGCGTGATCTGCCTGCCGGTCAGCTTCAGGGGCACGCGCAGATGGGTTTCCCTGAACGGGTGGTCGGCCTTCATGTTCAGGTAGGTGAAGCGCGGGTGCGTGGCGCTGGACACGGACAGTGTGTAGGTGCCCTCCCGCATCGGGGCGTAGCTGTAATACTTGTCATCACAACGCAGGTTGTTGAGTACGGCATAGACGCCCGTTGGCGGTTTGCCGTGCACCGTGTAGGTTTCGGGATTGAGCATCAGGTCGGCCGTGATCGGTGGCATGCCCGAGGGATAGAGCGGTGTGCCATTCAGGCCGGTGGCCGCGCCGGGGTCGACACAGGCGCGCTGGTCCATCATGGTCAGCAGCACGTCGCCGCGCACACCACTGCCAGAAACGGGCATGACGGGGGCGCTGACGGTGCGGACCACGCTGTTGGTGGTGGCCGCTTCGGTGGTGTCGCCGGCATTTTCCTGCGACGAGGTGGGCACGGCTGCCGTGTTGCCATTGCCGGCAATGGTTTCGTTCTGTACGGGCGCTGTGGACGGGGTTGTCGTGGCGCTGGTGCCGGACGATGTCCCTGTCCGGGTGGTGCCGCCACCCTGGATGCCAGCGCTGCCCTGGCCGTCGGCCTTGGTCTGGTTGCCTGAATCCGACGAGCCGCCGCCACCACCGCAGGCGGCCAGCAATACGGCCAGTACGGCAGCCGTCAGCGGAAAATGGGAACGGGCCTTGAAGCGGGCTGAGAACATGATGGTTGCCTCCTTGTCCTGAAATGTCAGGCCACGGGGCCAGGAAACGCCCCGTTTCTGGGTTGCGCTGAACACGTCCCGCTGAAGGGGCGCCCCGGCGCGGAGGACAGAAGACCGTTGCCAATGGCCTGATGCTCCGGTTCGGGAAGCGACCGCCGCGAGGGCGTGTCCGGCATGGCTCCAGCCTAGCCCCGAATGCACTGCACAAGGCGGCAGGGCCGTCGTGTGTGGCCCCGCACGCATCAATATGTAAGTCTCCCTGTCAGCGTTTTACGAAGTCATCGGTTGTGTGTCGGCTGTTTTTACAAGATATTGCCGTGTGCCGGACGCTGGAAGGGATCAGGCCCGGATCGAGTGTCCGTCCCGGATCCAGTGTGCGGTACCGGCTGCCACCAGTGCCCACAGCAGCCACAGCCAGGGCGAGCCACCGTTGCTGTGGGCCAGCACGCCGATCGGGCCGATCAGCCCCACGGCGGCCATCCACGGCACCCAGGCGCCTCCCTTGCCCAGCCGCAACAGGGCCACGACGGCGCAGACTGCGCCTGCCGCCATCCATGGCCGGTTCTGCGGATGGGCGGCATCCAGCGCCGCGATCACGATCCAGATGAAGCTGGCCACGCCCAGCAGCAGCTGGGCGGCCAGGCGGGCCAATGCGCGGGCAAAGCTCATGTGCTGGCCTCGTGGTGGTAGCGGGTGACGCGCTCCACTTCTTCGCGGGCGCCAAAGAAGAAGGGCACGCGCTGGTGCAGGGCCGTGGGTTGCAGATCGAGGATGCGCTGGTGGCCGTCGGTGGCGGCGCCACCCGCCTGTTCGATCACCATGGCCATCGGGTTGCATTCGTACAGCAGCCGCAGGTGGCCGGGCCGGTCGGCACGGCGCTGGTCGCCCGGATACATGAAGACACCGCCGCGGTTCAGGATGCGGTGCACGTCGCCCACCAGGGCGGCAATCCAGCGCATGTTGAAGTTCTTGCCGCGCGGACCGGTTTCGCCGGCCAGCAGCTCGTCGATGTAGCGGCGCACCGGCGGATGCCAGTGGCGCATGTTCGAGGCATTGATGGCAAATTCCTGGGTGCTTTCGGGGATGCGGTAGCTGGGCCGCGTCAGCACCCACGAGCCGGTTTCGCGGTCGAGCGAGAAGCCCACCACGCCATTGCCCACCGTCAGCACCAGCATCGTCTGCGGGCCGTAGATGGCATAGCCGGCCGCCACCTGCCAGGCACCTTTCTGCAGAAACTCGCGCTCGGTCGGGTCCGACACGTCATCCGGCATGCGCAGCACCGAAAAGATCGTGCCCACCACGCCGTTGATGTCGATGTTGGACGAACCGTCCAGCGGATCGAAGAGCAGCAGGAATTCGCCCTTCGGGTAGCGGTCGGGAATGGTGAAGGGCTGATCCATCTCTTCCGAGGCAATGGCCGCCAGATGGCCGCCCCACAGGTTGGCTTCCAGCAGCGCATCGTTGGCGATCACGTCCAGCTGCTGCTGTTCTTCTCCCTGCACGTTCTGCGAACTGGCGCTGCCGAGCGTATTGGAGAGCGCGCCCTTGTTGACGGCCAGACTGATGCGCTTGCAGGCGCGCGCCACCACTTCCAGCAGCATGCGCAGCTCGCCCGGGATCAGGCCACGATTGCGTTGTTCCTCGACCAGATACTGGGTGAGGCTGATGTGTTTTTTCATGAGGGCAGGAATTGACGAAAGAAAAACGGTCTCGATGGTCTGGTCATGTGCCAGGAAAAGTCTTGTCAACAAGATGGTCCGGGGGCGTCATGCCTGCCCCAGGGCCTTGGCCACCACCTCGCGCACATCGGGCGACTGCGCCTGCCTTGCCACCTGTTGCAGGGCGTCGGTCATCAGGCCGGCCAGCGGGGCCACGTGGCGTTCGGGGCGTTGCAGCGTGCGTGCCAGACGGGCGGCCAGCTGTGGGTTGTGGCGGTCGATGCGCAGCACCTCGTCGATCCACAGCTGGTAGCCGGCACCGTCGGGACGGTGGAACTCGGCCAGATTGTCGGCAAAGAAGGCCCAGAGCAGCGCGCGCACCTTGTTGGGGTTGAGCGGGGCCCAGGCCGGGTGTTTCATCAGCTGGCGCACCCGGGCCAGCGTCGGCTGGCCGTCGTGGCCGTGCATGCGCGCCTGCACCATGAACCATTTGTCCAGCACGTTGGTTTCCTGCGCATAGTGCCGCTCGAAGCGCTCCAGGGCCCAGTCGGCATCCGCAGCCGATGCCTGCACCAGTGCCTGGAGGGCTCCCAGCCGGTCGGTCAGGTTGTCGGCCCCTTCAAATTGCGCGCGGGCCAGGGGGCTGGCCTCGGCATCGCCGGCCATGGCCAGCAGCTGCAGGGCCGTGTTGGCCAGGGCGCGCTGGCCCACCGCCGCCACCGACAGGGACCACGGTGCCTGCCAGTGCCGGGCCTGCACCTGCTGGCGCAGCCAGGGTTGCAGCGGCTCCAGCAGCTGGCGGATGGCACCTTGCCGGGCCTGGCGCAGCGCGGCCGGGTCGATCAGCGCCAGCTGTTCGGCCAGGCGGTTCTCGTCGGGCCACAGCAGCATCTGCTGGCGCAGGCCGTCATCCAGTCCCGGGTCCTGCAGACTCTGCTGCAGTGCCTGGGCCAGCACCGGCAGCGTCGGATTGGGGGCATCGGGCTGGCGAACGGCCCGCAGCAACGCCCGCTCGCTCAGCTGCTGGCCTGCCTCCCAGCGGTTGAAGGGGTTGCCATCGTGGGCCAGCAGAAAGGCCAGTTCCCCGTCGCTGTAATCGTGCTCGATGATGACGGGCGCCGAAAAATCGCGCAGCAGCGACAGGATCGGTCCACGGTTGGCACGGCCGCTGGCTTCAGGCACCTCCGGCTGTGCGCTCGGCCCTTCGGCAGGGGCGGTGCTGTCCGGCTGCGAAGGTGGCGGTGCCGTGCGCGGATCTGTCGGTGCTGCCAAGTCTGCGCTCCCCGTGGCTTCGCCCTCGGCCGGGTCGATGTCATCAAAGGAAAACACCTGGGTCGATTCGCGCAGTTCCAGCAGGGCGCTGGCCAGCTCGCGGCCGTCACGGCGCGACAGCAGTGCCGTGGCCACCGGGATGTGCAGCGCACGTGCGCCGGCGGGCTTCAGCTGTCCGTCGGCATCCGGCAGCAGCTGGGTCATCGTCAGGTGCAGCCGCCGGCTGGTGGCGTCGTAGTGGCTGTGCACCCGCACGTGTGGGGTGCCGGCCGTGCCATACCAGCGCATGAACTGGCTCAGGTCACGGCCATTGGCATCGGCCATCGCTGCCACGAAGGCCTCGCAGGTGACGGCCTGGCCATCGTGGCGGGCAAAGTACAGGTCCATGCCGCGCCGGAAACCGTCGACGCCCACCAGCGTCTGCTGCATCCGCACCACTTCGGCGCCTTTTTCGTAGACGGTGGCGGTGTAGAAATTGTCGATGGCCTGATAGCTGTCGGGGCGCACAGGGTGCCGCATCGGCCCGGCGTCCTCGGCAAATTGCGTCTGGCGCAGCGCCCGCACGTTGGCCATCCGTTGCAGGGCGCGCACGCTGGCAGCGGCGCGTGGGCCGGCATCGGCCGCCATCACGTCGGCGGTGAACTCCTGATCGCGAAACACCGTCAGCCCTTCCTTCAGTGTCAGCTGGAACCAGTCACGGCAGGTGATGCGGTTGCCTGTCCAGTTGTGAAAGTATTCGTGGGCGATGATCGATTCGATCCACTCGAAATCGGTGTCGGTGGCCACCTCGGGGTCGGCAAACAGATACTTGGCGTTGAAGATGTTGAGCCCCTTGTTCTCCATCGCTCCCATGTTGAAATCGGCCGCAGCCACGATCATGAAGCGGTCCAGGTCCAGCGACAGCCCATAGCGCTGCTCGTCCCAGGCAATCGATTTCTTCAGGCTGGCCAGTGCGAAATCGGTACGCCCGATCTGGGCGGCATCGGCCCATACCTGCAACAGCACCTCGCGTCCGTCCGCCAGCCGGCAGGGGGATTCGTTCACGGCCAGCCGGCCTGCCACCAGGGCAAACAGATAGCTGGGTTTGGGGAAGGGGTCTTCCCACACGGCCTGATGCCAGCCGGGTGCACCGGCCAGGGGTGTGCCGGTGACGGGGTGCAGGTGGATGCGTGCACGGCCATCATCGGTGTGGGCAGCCCTTTCCGGGGGCGTTGCGCTGCCGGCTGCGGAGATGGCGGATGCGGGCGTGCTGCCGTCTGCCACGGCCAGCGCCGGCAGGGGCAGTGCCAGCTGTTGCAGCGCATCGCGTGCGGCCAGGGCGTCCGCGGCCAGCAGGTTGCCGTTGGCCAGCAGCACCGGGTAATCGGCCTGCCGCGCCTGCAGGATCACCCGGTAGGTGGTCATCACGTCGGGGCGGTCCTGAAACCACGTGATCCGCCTAAAGCCCTGTGCCTCGCATTGCGTCAGCAGCATCCCGCCCGAGGCATACAGCCCGGACAGTTCGAGGTTGGCCGACGGGTTGATGGCAACCTGGGTATGCAGCGTGAACTGCGCCGGCAATCCGCTCAGGCACAGCTGGCCGTCGGCCATCTGCCACTGCGAGGCCGGCAGGGGCTGGTCGTCGATCTGGATCGCCAGTGTCTCCAGGCCTTCGCCATCCAGGTAGAGCGGGGCATCGGTCAGGGCATCGGCGGCACGCCGGTAGTGGCAGGCTGCCGTCACCACGGTCCGGTCGCGCGCCAGCACGACATGCAGCACCAGGCTCTCGGCCAGCCAGTCGGGCGCGCGGTAATCCTCCCGTCGCACCACCGCTGCCTGCGGGCTGGTGGCCGGGGGCGGTGGTGTCCCGCACCCGGCAGGGGCGGAGGCAGCTGTGGCGTGGGCAGAATGGGCGTTCGGGCTGGATGCGCTCATGGTGTCGGCTTGGACGGCGTGGGCTGAAAAGGCGGGGAACACCAGGGGCATGCCGGTGCAGTCCGTAGTATCTCAGCATCCGCGAGGGGCGGGGCCGCGGCTGGCCCACGCAGGGCAGGGCGACCAGGCCATGGGCCGGTGCAGGCGTTGCTTTTGTGCATCGGCAGCCGACGAACGGCTTGCGAAGCAAACCCGAAATATGAGAACATTTCTAGGTTGCTTCAATAACTATATGATTATTCGAAGAAATTAAGCCTCGTTAATGCAGGGGCTATTTCTGCACACCTTTCTCGGCGGACCCGTCTCCTCCGACCATCGGGCGGCGGGCAAAGCAGTACAAGGACGCTCGATGTCAACGGGTTCAGCCGATTCTTTTTTGTCAGCGCCTGTCCGTCAGGACGGCGGCTGTCGCGGCGCGGCCAGTGCTGCATGTGTGGGGCAGCGATGGTACACCCATCGGCCGCTGATGGGGGGATCCCATCAGCGTGTGGCTTCCGTTCAACGCCCGTAGATCGTCAGATTCCAGCCTTGCAGAAGGGTCCGTTTGCTGTTGGTCCGGCGGTCGGCAGCGCGCAGGGTCCAGCTGCGGTTGCTGGCGGTGGTGGCCGGTTCGTCCAGATGGCGGCTGAGGCCAAAGCGGAAGTTCTGCAAACCCGAACAATCCTGTTCGTTGTCGTCATCGTCGAAGCAGAGATGTGGCGTGCTCAGCGTGCTGGTCTGGCCGCTGGGGCTGGTGAGCGTGATGTGCAGATCGCCTGATCCATCTCCGCTGCCCGGAAAACGTGGCTGAGTCCGCAGCGTCACGTCGACATGCTCGACATGCTGGATGTCGCAGGCGCCCGTGGGGATCTGCACTGCGCTTTCGAGCCCCCCCTGTACTGGTTCGGCCAGGTTGATGTGACGGAAGATGTTCCTCACCTCATCGTCATGCAGCGGGTGCGCATCGGGAATCCGTCGATCGGTGCCTTGCAGGGTCACGGCAAAGGGCCCACACGTCTTCAGGGAGGCGCTGCCCCCCACGCTCTTCCAGCGCCGGGCCAGGTTGACGGCCGCTTCGGCATCCAAGCCGCCAAAGCCATATTCGTGGTTGAAGTTCAGCCCGCCAAAACTGCGCCAGCCTGGGTGGTGCGGGTCGAGTTTGCGCGCGCTGCGTGCCAGCACCAGACGCACATCGCGCCAGCTCAGCTCGGGGTTGGCTTGCAGCATCAACGCGATCACGCCCGAGGCCATCGGAGCGGCGGCCGATGTGCCACTGAAGCCGTTGGTGAACTTGCTGTCGAGGTCCGTCGTCGTCACGCCGGGCCGGGGCGTGCTGGCATCCATGTCGCCCGAGGGGGCGCAGACCAGCAGGTTGGGGCCGGGCTCGCTGTAGGACGAGCGCAGGCCGGCTGCGTTGTGGGCACAGATGGCCAGGGTGCCCAGTGCGCTGCCGGTGCCGTCGTAGACCGCATAATCGGTCTCCTGGCCGCCATTGCCGGCGGCAAACACGTAGATCGGCCCCAGCCCCTGGCGGCCGGTCTTCAGCGTATCGCCCAGTGTCTTCCGGAAGCTGTTGTCGCTGGGTGAGGGCGCGTAAAAGTGGCCATTGTCGGGTGCCCCCCAGCTGTTGTTGTAGATGTGGTTGTGGGCAGCGTCACGCGTCAGCGCATCCATCAGGTCACTGGCCATGTCGCTTTCCAGCGGGTTCAGCCCCACCAGGTGGGCACGGGGAGCCACGCCGCTGATGCCGACGCCATTGTTGTCGCGGGCGGCGATGATGCCGGCCACTGCCGTGCCATGGTCTTCCGTCACCTGGCAGGGCAGCGGAAAGGCTGTCGTCCGGTTGCTCCATCGGTAGCTGTAGCTTGCGCCGGGGAGCACGTTGGCCAGCAGGTCGTCGTGCGTCAGTTCCACCCCGTCGTCCACCACGGCCACGCGGATGCCCTGGCCACGCAGGCCCAGTTTCTCGTGGACCGGCAGCACGTTCAGGTCGGCGCCGGCCACGGCATTTCTCAGCGTTCCCGTGTTTTTCAGGTACCACTGGAGGCGCTTATGCGGGTCAGGGGCGTCAACACGCCGCAGGGTCTTGCCGTAATAGCTCAGGCTGCATCGGGTGCCGTTGTCGAGGCGGGTGCCGGTGGGGGTGCTGCCGGCATTGTCGCCGGTATCGGGCGGGATGACGGGCAGCGGTCGCAAGGGCGGGGGGAGATTGCCGGCGGGGGCCGGCGGGTTGTTGCCGGTGGTGCTGCCGGTGCTGGTCACGGTGCTGGCGCTGTCCGTGCTGGCGGGCGGCTGGGGGGCTGTTGGCGAGGTGGTGGGGCTGGCCGTACCGGTGGCGGGCGCGCTGCTGCCGGGGGCGGTGCCCGTACCGGTGGCAGGCCTGGTGCTG
>JAUNLD010000030.1 GCA_030532425.1 Lautropia sp. | reverse complement strand
TAGGCAAACTTCCAGTAGTTCTCGATGCCTTCCTGCTCGATCACCTCCTCGACCAGCTTGCGGATCATGTGGCAGCCGGCCACCCGGGTCCGCTCGTCCAGCATCCAGTAGCGGGTGGTACGCACCATCCGCTGGCTTTCGTGCAGCCAGTCGCGGAACAGCTCGTCATTGGCACCGATCTTGCGGCAGGTGATCGAATAACCGTCACCAAAGCGCTGCACCTGGCCGGTCGACATCGAGCCGGGGCCGACCGATCCGGTATCGATCACGTGCGTCACGCCACCGACCCAGCCCACCAGCTCGCCTTCCCAGAAAATGGGCACGATGGTGTGGATGTCGCAAGGGTGGACGTTGCCGATCAGCGAATCGTTGTTGCAGAAGATGTCCTTGTCGTGGATGCCCGGGTTCGATTCCCAGTCGTTCTCGATCATGTACTTGATCGCCGCACCCATGGTGCCGACGTGGATGATGATCCCGGTCGAGGTCAGCAGCGAATCGCCGGCCGCGTTGTACAGGGTAAAGCACAGCTCTCCTTCCTGCTCGACGATCGGGGAGGCTGCAATCTTCTTGGCGGTTTCGCGCGCATCGACCACACCGGCGCGCAGACGGGAAAAGAGCTTGTTGTAAAGGATCGGGTCGCTGTCACGCAACGCCATCTGCTTCAGGCCCGCATAGTGCCCGCTCTTCTTCGTTTCGGACATGATGCGGTCGCGGTGCTGCTTGAGGGTTTCACCGCCGCGGACGACACCGCGCATGGCGTCGTGAGGATTGATCTTCGTCATGATGAGGATTCCTTGTTCAATTGCGTCACATGAAGATGTGTCGGCTGATGCCACCGACCCGTGTTCAGGAGACTTCCTTCAGGTGGAACAGGCGGTGTCCGTCCAGCCAGGTCTCGAAGCCATCGGGCACGACGAAGGTGGTGGCGTCGGACTCGATCACGGCCGGGCCGGTGATGCGGTTGCCCGGCTTGAGCGACTCCATCCGGTACAGTTGGGCATCCACCCACTTCTTCTTGCGGTAGAACTTGCGGGTACCCAGATGCGCGTCACGGTCGGGGATTTCGTGCCCCAGCTCATCCTTCGGAATGCGGGGCTTCGGAATGGGCACGGTGCCACGCATGATGGCCCCCGTCACCGAATACCCCAGCTCGGGCGAGCGGGCCGATTCGGAATACACCCGGCCATAGGTGTCGTTGAACGCCTCTTCCAGCGCCAGCCAGTCGTTTTCGGTGGCAGCCTTCTTGATCGGCGATTCGATCTCCAGATCGTTCAGCTGGCCGCGATACTGCATCCGGTAGCCGGGGGTCAGCTCGACCTGCTCGGCCGAATAGCCATTGAGCTTGAACTCCTCCAGCACCCGCTCGGTCAGCTCGGCCCAGGCATCCTGCAGCGTCTTCGCCGAGGCAATGCGCTCTTCCTCGCTGGCATCAGTCGCCAGGTTGATGTCCAGACTCTTGTCGTAGCGATACTCGAAATCGGCAGCGGCACAACCGAATGCCGAGAAGCCCGCGGCCCAGGCCGGCACGATCACGTCCTCGAAGCCCAGTCCTTCGGTATAGCCATAGGTGTGCACCGGGCCCGCCCCGCCATACGAGAAGCAGACGAAGCTGCCGGGGCTGTAGCCCTTGCCGGAAATCATCGAGCGCAGATAATCGCGCAGATCCGAATCCAGCAGCTCGATCACGCCGGCGGCCGCATCTTCCACCGACAGCCCCAGCGGATCGGCCAGCTGCTCCTTGATCGCGTCATAGGCACGCTGACGGCTCAGTTTCAGCGCACCACCCAGGAAATTCTCCGGGTTCAGATAGCCCAGCACCATGTGGCAGTCCGAGATGGTGATGGTGTCGATGCCGCTGTCCTCCCAGCACACGCCCACACGATAGCCGGCCGAATCCGGCCCCAGCTTGATCGCCTTGGTGTAGGGGTCGATGCGGATGAAGCTGCCGGCCCCGGCACCCACCGAGTCCATCGCCACCAGCGGCAGCGACAGCACCAGCCGGGCCATGTCGGGGTCGTTCTTGATGGTCAGCTCGCCCTGGGTAATCAGCGCCACATCGAATGAGGTGCCACCAATGTCCGAGCAGGCAATGTTCTTGTAGCCCAGCACCTCACCCAGATACTTGGCACCGATCACGCCACCGATCGGTCCCGAGACGATGGTGCGCGCCAGCTCCTTGGCCTTCCACGAAATGGTGCCGCCGTGGGTGGCCATCACCCGGAAATCGAACTTGGCGCCCTTTTCCTTGAAGGCCGAGCTGATCTTGTTCAGCGTCTGGCGCGAAGGTTCGGCCGCGAAGGCCTCCAGAATGGTGGTGTTGGTACGGTGCGATTCCTTGCGGACCGGATAGTAGTCGGTCGAGGCAAAGACCGGAATGTCCTTGCCGCTCTTCTTCACCTCCTCCAGCACGATGTCGCGCACCCGGCGCTCATGCGTGGGGTTCTTGTACGAATGCAGCAGGCTGATGACGATCCCCTGCACCTCCTGGGCGATCAGCTCCCGGGCAGCCTTGCGGGCACTGTCTTCATCGAGCGGAATCACCACCGTGCCGAACATGTCGGTACGCTCCACCACCCCGCGCGTCAGGCGACGCGGTACCAGCGGCTCGTCGTAGTAGTGGGTGTTCAGGTGCAGCCTGTCTTCATAGGCAAAGCCCAGATAGGCCTGCACGGCACGACCCATGCGGTGAAAGTCCTCACAACCCGCATTGACGATCAGGCCCGTCTTGAGACCCTTGCGCTGCACAACCCGGTTCAGCATGGCGGTGCCCGAATACACACCCGTCTGCAACGCGGGCAGGGCTTCGCCCAGCTCCATGCCCCAGAGCCCCAGGGCATCGATACTGGATTCGATCAGGCCGCGCGCCTCGTTGTCGGGAGTACTTTGTGCCTTGCCGACCACGAACTCGCCCTTGCTGTCCACAAAGAAGGTGTCGGTCATGGTGCCACCGGCATCGATGCCGAGCACCTGCACCTGCCGATGTGGGTGATCCTTTCTGCTCATGTTGTCTCCTTCCACAGGAATCGTTGTCGAGGTGCACGACACGGGCAGCGGCGCTCGTTCTGCCTGCCATCCGTGCCACACGGCCATCCGGCGATGAGGATGGCCTGCCCCCTCTCATGAGCAAACGGCATGCCAGATACCGTTTTTTACGGGATTTCACCAACAAGTGCCTCACCACCGCGATCCTTTCCGCGGGCGCGCCCGGGCAATTGCAATGCAGCATGCGCATCCGCTCCGGGCGCACCGATTCCATCAGCAAGCCAACGTACTTCTTCTGGTCAAGACATGCGCAGCGTTCAGCTCCAACACCCCCGATTGCGCCTGCTGTCCGCCATCCCGGCCTGACTGCGTGCGCGTCACCGCGGCGACACGCCCCCGCCCCCGGCCGGCACGCAACCCCCACCCCCAGCCAGCCGTGCACCGCAGCATCCCCCCGGCCGCCCCGCCCATCCGCACAGTAAACGGGCCCCGGCCCCCGGGGCCCGCTCCTCATCCACCACCCGACCCCCGTGTCCGACCGCCTGTCCGGATTCCGGACACCCCTACAACACCCTGTACCACAGCCCGGACACCTGCCCGACACATCGGCCCCGGCCATGCCCGGCAGCAGGTGCCAGGCAGCGCGCAGCACCAGGCATGTGCCCGGTACACCCAGCACCTGACACGTGGCACGCGGCACACCGCGCGCGCAAGGATCACGCCTCCCTCATGGGGCTCCGTTCAGCCCATCCTCAACGCACGATGCCATGCGCGTTCAGGCGCGCATAGAGCGTTGATCGTGCAATCCCCAGCCGGCGCGCCGCCTGCGCCATGTTGCCCCGCGCGGCGGCAATCGCCTCTTCAATCGCCTGCCGCTCCTGCTGGCGCAAGGTGCCGGCCTCGTCCATCCGGGCCGCGGCTGCACGGCCATCGGCCATCACCCCGGGCTGCGCCGACGCCAGCGGCCCACCGGGGATCACGCCACCGCCTGCCCCTGACGCAGCCGCCAATGCGCTCCCCGCTATCACCCCGGCCACCGGCACAACTCCCACGGGCACGCCCGCCGTGATGACACCCGTCCCGCCGGACCCGTCGGCGCCCGAAGCCCCCTGGCACACTTCCGCCGGCAGCTGTGCCGCCTCGATGACTCCATCAGCTGCCAGCACCACCAGCATCTCCACCACGTTGCGCAGCTGCCGGACATTGCCGGGCCAGTCATAGGCGCGCAGGATGTCGAGCACCTCGCTGCTGAAACGCGGTGCAGGCCGCTGCAAGCGCTCCGCCGCCCGCCGTGCATGGTGCTCGGCCAGCAGCACGATGTCATCTCCCCGCACCCGCAGCGGTGGAATCACGATCGTCGCCGCTGCAATCCGGTAATACAGATCACCACGAAAATGCCCGTTGCCCACTTCGTCGCGCAGTGAGCGGTTGGTCATCGACACCAGCGAAATGTCCACCCGCTGCCCGTTCTGCGATCCCACCGGATAGACGACCCCGTCTTCCAGCACCCGCAACAGGTAGGGCTGCAGCTCCATCGGCATCTCGCCGATCTCGTCCAGACAGAGCGTACCCCCGTCGGCCGCCACGATCCGGCCACTGCGCCCCCGCTCGTCGGCACCGGTGAACGAACCCCGCGCGTAGCCAAACAGCTCGCTGGCAATCAGCTCACGGGCCATGCCCCCACAATTCACCGGCACGAACGGAGCCCGGCTGCCGCGCGACTGCTCGCCAAAGGCCCGGGCAAACAGCTCCTTGCCCGTACCCGTCTCTCCCTCGATCAGCAGTGGCAGGCCCGCGCTCGCCAGGTTCAGCAGCTGCTCGCGTGCCCGCACCAGTGCGGGGCTTTCTCCCAGAATCGCTGCACAGACATGGAGCGCATCGCTGGCCGGCCGTCCCCGCCCCGATGCCGGCCCGCCAGCGGGCTGCCGGCTCCTCACCTGCGTCTTTCCCTTCAGCGTGGCACGCGGCAGGAACACCACCGCACCGATGTCCTCATTCTCGTGACGCACCAGCTCGATGTCCGCCCCCGGCTCACGCCGTTGCAGCGTGTGCGCCCAGGCCTGCATCGGCGCCTGACTCAGCAGCGCGTGCAGGCCGCTGTCCTCCCAGGGGCCGCGCTGCCCCACATCGCGGGTGGTGTGCACCACCGCACCGTGCCGGTCCAGAACCAGGGTGTCCTGACGCATGCCATCGATGCGCAGCCCCATGAAGTGCCGGAGCAGGCGTTCGTGCTCGACACGCAGGCGCCGGTCCAGCTCGCGTTCGATCTCGCTGCCCAGCGCCAGCGCCAGTGCCATGCTCTGCGGATTGAAGGCATGCGCCTGCCCCGAGATGTCGAGCACTCCCAGCATCCGTCCGTTGGCCGGGTGAATGATCGGCGCCGCCGCGCAGGTCCAGCGCTGGGCTCCGGCACAATAATGCTCGCTGCCGTGGATCTGTACGGCACGGCGCTCGGCCAGTGCCGTGCCGATGGCATTGGTCCCCATGTGCGCCTCATGCCAGCGGCCGCCCGGCAGCAGGTTGGTCTCGCGCCCGTGATCGAGCACCCGGGGATCCCCCTCGGCCGCCACGATCAGCCCATCGACATCGGTCAGGATCAGCATCGAGCGGGCCTTGGCCAGCGCCAGCCGCGAACGCGCCAGCACCGGCGCCGCGGCCGCCAGCAGGCCGGCACTCTCCAGCCGCCGCCGGTGCAGTTCGCCCGCTTCGATCAGCGGTGCCGCCAGACGGTCCGCACCAATCTGCAACCGGGCCGAACGCTCCCACGACTGGGCCACCAGCGGCCTCACCTCCTGGTCGGGCAAGGTGCCGTCGCACACGAAAGATTCCCAGGCTTTATTGATTGGTGGCACCTCAGTCTCCTCCCCAAGGTGTCCTCGTGCCGGCCGGCACGTGCCCAGCCTCAGCGGGCAGCCACGCGCCCTGCTCCGGCACCCGACGTGCGCAGCCGCCTCCAGACGAGGTCCATTCTCATTTGAATCAGAAATCAGATAATGGGCCACAGTCGCGCAGCGCAGGCGCAGAACCAAGCCTCATCAGCCAGCAAGCGATCCGTGAACCACGGTAACACAACTCGTCGGCCCCGCACCCTGGCGATCCGGACTAACCAGCAGAAGATCAGGGATATCCTTAGCGCGATCGGCCCGTGCCGGGCGCATGAAAAAGCCCCGATGATCTTGCGATCACCGGGGCTGCATTGGTTGCGGGGGGAGGATTTGAACCTCCGACCTTCGGGTTATGAGCCCGACGAGCTGCCAGACTGCTCCACCCCGCGAAAAGAAGTATAGCAACACCGATTTTCCGATGCAAGTCATTTCCAAGTCTGCCCGCTTCGCGTACATTCATCGTTCATGAAGTTTTGCACAAACTGCGGCAGCCCCACCCGGCTGACCACCCCCGAGGGCGACAACCGGCCCCGTCAGGTCTGCACCCGCTGCCATACCGTCCATTACGTCAACCCGCGCATCGTCGCCGGCACGGTCTGCCTGTGGGAAGACCGCATCCTGCTGTGCCGCCGTGCCATCGAACCGCGGCATGGCAAATGGACCCTGCCCGCCGGCTTCCTCGAAGTGGGCGAGACGATGGCCGAAGGCGCGCTGCGCGAAACCCTCGAAGAAGCCGGTGCCCACGCCAGCACCGAAACCACGCTGTTCTCGCTCCTCGACGTACCCCATGCCGAACAGGTGCATGTCTTCTTCATGACGCAGCTGCTGCACCCCCGCCTCGACCCCGGTGTCGAGAGCCTTGAAGCCCGGCTCTTCGAAGAAAGCGAGATCCCCTGGGACGACATCGCCTTCAGCACCGTGGCCACCACCCTGCGCTGGTTCCTCGACGACCGTCGCAACGGCCGCTTCAACCTGCATCAGGGCCACATCGCCCCCCCACCGGTGGCCAGCCCGCCCCCCGGCCGCGGATGAAACGCCATTGGGTCGAGCCGGGCGCCCCGCTGCCCCCGCCCTGTGCCGATGTCCCCGGCCACCCCGGGCTGATCGCCCTGGGCCGCGACCTCGGCCCGGCCCGTCTGATCGAAGCCTACCGTCAGGGAATGTTCCCGTGGTATTCCGATGGGCAGCCCGTGCTGTGGTGGTCGCCCGACCCGCGCATGGTGGTGTTCGTCGACGAATTCCGCCCGGCGCGCAGCCTGCGCCGGCTGCTGCGGCAGCGTGCCGCCGACGGCCTGTGGCAGATCAGCCTCGACACCGACTTCACGGCCGTGATGCGTGCCTGTGCCGCTCCCCGTGATACCGATGGCGGCACCTGGATCACCGACGACATCATCGACGCCTATACCGGCCTGCACCGCAGGGGCCTGGCCCATTCGCTCGAAGTGCGTGAGGCGGGCGAGCTGGTGGCCGGCCTCTACGGTGTGGCCATCGGCCGGATGTTCTTTGGCGAATCGATGTTCACCCGCCGCAGCAACGCTTCCAAGTGTGCCTTTGCCGCCCTGATGCACCTGCTTGCCCGGCACGGTTTCGAGATGGTCGACTGCCAGCAGTCCACCCGTCACCTCGGCAGCCTGGGCGGACGGGAACTCGGCCGCCACGATTTCCTGGCCCGGATCCGGCGCCTGCTGGCCCTGCCTGCCCCCGACTGGCAACGGATGACCCCCTGCTGGCCAACCGACTGGCCCGAACGGCCCCCGCCAGGTTCGCCATGACCGACACCCGCACCCCGCTCCGGCAGCAGATCCGCCTGTACGTGACGGCCGCCTATCCATGCAGCTACCTGCCCAACCGCTTTGCCCGCTCGCAGGTGGCCGAACCAGCGCTGGCCGTCGATGCCGGCAACTATGGCGAGCTGGTCCGGGCCGGTTTTCGACGCAGTGGCAAGTTCACCTACCGGCCGCGTTGCGACGCCTGCCGTGCCTGCATCCCGGTGCGCATTCCGGTGCATGCCTTTCGGCCCAACCGCAGCCAGCGGCGTTGTGCCCGCCACCATGCCGATCTGCATGCCCGCGCCCTGCCGCTGGCCTTCCAGGAAGAACACTATCAGCTCTACATCCGCTACCAGCAGGCCCGCCACCGTGGCGGCAGCATGGATCAGGACGACCGCAGCCAGTACCGCGAATACCTGCTGGAATCGCGGGTCGACACCCGCCTGGTCGAGTTTCGTGATCCCGACGCGCTATTGTTGATGGTCTCGATCATCGATGTCCTCGATGACGGGCTGTCGGCAGTCTACACTTTCTTTGACCCCGACCTGCCTGGGGCCAGCCTTGGCACTTACGGCATCCTCTGGCAGATCAGGATGTGCCAATTGATGGGCCTGGATTACCTCTATCTGGGCTACTGGATCGAGGAAGCAGCGGCCATGCGCTACAAGAGCCGTTTCCGGCCCATCGAACAACGGATCGACGACGAATGGATACCTCTGAAAAACTGAGTGACCTCGGCTACCACCTCCTCCGGCCCCTGTTGTTCAAGCTCGACCCCGAACGTGCGCACCACACCAGCCTGCGTCTGGGCGACATCCTGTCCAGGCTGCCCGAACAGCTGCGCCCGCTGCCCCACCATCGCGTCGAAGACCCGATCGACCTGATGGGACTGCATTTTCCCAACCGGGTGGGCCTGGCTGCCGGCATGGACAAGAACGCCAGCCACATCGACAGCCTGGCGATGATGGGCTTCGGCTTTCTCGAACTGGGCACCGTCACCCCCCGCCCGCAGCCCGGCAACCCCAAGCCGCGCCTGTTCCGCGTGCCCGAATGCGAAGCCATCATCAACCGCTTCGGTTTCAACAACGAAGGCCTCGACGTCTTTGCCGACAATGTCCGCCGCTCACGCACCTGGCAGCGCCGCCACCACGTCCAGCCCGACGGAGAGCCGCCACCGGCCATCCTGGGCCTCAACATCGGCAAGAACGCCAGCACCCCGATCGAATCGGCCGCCCAGGACTACATCGCCGGCCTGCGCCGGGTGATGCCGCTGGCCGACTACATCACCATCAACATCTCCTCGCCCAACACCGCCAACCTCCGGCAGCTGCAGGGCGGCAACGAACTCGACACCCTGCTGGGGGCCCTCGACCGCGAGCGTCAGGAGATGGCCCGCACCCAGGGCTTCAATCCGCCGCTGTTGCTCAAGATCGCCCCCGATCTCGATGACGACCAGCTGGCCCTCATCATCGACGCCCTGCAACGGCATCACATCGACGGGGTGGTGGCCACCAACACCACCATTTCCCGCGACGCCGTCAAGGGATTGCCCCATGCCGACGAAAGCGGCGGCCTGTCCGGCCGCCCACTGGCCGAAGCCTCCAACCACATCATCCGCTCGCTGCGTCAGGGCCTGCCCAAGGGCTTCCCGATCATCGGTGTGGGCGGGGTCATGAATGCCGTCGATGCCCTCAACAAGATCCGGGCGGGCGCCGATCTGGTCCAGCTGTTCAGCGGCTTGGTCTACAAAGGCCCGGCACTGGTACCGGCTGCTGCCCGCGTCATTCATGAAAATGATGATAGGATGCGATGACACCGGATGGATGGCACGCTCTGCCATCCTGGTGCTCTCTCTCTCGAACCACGCTCCTGATGTCCGACAACAAGACCCCGGTCCCCTCATCTCCCCGCCCCTCAGCCACCGATGACACGCGGGGTACCGAAAGAAAAACCACGATTCAGGTACTCGAACGCATGGTGTCGCTGCTGGACGCCCTCGCCCAGCAGCCCCAGGCCGTCAGCCTGAAGGAGCTCTCGCACCGCACCAGCCTGCATCCGTCCACGGCCCACCGCATCCTCAACGATCTGGTCTGCGCCCGCTTCGTCGACCGGGTCGACACCGGCAGCTACCAGCTCGGCCTGCGCCTGCTTGAGCTGGGCAACCTCGTCAAGGCGCGCCTGAACGTGCGCGATGCCGCGATGGGACCGATGCGCGAACTGCACCGGCTCACCGGCCAGCCGATCAATCTCTCGATCCGCCAGGGCGACGAGATCGTCTACATCGAACGCGCCCTCTCCGAGCGAAGCGGCATGCAGGTGGTCCGGGCCGTCGGTGGCCGGGCGCCGCTGCACCTCACCTCGGTGGGCAAGCTCTTCCTGGCGGCCGAGAGCGGCCGTGCCCTGCAGAACTACATCACGCGGACCGGCCTGGCCGGTCACACCCGCAACAGCCTCACCGATCCGGCCCAGCTCGAACGCGAGCTGGCCCTGGTGCGCGCCAGCGGCTACGCCCGTGACAACGAGGAACTGGAGCTTGGCGTGCGCTGCATCGCCGCCGGCATCCACGACGACTCCGGTGAACTGGTGGCCGGCCTGTCGATTTCCGCACCGGCCGATTTCGTCCAGAATGGCTGGACCGAACAGATCTGCCGCACCGCAGCCCAGATCTCGGCCTCGCTCGGCTACGAAAGCCCGCCCGTGCCTCCCCGGCGTCCCGAAGGCTGACCCGCCGCACGGCCAGCATGGCTGCCCGTCAGCCCGCCCATCACCCAGCCCTTGCTCCCGCCGCCCGGCAAAGCCACGCTCCCCGAAAAAAAAGCCGCCCATGACGGCGGCCCGTTTTTACGCCAAAAGCATGTCCCCCGGGCGGGAAGGGATTGGAACGATGCGCCCGGGCAGCCCCTTCAGCCCTCGATGAACCGCCGGATGCGGTTGGCATCGCTGACACGCGCATACCGTCCCTGCGAATCGAGCAGGACGATAATCATCTGCCGGCCATCCACCCGGGCCTGCATCACCAGGCAGTTGCCCGCCTCGTTGATGAAACCGGTCTTCTGCAGCGTCAGTCCCCACTGGCTGTTGCCCACCAGCGGATTGGTGGTGTGGAAGACCCGCGCTCCATAGGCCGTGCGAACCTGCAGCTGCGGCGCCACCGAGAACCGGCGGATTTCCGGATAGCGTGAAGCCCGTGCCACCAGCACCGCCAGATCACGTGCGGTCGAGACGTTGGACGCCGACAGCCCGGTCGGATCCATGAACACCGAATCCCACATGCCGATTGCCCGGGCCTTGCGGTTGGCCGCATCGATGAAGGCCTGCAGCCCACCCGGATAGGTGCGTGCCAGCGCACTGGCCGCCCGGTTCTCGGACGACATCAGCGCCAGCTGCAACAGCTCGGCACGGGTCAGCTCGCTGCCCACCGGCAGATGCGAGCTGCTGAAGCGCTCGGTATCGCGGTCACTGGCCTCGATGCGGATCTTCTCGTCGAGCGGCTGGCCGGCATCCAGCACCACCATTGCCGTCATCAGCTTGGTCACCGACGCAATCGGCAGCACCGCCGACGAGTTCTTGTCATACAGGATCTTGCCGGTGCGCGGATCGACCACCAGGGCGACGCTGGAGCGCAGCGCCAGCGGATCGGGAATCCGGTTCAGGCCGATGGCCTCACCCAGCGAACCACTGGCCACGGCAGCCGGCGGCAGCGTGCCCGGCGCCGTCATCAGTCGTTCACTGCCGGCCACCGACACCTTGCGGGCACTGACGGCCGACGCCTTGCTGCCCTGCATCAGGCTGGCCGAGGCCACCGCGACGGCAGCCCCTGCACGGCGCGATGGACGACCTTCCTGCTGCCTTGCAACAACCGTCCGGCCCGAAGCGCGGCCACCGCCCGGTGCGGTGCGGATCTTGCCCGCCACCATGCGCACGGTCGTCTTGCCCGACGAAACGGCGGCAACTGAGGATTTTTTTGTTTTAGAAGCAGAAAGCGACTTTTTGTTACCAATTTTGGTTGCTTTACTGGCGACTGTAGCTTTGCCGACAGCCGCCTTACGTCCGGCCACGCCACGCGATCCCCGCGTCGACGCCGTCGCAACCCCCTTCGATGCCCGCTTGCCGGCGCCACGCACCGCCGCCGCTGCCTGGCGCTTGCTGCTCTTGGCCGAAGCCTTCTTGGCAGCCCCCTGCTTGGCCGGAACCGCCGAGGCCCGTGCCGCCTGAGCCGTGTCTGCATGCGCCACACCGGCGATCAACATCGCGCCGACCAGCAGCCGGTACACCCACGACAAAGCACCTGTTCGAGCCATCTTTCGTTCCGCCACAACCTCATGATTACGGCTGCATTCTACCGATCAAATCATCGCGTTTTCAACACCTTATCCATTCTGCCTATAGCACCATGTAAAGTTCGCAACCCCGCTGTTGCCGCACCATCGCCCCCAGGACGCCGCCCATCCTCCCGCGACAACCGCCAGCCCCCATCCCCATCAGGGGCGCGTCAACCGGCCCCGACCAGCGTACGGTCCTTGCCGACAGATGACGGCGCCCACACGTCGCCTGCGCACCACAGGCCCACGCCTGTGCCCTTCATGCAGCGCAACAAGCCCATGCGCCGGGTGTTGCACCGCAGCATCCGGCGCCGTGAAAAGGCCGGTTTCCCCCTTCCCCAGGGGGTACACCGGCATGACCCAGGGGTCTGTAGCAGAGAAGCTCCCCCTGTCCAGCCCCGCTTCGATGCGTCACCCCCTGCACCCACGCAGGGCGAAGCGCTTCCCCGCGCTTCAGAGCATCGACTTGTCGCGCACCGCCCCCTTGTCGGCCGATGTTGCAAAATGCCCGAACACCTTCAGCGCAAACGACACCTCCCGCTGACGGTTCAGCGGCTTCCAGCCGCGCGCATCCATCTCTGCCCGCCGCCGGGCCAGCTCCTCTGCCGGCACCACCAGCTCGATCGAGCGCTTCGGGATGTCGATCGAGATCGTGTCCCCATCCTGCACCAGCCCGATCGTGCCGCCCGCAGCCGCCTCCGGAGAGACATGGCCGATCGACAACCCCGATGTCCCGCCCGAAAAACGCCCGTCGGTCAGCAGCGCGCAGGCCTTGCCCAGCCCCATCGACTTCAGGTAGCTGGTCGGATAGAGCATCTCCTGCATGCCCGGCCCCCCTTTGGGTCCCTCGTAGCGGATCACCACCACATCACCCGCCACCACCTGGCCCCCCAGGATCGCCGCCACCGCATCCTCCTGACTTTCGTACACCCGGGCCTTGCCGGTGAACGTCAGGATGCTCTCGTCGACACCCGCCGTCTTGACGATGCAACCGTTCTCGGCCAGATTGCCCGACAGCATCGCCAGCCCGCCATCCTGACTGTAGGCAAACTGCCTGCTGCGGATGCAGCCGTGCTCGCGGTCATCATCCAGCGTCTTCCAGCGCGTATCCTGCGAAAACGCCTCGGTCGTGCGGATCCCCGCCGGCCCGGCCCGGAAGAAGGTACGCACCGCCTCGTCCGTGGTCTGCATGATGTCGTAACGCGCCAGCTGCGCCTGCATCGACAGGCCCAGCACGGTCCGCGTCTGGTTGCGCAGCAGCCCGGCACGGTCCAGTTCCCCCAGGATCGCCATCACTCCGCCGGCGCGATGCACGTCTTCCATGTGGTACTTCTGCGTGTTGGGCGCCACCTTGCTCAGACACGGCACGATACGCGACAGCCGGTCGATGTCCGCCATCGTGAAATCGACCTCGGCCTCCTGGGCGGCCGCCAGCAGGTGCAGCACCGTATTGGTCGAGCCGCCCATGGCGATGTCCAGACTCATCGCGTTCTCGAAGGCCTCCTTGGTGGCGATGCTGCGCGGCAACACCGAGGCATCATCCTCCTGATAATGGCGCCGGCACAGTTCGACCACCTGGCGCCCGGCCTCCAGAAACAGCTGCTTGCGGTCGGCATGCGTGGCCAGGCACGAGCCGTTGCCCGGCAGGCTCAGCCCCAGCGCCTCCGTCAGGCAGTTCATCGAATTGGCCGTGAACATCCCCGAACACGAGCCACAGGTCGGACAGGCCGAGCGCTCGATCTGGTCGCTCTCGGCATCGGACACATCCGGATTGGCGCCCTGGATCATCGCATCGACCAGATCCAGCTTGATGACCTTGTCGGCCAGCCTCGTCTTGCCGGCCTCCATCGGCCCTCCCGACACGAACACCGCCGGGATGTTCAGCCGCAGGGCCGCCATCAGCATGCCCGGCGTGATCTTGTCGCAGTTCGAGATGCAGACCATCGCATCCGCACAGTGGGCATTGACCATGTACTCGACCGAATCCGCGATCAGGTCACGTGACGGCAGCGAGTACAGCATGCCGCCATGCCCCATGGCGATGCCGTCATCGACGGCGATGGTGTTGAACTCCTTGGCCACCACACCGGCCGCCTCGATCTGCTCGGCCACCAGGCGGCCCATGTCGCGCAGATGGACGTGCCCCGGCACAAACTGGGTGAACGAATTGACCACGGCAATGATCGGTTTGCCGAAATCGGTCTCCTTCATGCCGGTGGCGCGCCAGAGGGCACGCGCACCCGCCATGTTGCGCCCCTGGGTACTGGTGGCTGAGCGTAACTTGGGCATCGATTCTCTCCAAAAGGCCGCATGCGGCGGTCAGGGATCTCGTGCCCCCTCAAGACGACGGCCGGCCCAGACAGGCTGGAACCGGCCGCTTGCACGGGCACACGGGCCCGAACGGATCGGGGGGCACGAAATCGGTAACCCCCTATTTTGCCAAAACTTCCCGTCCCCTTCAGCCCTTTTCCCCGCCCCCTGGCCGCTTCCCGCCCGGCCAGCCGGCACAAGCCACCTCCCGCACCGCCCCCGGCAGTCCAGGCATGGCCCGGCCACTGCGGCCCCGGCCAGCCCCGCTTTACGACACGGCTCAGACCGCCGCCACCCGCAGGGTGGCCAGCGTCACCCGGTTGCACTCCTCCAGGCCGATGTGGCAGCGCTCCAGATGGCCCAGGATCTCCGGCGTCGGCCCGTGCTCGATCGCTTCGACGATGTCCAGCAACGGCAGATACGGACCGGTACGTCCCACTAGGGCCTCGGCCACCCGCTCGGGCACCGGCACGTGCGACAGCAATGTCTCGAAAGGCTGCCCCAGCGCCCGGTCCAGCAACGAGAACACCCCCAGCAGGAACATCTCCTCCCGCACCTCGCTGTCGGCCTCACGGCCCGCCAGGTTCTCCAGGATCAGCCCGCGCCGGAACGAGGCAAGCATCAGCGGTCGACGGCTCGCATCCGGATTCACGCTCACCAGCATCAGCGCCAGCCAGCGACTCATCCCCTGATAGCCCAGAAACATCACCGCATGCTGGAAATTCTGCACGGGAACCGACAGCCCGAAGCCCACCGAATCGATGTGCCGCAACAGGCGCAGCGCCAGCTCCGGCTCCTGACGGATCGCCGCCTCGATCTCGCGCAGCGAGGCCTCGCGCTCGATCATCTCCATCAGCTGCAGCACACCCAGATAATCGGTGCCGGTCACCAGCTCATCCGAGGCCTGCATCTCGGGAATCAGCCAGCCACAGGTGGCATAGGCCCCCGCCGCAAAGGCCTGCTCCATCGCCTGCGGCGTGTTCACGCCACTCTGCACCGTGGCCACACTGCGGCGCACCCGTGCCCGCAGCGTGGACGATTCCCCCGAGCCCCGCCGCTCGTCGCGGGCATCCACCATCGACAGCCGGAACACCGCCAGCAGCTCATCCGGCAGGTCGTCGGGCGGCACCCCCTGCAACACCATCCCCATGCCCTGCTCATGCAGCAGCAGCAGCATCGGCCGATACGCCGGGTTGGCTGCCACCTCGGCCGGCACCTCCAGCCACAGCCCCGGCATCGGTTCCAGGGCCATCAGGCCGTCGTCAAAGACCGCATCGGGCGCCGACAGGATCAGCGTATGCGACTGAAGCGGCCTGTCGTCCGCCACCAGTCCGTACAACGACGACATGCTGGTCAGCTCGCCATCCACGGCTGCCAGCTGAACCTGCAGGGCCATGATCCGGCGATCACGATCGATCAAGGGACGATAGCCCACCAGCAGATTGGACAAACTCATCGACAGGACCCCGAGAGAAGAATTTCCGGCAGGCATGGACACCCGGCCCCCTGCCCTGCCCGAAGACTATCGGCCGCCCCCGTCCTGCTCAAGGCGGCCTTCGATCAAAGGTAGTTGAACATCGACAGCTGGGAGATCTGCGAATAGGTCTGCATCGCCGCCCGCAACGCCAGATCGCGCGACTGGATGCCCGACAGCACCGACGCATAATCGGTGTCGACCAGTTCGGAACGGCGCTGCGCGGCCCCCAGATCCCCCGAAGCCAGCAGGTTCTCGCGCGCGTCGATGGCCAGCCGCTGCTCGCCCAGCAGACTGCGCGTCACGGAAAACCGCTCCAGGGCATTGTCGGCCACCATCATCCCCCGGGTCAGCGCCTCTTCCAGTGCCGCCCGGTCGCCCGCGCCCAGGGCCTCCGCCACCGCATCCAGCTCCTGGAAGATCGTCCGGTTGCCGCCCGGACCAAAACCCGTGAATACCTGATCGCCATTGAGCGTCAGATCAAGCGGCGTGTCGAAACCGTTCTGTCGCGTACCGGGCATGCCTTGGAACACCGGATCACCGGACGGGCTGAACGGAGCCTGCTCCGAGCCCTGCCCGCCAAAGACATAATCCCCCTCGTTGTTCTTGGTATTGGCCAGGTCGAGCAGCTCCGAACGCAGCTGCTGCAGCTGGCTGCCCAGCACCGCGTGCTCGATGTCCGTCATGGCCCCGTTGCGCGCGTTGATCATCAGGTCGCGGGCCCGCTGCAGGATGTCGATGCCAGCCCCCAGCGAGTTCTCCGACAGTGCCATCTGGTTCTTGGCATACGACATCATCCGCTTCTCGATGTCGTTGCGTGCCTGGCCGGCGCGCAGGCGCTCCACCTCGGCCGCTGCCAGCGGATCATCACTGGGCCGGTTCACCCGCCTGCCGGTCGAGGCCTGCTCCTGCAACTTGGCCAGGGTTCCCTGGGTCTCCAGAATCGAACTGACCGCCTGGTTCTGATAGTGAGTCGTCGAAATACGCATGATTATCGTGCCAGCGAGAGAATCGAATTGAACATTTCATCGGCCGTCTGGATCACCTTGGCCGCCGCCTGATAGGCCTGGCGATACTGCAGCAGGCGTGCCGCCTCCTCATCGAGGTTCACGCCACTTCGGTCGGCCACCAGCGCCTTGGCCCCTTCCAGCATCTTGGCCGAGGCCCGGTCAGCCGTCTTGGCCTGCAAGGTGCGCCCGCCCACATCCGAAAGCACCGCGGCAAAGGCCTGCGAGAAGGTCATGCCATCGACCTCGGCCTGATCCGGCAGGGCCAGCATCGCCCGGGCGTTGTTGTTGTCCTTGCGGATCGCCACCGGCCGTACCACCGCGACGGTGTCACCCGCGGCCGGCACGCCCTGCACCACCATCCGCCAGCCGTTCATCTCGATCGGCTGACCCGCCACATACGGATGAGGCCCCGGATCGTTGGCACCCGGCCCGCTCAGCGTGAACTCATCCGGCCCCGTAAACGTCAGCGTCAGCGGCTTGTCGAAATCGGCATGCGGCTCCCGCTGCCCGAAGGATGTCACGTAGGCATCACCCCGGTTGGTCTTGCCCGGCACCACTCCCAGCGCTGCGGCAGCCGCCACACTGTCGGGGCCCGACAGCGCCGAACGCATCCGGCTGGCAAAAGCCGAACCCGCCTGGACCGTCATCACGTCCCCGGCACGCATCCCCCCCGAGACGCGCGCAAAGAGCAGCCCGTCGGCCTCGATCGGCAACTGCGTGTACTCCTGCCGGCGCTGGGTGATGGCATCCTCCAGCGTGTAGACGTTGCCATCGAAACTCAGCCGATAGTCCGCCGCCTTCAGCTTCGCCGGATCCGCCACCGTCACCTTCATCACCAGATCACCGGCATTGCCACCTTCGGCCTGCACCACCGGGTCGCCCACGCTGAACATCGGCTGCCCGGTGCGGCCATGAGCATCCAGACCCAGCGCCTGCTGATGGTTGTAGGCACCGGCAAAAGCGGCCGCCAGCCGCCCCAGCGACGCCTGGACCGAACGCAGGTCCTGGTCACGGAAGCGCAGCAGCCCGGCAATCTCGCCCGACCCCAGCGTGCTCTCGCTGAGCGGAATCTGATGCCCCTGTACATCGACCGCCAGATTCGGACGCGACGCATCCCCTTCCGTCGGCTGCATCACCAGCCGGGCCGCCCGGTCCGACAGCACGAGCGAATAACCACTGGCCGAATACAGGTCGACCGAACCATCGTCCTGCTCGTCACGTGTCACCTGGATCTTGGCCGCCAGCTCGTTGATGAGCGCATCACGCTGATCCAGAAGATCATTTGGCTGCTGATTGTTTCCGCGTGCCATGCTGATCTGGCGATTCAGCGTCGCCACCTCCTGCAGGCGGGCGTTCACATACTGGGCCGCATCCTCCACCTTCTGGCTCGACTCGGCCACCAGCGCCTCCAGACGCGTGGCGGTATCCGAAAACCGTCCCGCCACCACCGCAGCACGCTGCGCCACCACCGTGCGGGCACTGCCGTCATTGGGATTGTTCACCAGGTCGGCCATCGACGCCCGGAAGCTGTCCATCGCCACGCCGATGCCCGAATCGGTATCGGCCAGCAGGTTGTCGATCAGCCCCAGCTGCTGGGCGCGCACCTTGTCGGTACCGGCGATCGACGTGCTGCGCGTCACCTCATCGGCCATGAAGCGGTCGTAATTGCGACGGATGTCCTGCACATTGACACCGTTGCCGATATAGCCGCTGCCCCGGTACTGGCCTTCGGCCGATGCCAGCACCACCTCCTGACGCACGTAGCCCGGCGTGTTGACATTGGCGATGTTGTGGCCACTCGTCTGCAGCTGCGTGTAGGCAGCGCTGAGTGCGCTGCGGCCAATCTGGATCAGTCCAGCCATGCTTCGCTTCCCTGTTTAGTCCTGCTTCGCGCCGATCGACCGCAACAGACTGTCGATCGTCCTGCCCAACTTCTGCCCATATGCCGGGTCGGTGGCGTATCCGCCCTGTGCCAGCCCCTGGGCAAACTCCCCGGCCGTCCTCGCCCGCGCCACCCGCTCGTAACGCGGATTGCCGGCGATCAGCCTGGCCCAGTCGGCAAAAGCATCGGCATAACTGTCGTAACGCCGGAACTGCTCCACCGACTTGCGCGCCACCCCATCGACGTATTCGGTCGTCATGGCGGCCACCGTCCTGCCCTGCCAGCCCGGCCCGGCCTTGATGCCGAACAGGTTGTGGCTCGGATTGCCATCCACATCACGGATATCGCGCCGTCCCCAGCCAGACTCCAATGCCGCCTGACCAACGACCCATGCTGCCGGAAGACCGGTCTGTTTCTGGGCCGCCAGGGCATGCGGCCACATCTTCTGCACGAAAGCGGCCTGCACCGGCCCCAGTGCATGCACCTGCCGCCCGTCGCCATCGACCACCCGGCCATCGGCCTGGCCCCGTGCCGCCACCTCGGCCATCGGCACCCCGGCACGCCGCAATGCCTGCACCGCCCCAGCCGAGAGGGCACGGCGTGCCCGTGCCTCATCCCCGTCCCCCATGTGCCCTTCGCCCGCCGGCCCTTCGGCCCGGGCCGACGACGACACATCCGTTGCCGCAGGCGTCACCGGCTCGAAGGCCCGGCCCGAAGCCGGCGACCAGGCCCCCACCCGGGCGGCCCGTTCACCCAGCGTCGCCGGATCGCCCAGCAGCTGCCTCTCGATCAGGCTGGCCAGCCCGCCTCCCTTGCCGGCGGCCGCCGTCGACAACTGGCTGTCCAGCATCCCCTCGAAGAGGTCCGAACCCGGCCCCTCGAACATGCCGCTGCGCGGCACCGCATCGCGCATGCTCTTTATCAGCTGGCGCATGAACAAAGCCTCGAACTGCTGCGCCACCTGCCGGATCGCCTCACGACTCTGCGGATCGGCATGGCGCAGCCCGTCGAGGCTGCGTGCATCGATGGCCAGCCCCTGGCTGGCAATCCGGGCGCGGGCCATGCCGGCGCCCGACAAAGATGTGGGTAAAGACACCGCCCCTCCTTCAGATAATCTCCAGTTCGGCTTTCAGGCTGCCGGCGGCCTGCAACGCCTGCAGGATTGCGATCAGGTCCTGCGGCGTCGCGCCAAGCGTGTTCAGGGCCCTGACCAGATCCTTGAGCTGCGCCGCCTTCGGCAGCATCATCACCGAGCCCCCCTCCTGACGCACCGAGATGTCGGCCACCTCTGCCGCCACCGTCACCCCACCCGACAACGGCGCCGGCTGACTCACCACCGGCGTCGACGACACCGTCACCGCCAGATTGCCGTGCGCCACCGCACTGGGTGCCAGCGTCACCGCCTGATTCATCACCACCGAGCCGGTGCGGGCATTGATGACCACCCGGGCCGGGGCCACCGACAGCGACAGCTCCAGCTGCTCCAGCTCGGCCAGGAATGCCACCCGGCGTTGCGGGCTGCGCGGCAGCGGCACCTCCACGACGCGCGCATCCAGCGCCATCGCCTCACGACCGTCATGCCCCTTCATCGTGCGCAGCTGCCGGTTGATCGCATCCGTCACCAGCCGGGCATTGGAAAAATCGGTGCGATTCAGCTCGACACGGATCGAATCCCCCGACAGTGCCTGGTTCGGCACTACCCGCTCCACCGAGGCACCGGCCGGAATCCGCCCCGCACTCAGATGATTGATCTGCACCTTGCTGCCACCGGCCGACGCACCCGCGCCTCCCACCACCACATTGCCCTGGGCCAGCGCATAGATCTCGCCATCCACCCCGCGCAAGGGGGTCAGCAACAGCGTGCCACCGCGCAGGCTCTTGGCATTGCCCACCGACGACACCGTCACGTCGATCATCTGCCCCGGCTGCGCAAAGGCGGGCAGCTGGGCCGTCACGATCACCGCCGCCGAGTTCTTCAACTGCGGCGTCACACCCGGAGGCAGCTGGATGCCCAGCTGCTGCAGCAGCGAACGCATGCTCTGCGCCGTGAACGGCGCCTGCGTCGTCTGGTCACCCGTGCCGTCCAGCCCCACCATCAGGCCATAGCCGATCAGCTGGTTGCTGCGCACCCCCTGGATGCTGGCCACTTCCTTCAGCCGCTCGGCCCGCACCGGCGGGCTGCCCAGGCCGGCAAGCAGCGCCACCCCCAGCATCACCAGCCCCGACACCAGACCCCGCAGGCCCCCCGACACCATCCTGTCCGTCATCATCATCCGTGCCCAAGTTCAGATCGGCATGAACGACAGGAAGAAGCGGCTCAGCCACCCCGTCGTCTGCACCTTGTCGATATCACCGTGGCCACGCACCTGCATCCGCGCATCGGCCACCTGCGTCGAACTGACGGTGTTGCCCGGCATGATCGTCAGCGGATCGACCACCCCGGCAAACTTCAGCGTCTCGACGCCCTGGTTGATGCCCACCTGCTTGTCGCCGCTCACCACCAGATTGCCATTGGGCAGCACCTCCACCACCGTCACGGTGATCGTGCCGGCAAACTGGTTCTCGCTGCCCGAAGCCCCCTTGCCCTCGAAAGTGTTCGAGGTCGTTGCGTCCAGCCCCAGCTTCGCCACGTTGGCTTCCTTCAGGAACGGCAAGGCACCAAACTTTGCCGAGCCGCCTCCCTTGCGGTCGATCGAACTGTTCGAGCGCTGCCGGGCCACCAGACGCTCTTCGATCAGGATCGTCAGCATGTCCCCCGGTTGCCGGGCGCGCCGGTCCTCGAACATGTTGCGCTGGGCGCCGGCCTGAAAGATCGAGCCATTGGCCACCGGTTCGTGTCTCGCGCGCTGCGAGGCCAGCCGGTTGTGATCCACCACCGGCGTGTCGATGCGCGGGTCCGGCGGCATCACGGTTGCGCACCCGGCCAACCAGACCCATGCCAGCACAGCCATCCCCTTCGTCACCCGCAGCTGCCACCCTTGCCCATTCATCAGCATCCCCGCCCTGTCATCGACCCTGCATCAAAGTTGCGAAATGCGCGCCAGCATCTGGTCCGACGTCTGGATCGCCTTCGAATTGATCTCGTAGGCACGCTGCGTCTGGATCATCGACACCAGCTCCTCCACCACGTTCACGTTCGAAGTCTCCAGATAACCCTGCTCGATCAGCCCCGCCCCGCCGATACCCGGCGTGGCCGCCGTCGGCGCACCGGACGCCTCCGATTCCTTGAAGATGTTCTGCCCCTGCGGATCGAGACCGGCCGGATTCTGGAAGGTTGCCAGCTGGATCTGGCCGATCTGTGTCGTGCCCTCCTGACCGGAGAGCGTCACCGACACCGTGCCATCATGGCCGACCGTGACCGCCGTCGTGCCCGGAGGAATCGTGATCGGCGGCGACACCGGAATCCCGCTGGAATTGACCAGCTGGCCCTGGGCGTCCGGATGGAAGGTGCCATCACGGGTATAGCCCGTCGTGCCATCGGGCATCTGCAGCTGGAAGAAGCCATTGCCGCTGATCGCCAGATCGAAACTGTTGTGACTCTGCTGCAGGTTGCCCTGCGTGAACAGCCGCGAGGTGGCCACCGGACGCACGCCCGTGCCCAGTTGCAGGCCGGTCGGCAGCTGCGTGTCGGACGACGACTGGGCCCCCACCTGCCGCAGGTTCTGGTACATCAGGTCCTCGAACACCGCCTGCGAGCGCTTGTACCCCGTGGTGCTCACGTTGGCCAGGTTGTGCGAGATCACATCCATCTGGGTCTGCTGTGCATCCAGGCCCGTCTTGGCAATCCACAACGAACGAATCATTTTCTGCCTCTTTTCTTCTCAGTGTCAGCCGCGGATCGACAGCAGCTGCGATGCGCGCTGCTCGTTGCTCTCGGCGTTCTGTACCAGTTTCATCTGCATCTCGAACTGGCGGGCCACCTCGATCATGCCGACCATCGCCTCCACCACGTTCACGTTGCTGCCCTCGACGGCTCCCTGCACGATCCGCACGCCATCCGAGGCCGGCGCCTCGCTGCCGTCACGCATCCGCATCAGGCCATCCGGCCCCTTCTCCAGATCGCGTGCGTCCGGATCCACCAGCTTCAGCCGCCCGGCCTGGGTCGGCTTCTGCCGGCCCAGTTGCACCATCACCGATCCATCTTCGGCAAAATGCACCGAGGCCCCGGCCGGGATCGAGATCGGCCCGCCATCACCCAGCACGGTCTGGCCACGGCGGGTGCGCAGGTTGCCCTGCTCGTCCACCACCAGCCCGCCATCGCGGGTATAGGCCTCGCTGCCATCGGCGGCCTGCACCGCCAGCCAGCCCCGGTCACGCACCGCCACATCCAGCGGATTGCCCGTCTGGCGGATCGGCCCCGACTGGGCATCGAAACCGGTGCTGGTCTCGACATTGAAGACCCGCGTCGTCGCCGTGCCATCCAGCCGGACCGGCACGGCCCGTGCCGTCATCAGATCGGCCCTGAAACCGTCCGTGCCGGCATTGGCCAGGTTGTGGCTCAGGGCATCCTGGCGCTCCATCAGCGCCTTGGCCCCACTCATCGACAGGTAGATCATCCGGTCCATGCCGTGCTCCTCATCCGGCCCGCCTGCGGGCCTGCTCGTTCATCAGCGCAGGTTGACGATGGTCTGCAACAGCTGGTCGTGCGTGCGCACCGTCTGTGCGTTGGCCTGATAGACGCGCTGGGCAGTAATCATGTTCACCAGCTCCTGGGTCAGGTCGACGTTCGACGACTCCAGCGCCCCCGACTGGATCTCGCCCAGCGTGCCGGTGCCGGGCGAACCCACCAGCGGCGCCCCCGAATCCGAGGTCTCGACCCACTGATTGTTGCCCAGCGGCTGCAACCCCTGCGGATTGGTGAAATTGGCCAGTGCCACCCGCCCCTTGCTCACCGACAGGCCATTGGTATAGCGCGCCATCAGGCTGCCGTCACGCCCTACCGAAAACCCGGCCAGCTTGCCCGAGCCATTGCCATCCTGCTCCTGATGGGCCACCGTGAAATTGGTGCCAAACTGCGTCGTGTCGCTGAAATTCAGTGACACCACCTGATTGCCCCCCGCATCGGCCCCCACCGGCACCGTCACCCGGAAGGGGTTGGTCGTGGCACCACCATTCAGGTTCAGCGAACCATTGGTGTTGAAGGCCAGCGTCCCCAGCGAGTTGCCGCCATTCAGCAGGTTGCCGTCGATCGTGCCATGCACGTTCCAGGTGTTGTCATCGGCCTTGCGGAAATACAGCGCCATCACGTGCTCGCGGCCCAGCGAGTCATAGACACTCACCGAGGTGCCACCGTCATAGGTCTTGGCATCGGTCAGCGAGAAATCATTGGCCGGCACCGTCGAGCGGGCGTCCACGTTCACCCGCACCGTGGCGGCCGTGGTCGCCTTGGGCGCCACATCCGAAGCATCCAGCCGCAGCTCCTGGGCCGTGCCGTTGGTGACGATGCCGTTGACATCAACCGGATAGCCGGTCAGCCGCATCCCCGAACCATTGACGATGTAGCCGTTCTTGTCCAGCTTGAACTGGCCTTCCCGCGAGTACGAGATCGAGCCATTGTCCGACATCCGGAAGAAACCGCCCCCATTGATGCCCAGATCCAGCGAGTTGGCCGTCGTCGTCAGCGCCCCCTGCGCAAACTGCTGGGCAATCGCCCCCACTTCCACCCCGATGCCCGGCGAGATGCTGGCCACGCCATAGATCGTGGTTGCATAGACATCGGCAAACTCGGCACGCGATGCCTTGAAACCGACGGTGCTGGCGTTGGCGACGTTGTGGCCGATCGTGTCGAGATGGCGCGCCGCTGCATTCAGGCCAGACAGGCCTTGCTGAAATGCCATGAATCAGACTCCTTGGAAAATACGCAATCCTGCTTGAAAGAAAATGCCCTGCCCGCCTCAGATCACCAGGCGTGCATCAGCCGGCGACACCGGCTTGGCATGGTCCAGCTCCAGCAACGCGCCGGTTGCCGTCTGTGCAACGCCCGTCACCGTCACCGGCACCAGCGTCGAACTCTTGACATTGGTCTTGCCATCGATCGCCGTCACCTGCAGGCGATACATGCCCCCCTTCAGCGGCAGACCCTTCGCACCGGTGCCATCCCAGGTCAGGCTGTGATTGCCGGCATCGAGGTTCTGCAAGGTGTGCTGGTAGACCACCTGGCCCTGCTCATCCAGAATGTCCACCTGCACCGCATCGGCCTTGCCCTGCAGCTCGAAGCCCAGCCGGGTTTCGCCCTTGCCGCTGCCGGCAAACTCGAAGCGCTCGCCGGGTGCCAGCACCTTCTTGCCGATCAGGTTGACCGCCGCCAGCACCGAACTCTGGGTATTGGTCGCCGTGAAGCCCTCCATCGACTTGTTCAGCGACTCGATGCCCCGCACCGTGCTGATCTGCGCCAGTTGCGAGGTCACCTCGGCGTTTTCCATCGGATTCATCGGATCCTGGTTGCGCATCTGCGCCACCAGCAGCTTGAGGAAACGGTCTTCGGTGCCATCGGCCGTGCTCTCGTCAAGCCGCGCCTCGGGCTTCTTCACCCCGTCCATCAGCCCGGCCGACGCCGTCACGCCCGCACCGTTGCGCTCTTCCACCCGCCGAATGCCGCTGCCATCATCCTGGCCAGGCTTGCCATCGGCCTTGCCGGCCGCCGGCCAGCTCATCACCCCCGACACACTCTTGAGCATCACGATCGATATCCCCCGGATCTTTCCTTCATCATGCGCCAACCGGCGTTCATTGGCCCATCGACAGAGTCTTGAGCGCAAGCTGCTGTGCCGTGTTCATCATCTCGACGTTGTTCTGGTACGAACGCGAGGCCGAGATCATGTTGACCATCTCCTCGATCACGTTGACGTTGCTGTGCACCACATAGCCCTCGGCATTGGCCGCCGGGTGCTTCGGGTCCCAGGTTTCCTTGCCCGGCACCTGGCTTTCCACCACATCCACCACCCGCACCCCCATCGCCGCGCCCGTCCGGCTGGACAGGGTGCGGCTGGCCACCGACTGGCGTGCCTCGACCATGGCCGGCTGGAACACCACCTGCCTGGCCTTGTAGACACTGCCGTCCGGTCCGGCCACGGTATCGGCATTGGCCAGGTTGGAGGCCACGGTGTTCAGGCGCTGGCTTTGCGCCGACAGTGCACTGCCCGCCAGCGGCAGGATATTCATCAGGGACATCGGACAAGACTCCTGTCAGATCGACAACACGCACGCACCGCCACGCTCATCGCCAGGCGTCGGGCGCCACGCGCTCTTGGGTTCATTCGCCACGGATGGCAGACAGCATCGTCCGCACCCGCCCGTTGATGAAGCGCAGGCTGGCCTCGTAGCCCACCGCGTTCTGCGAGAACTGCGCCCGCTCGCGATTCAGGTCGACCGTATTGCCGTCCATGCTGGCCTGCTCGGGCAGCACGTACTTCATGTCGGGCCGCCCCGGGCTGCCGGGCAGGATGCCCAGCTGCTGATGACCGCCGTGCGTGCGGGCCAGCGACACCGTCGACAGCCCCCCCTCGGCCTTCGGCAGCGAAGCCCGCCCGCCCTCCATCGACTGTGGCAGGCCGGCAGCCCCCCGCAGTGCCGCGCCAAAATCGAAATCACGCGCCTTGAAATTCGGCGTGTCGGCATTGGCAATGTTCGAGGAGATCGTCTCCTGCCGGGCAGCACGCAGTTTCAGCGCCTGGCCATGGAACTCGATCGAATCTGTCAGTCGGTCAAACATCCTGTTCTCCCGCACATGACGGCAAAACCGGCATGCGCTCGTTCATGGTCGGCATTATCCGCATCGCGCGCCACCGGCATCGGCAGAACAGGGCCGGTATTCCCCCCTTTCTTGCGCCCCGCATCCCTGTGCAGCTGGCCTATCCTGTCGTCATCGTGCAGCCTGGCACGGCCCTGTCCGACGACCGGTCACGGCCCCCGGCCCAATTGCCTTGACATCGATACATCTCATGAATTCAGGCCAGCCATCCGCCATGAACCACCTGTTCACCGTCCGTCGTGCCAAGCTGTTGCGGCTGTGCCTGCTGATCGTGCTGCTGGTCGTCGCCCTGCTTTCTTCCCCGGCCCAGGCCACCCAGACCCAGCAGGCAACGCCCGGCGCCCCCTCCGCCACGCCCACAGCGGCCCCGCGCCTGCAGCAGTGGCTGCAACGCCAGCCCGGCCTGCCGGCCGGCAACGGCGTGCAGGTCGGCATCACGGTGCTGGCACGGCCCCGCCCGGCACGCCTGCTGCCCTGCCAGCGCAGCGAATTCTTCCTGCCCGCCGGTGCACGCCTGTGGAAACGGGTCAATGTCGGTGAACGCTGTGTGGCCGGTGCCAGCTGGACGGTCTGGCACGCCGTCGACATCCGGGTTCACGGCCCGGCCCTGCTGGCGCGCCAGGCGCTGCCGGCCGGCAGCACGCCGCAACCCGGCGACTTCAGCATCCAGCAGATCGAATGGACGGCCCTGCCCTCACCTCCGGTCGACATCGGCACGGCACTGGGTGGCCAGGAGCTGCTTCGTGCACTGGCCAGCGGCCAGCCCCTGCGTGCCGAACACTTGCGCCCACGGCCAGCCATCCGTGCCGGCGAACAGGTGGCAGCCGTCGCTGAAGGCGCAGGTTTCCGGATCGCCGTCGATGCCGTTGCCCTGGCCAATGCCGCCGATGGCCAGTCTATCCGGGTGCGCACCGCCAGTGGCAAGGTGTTGACGGGGATGGTCAGCGGCAGGACGGTAACCATTTCACGATAGACGGTCGATCGCTGCTAAAGTTCTGCCACAGCGCGCCGATAAAGGCTTCAGGCACCCTTTCGATGCCCTTGGCAAGGAGTACCCCATGATCACCGGAAAGACACCTTATATCAGTACCGTGTCGCTGCTGAGCCGTCCCGTCAGCACGGCTGCGGCTGGTGCCGTGTCCGGCCCGACCGGCAGCGAGGACGACGTCCATCCCGTCACCGGCACCGACAGCGTCCACCTCTCCGAATCCGGCCTGCACCTGCTGCCCGCCCAGGCCGAGCAACCCGATGCTGCCCGCGCGGCGCGCATCCAGGAGCTCAAGCAGGCCATCGAGGAAAAGCGCTATCACGTCGAGAGTCGCAAGATTGCCGCAAAGCTGCTCAGCGAAGCCTCCGAACTGATGGCCACACTGACCGGCTATCCGCTCGACCCGCTCGCCGATGCCGATCCGGCACAATCCGGATCACGACAGGACAGTGGCGAATCCTCGGCCGAGGATGGCCACGCCCCCCGATGAACCCCGTGCGTACCACCCAACCATGACCCACCGGACAGAACTCGACGGCATCATCACCCTGCTGCAACGCCAGCAGGCCGCCCTGGCCAGCCAGGCCACGGATGCCGTCGACCGTCTCGAACGGGTCAATCAGGAACTGCAACGTGCCCTGAGCCGCCTGCAACCCGCGGGCAAGCGCAACATGGCGGCCCCCGCCGGCAGCACCGATCGCCAGCGACTGGCACGTATCGCCCAGTTGCTGATCGACAATCGCGCCCTGATGATGCGCCATGCCGACAGCAACCGTCGGGCCCTGCAGGTGCTGTTCCAGACCGAACCCCTGGTCTACACGCGCTGAAGCGCCGCGCCCGCCCTCTCCCGGCTACCCCGGCGCAGCCCACCTCTCCTGCTCAGGTCCAGCTCACCAGCTTGCTGCGCAGGCGCGCCACCGCCTGGCTGTGCAACTGCGACACCCGCGATTCCGTCACGCCCAGAACCTCGCCAATCTCCTTCAGCGTCAGGTTCTCGGTGTAATAGAGGCTCATCAGGATCCGCTCCCGCTCGGGCAGGCCATCGATCGCCTGCACCAGCGCCTCACGGAAACGCACATCCTCCAGGCGCTGATCGGGCGTCGGCTGTTCATCGGCCAGGGTCTGCTCGAAGCGGTTCTCGCCCTCGTCCTCGCCCGCTCCATCCTCCAGATACAGCAGCTGAGCCCCCCGCGCCGACGACAGCAGGCGCTGGTAATCCTCCAGCGACATCTTCAACTCGTCGGCAATCTCGCGTTCGGTGGCCGGGCGCTGCATCCGCTGCTCGACGGCGTGGATCGCCGTTTCGATGCTGCGCTGGCTGCGCCGCACCGAACGCGGCATCCAGTCGGCATTGCGCAGCTCGTCCAGCATCGCGCCCCGCACCCGCTGCATTGCAAAGGTATCGAACTGCACGCCCACCGCGGCATCATAGCGTGACACCGCATCGACCAGACCGATCAGGCCGGCCTGGACCAGGTCATCGAGATCGATGCTGGACGGCAAGCGCGATGCCATCTGCACCGCCACCCGTCGCACCATCTTGCCATAACGTGCAATCACCGTGTCCCGGTCCAGCATGCCACGCGGCGTATACATCGATTCCGTCTCCACCTTCAATGGCTGATCTCCATCGCCGCCGCCGGTGCGGGCAGCCCCACCTCCGACCAGGACGACCACTCGAAATCGGCCAGCTCGGCCATCGACAACCCGGACCACATCGTCAGGCCCGGCTCGTCACGATCACTGCCCACCACCACGTCCAGCTGCACGCTCAGGAAGCGCCGCGCACAGCCTGCCAGTGCCAGGAAGCGTTGCCGCCCCTGCTGCACCTGCTCGACGTCCGGAAACAGCACCCCGAAGCGGCGCAGGCCGGTCGTGGCGGCAATCTTCTTGATCTCGGCATACTGCGCCATCATGGCCTCACGGCGCTGGCTGAGCACCAGCAGCATCCGGTCCCCGTCCTGGGCATGCACCCAGCGCGCCATCGCCACCGGTTCGTCCACCCACAGCAGGCATTCGGAAGCCGTGCCCGACGAATCCCCTGTCCCGGCCGCCAGCCGCATCAGCCCGTTGCGGTCGACCACACGCAGGGCGGTGTCTTCCGGCTGCACCCGGGCAAGCAGATCCGTCAGGAAGGCCGATGCCGCAGCCGTCGGCACCAGCGTGCCCGCAGCCACCAGTTTCGGTCGCCCGGCATGGATCAGCCTGCGCAGGCCGGCTGCCTGGTCCAGCGCCCCTTCAAACATGAGTGTCCTCGAACAGGTTGCGCAGCTCGCTGTCGGTCATGGCCAGTGCATGGAAGCGGCGGCTCACCCGCTGGGTCAGCGCCTGCTCGATCAGCTGCGCAAAATTGGCCGGATGGTAGTCCTCGGGCACACGCTGGCCATCCGTATAACCGACCAGCGGCAAGCGGTGCCGAACCATCGCATCAAGACAGCTGCCCAGGCCGACCGCTTCATCCACCTTCGACAGCAGCACCCCTGCCGTATCACGGGCGCCGAAGGCATCCAGCACCTCTTCCAGGCTCCCAGCCTGGGCCGCCGCATTCATCACCAGCACCCGCTTCACCTGACTCAGCTCGAGCGCCGCCGTCAGTTGCGCCACGCGACCGTCACGCTGGCCGATACCGGCCGTGTCGATCAGCACCAGGCTGCGATCCTCATGCTCTTTCAACAGCGCCTGCAACACATCTCGGTCCTGGGCCACCTGCACCGGCACCCCCAGCATCCGGCCAAAGGCGCGCAACTGCTCCTGCGCACCGATCCGGTAGACATCGGCCGTGATGAGGGCCAGCTGACGTGGCCCATGCCGCAGCACATGATGAGCAGCGATCTTGGCGATGCTGGTCGTTTTCCCCACCCCGGTCGGTCCGATCAGCGCAAACACCCCTCCCCGGTCGAACAGCCCCTGCTCGACGCCGCTGCTCAGGCCGGCCGTCGTGTTCACGCCGGCCAGCGCCCGCAGCAGCGTCTGTCGCAGCCACTCGTCGGCCTGCACATCACCGTAATCCACCGGCAACAGCCCCACCAGCGTGCGTGCCAGCGCCGGCGAAAACTGGCAATCCAGCAGCGTGCGCAGCAGCCGCATCTGCCCCGGGCGCCGCCGTACCGTCTCGAACCAGCCCAGGCCGCTGCTTTCGGCCGTGGCGGGCGCAGCAGCCTGCCGCGTCTGCGCCAGGCCCCCCTGGGCCTCCAGCCCCGGCAGCTGCAACGAAGGCCAGTCGGCGCCGTCGCTCCCCAGCGTCGAGGCCAGCGACATCGGCGCCACCTCGGCAAAACCGGTGGGGGGCACCATGCTGCCGTCGCCCGCTTCCCCGGATGTCATCCATGGCCGACGCCGACGGAACATCCGCCGCGCCGAATCCACCATCGCCCACAACCGCGAACGGGGCGCCTGCGCCACGTGTGCCGCCACCGCCGCCGGCCCCATGCCGCCCGGCACGGCCGGCACACCCGGCATCGCCGGTGCCGGCGCCACGGACGGTACGGTCGGGGAGGCTGGCGTCCACGCCCCCGGCATCGCCATCACCACCCGGTCGGCAGCGCTGGCCGTGCCCGGCATCACAAGAGCCTGCGGCGAGGTGTCGGCCTGTCTCTGCTCCTGTTGGCGCAGCCGGCGCTGCAACTCGAAATCCAGGGTGCTGACCGCTCCGGCAGCCTCGGCGGCCTGCGTCGCCATGGGCTGACCAGGTACGGGCGCTGCCGCCTGCGTCGCTGCCGCTGCCAGCGGTGGTGCATCGGCTTTCAGCCCCGGAACCGGGGCGGCATCCACCTTCGTCGTACCGGCCCGCACGCCGGCGATATTTGTCGACTCATCATTCGATGACTCACCCGTCGTCGCCTGGCCTTCCCTGCGCGCAGCCTCCCCGCCGGATTCGACACCCGCTGCCGTCAAGGCCCCACGCTCCGTCCGGGCTGCCCGCGTCCCGGTGCGCGCCGCCTTCGTACCTTTGGCCGCCTTTTTCCGGGTCTTGCCCGGCTCAGCCTTGCTGTCCACGGCCTTCGTGTCTGCAGCCGTCGTGCCGGCCATGGCCGCACGGGCAGCCTGGCCCGCTTCCTCAGCGGCCTCTGCGGCCTGCTGCACCGCTCCCCCCGGGCTGCTGCCCTTGAGCGCCTCGGCCCCGGCAAGGCCCGGATCCTCGGCCACCGGGCGGACCACGGCACTGGCCGGGCCGGATGCCGCCAGCGCATTGATGCCGGACGACACCTGCTCGATGGCACGACGGCGACGCGCCGCACTGCGGGACGAGGGCACCACCACCGTCACCTGCACCTCGTCGCCGACGGCACCGCTATCGAGAATATCGACCTCCGCACCAAAGCGTGCCTTCGCCAGCGCGATCGCCTCACGCATGGTGCGGCCATTGAACGTCATGGTTTTCATCGATTACTCCCGATCAGGTGACCAATACGGATCGTGTGGGTATCTGGAATTTCTGAATGTGCCAGCACGCGCAGACGCGGTGCGGCCTTTCGAATCATCGTTGCCACCTGCGGCCGGATGCGGTCAGGCACCAGCAGGCAGGCAGGCTGCCCGACCGACTCCTGCTGCTGGCAGATGCGGGCAGCCTCGGTGGCCAGGAAATCGGCCACCGACGGATCGAGCGCGCCGGTGGCGCCCGGTGCCAGCGACTGCATCAGCAGCGACTCCAGCGCCGGATCGAGGGCCACCACCGACAGGTCGCCGGTGGGACCGAAGATGCCCTGCACGATGGCGGGCGCCAGCGCCACCCGCACCTCGCGCGTCAGCTCGGCCGGATCCTGCACCTTGGCCCCATGCTCCGACAGCGACTCGACGATCGTCTTCAGGTCGCGGATGTGCACGGCCTCTTCCAGCAGGTTCTGCAACACCTTCTGCAGCACCGCCACCGGCACCACCTTCGGCACCACATCCTCCACCAGCTTCGGCATGAAACCGCCCAGATGCTCCAGCAGCTGCTGCACCTCGCCACGCCCCAGCAAGCGCCAGGCATACAGCTGCATCAGGTGATGCAGGTGGGTGGCCACCACGGTCGAGGCATCCACCACCGTATAACCGGCCGCCTGCGCCGTATCCTTTTCCGAAGTCTGGATCCAGTAGGCATTCAGCCCAAAGGCCGGGTCTTGCGTCTGCAGGCCGTTCAGGCGCACCTGCGCATGCCCCGGGTCGATGGCCAGCCACAGGCCCGGATAGGCCTCGCCCGTTCCCACCGTCACCCCCTTCAGGCCGATGCGATAGGTGTTGGGCTTCAGATCGAGCTGATCGCGCACATGCACTGGTGGCGGCAGAAAGCCGATTTCCTGCGCAAACTTGCGACGCACCCCCTTGATGCGCATCAGCAGGTCGCCACCATTGTCCTTGTCCACCAGCTGGATCAGCTTGTAACCCACCTCCAGGCTCAGGATGTCCACCGGCTGGACGTCCTCCCAGGTGGCATCCCCATCGTTAACCGGCACCACGTCGGTCACCGGCGCCGGCGTCTCCCGGGCCACCGTCGCCAGCTTGAACGACACATAGCCCAGCATCACCGCCAGCGACAGGAAGGCAATGTTCGGCATGCCCGGAATCAGTCCCAGCACACCCACGATCAGTGCCACCAGGCCCAGCGCCCGCGGCAGGGAAAAGAGCTGCGACGCGATCTGCCGGCCGATATCCTCGGTACCATCCCCCACCCGCGACACCAGCAGGCCGGCGGCCACCGAGATCACCAGCGACGGCACCTGTGCCACCAGCGCATCGCCAATCGCCAGCAGCACATAATTGTTGGCCGCCGTGGCCAGCGGCAGATTGTGCTGGAAGATGCCGATGCACAGACCGCCGATCAGGTTGATCGCCAGGATCAGGATGCTGGCAATCGCATCACCCCGCACAAACTTCGAGGCACCATCCATCGAACCGTAAAAATCGGCCTCCCGGCTCACTTCCTGCCGGCGGCGGCGCGCCTCGCTCTGGTCGATCTGCCCGGCGTTCAGGTCGGCATCGATCGCCATCTGCTTGCCCGGCATCGCATCGAGGGCAAAGCGGGCCGACACCTCGGCAATCCTTCCCGCCCCCTTGGTCACCACCATGAAGTTGATGACCGTCAGGATCGCGAACACGATGATCCCGACCGCATAGTTGCCCCCGATCAGGAAGTTGGCGAAAGCCTCGATCACCTTGCCGGCCGCATCGGTGCCGGTGTGGCCATGCAGCAGCACCGCACGTGTCGAGGCCACGCTCAGCGACAGCCGCATCAGTGTCGTCACCAGCAATACCGTCGGAAACACCGCAAAATCCAGCGCCTTCACTGTGTACACCGCCACCAGCAGCACCAGCAGCGACGAAGCGATGTTGAAGGTGAACAGGAAATCCAGCACCGGTGCCGGCAGCGGCAGCAGCATCATCGCCAGCACCATGATCGCCAGACCGGGCACGGCCAGCGACGACAGCGGCGGCAGCGGCACCTCCTGGCCTGCCACCCGGATGCTGCCCGGCAGACGCAGGCCCCCCCTGCCCAGCCCGAACCCCTGCCGGCCCTCGCTCAATGGCGTGCTCATCTTCTACTGGCCTCTCCAGAATTCTTCGGATCCATCCCTGGCGGAACCGGCAGGTCGACAGGCGCCTTCGGCGCGGCCGAACGGCCCGGAATCCACTGTTTCAGCTGGTAGACATAGACCAGCACCTGTGCAACCGCCACATACAGGGCCTGCGGAATCTCCTGCTCCAGCGCCACATGGGCATAGAGGGCGCGGGCCAGCGGCGCCGCCTGCAGCACCGGCACCCCCGATTCCCGGGCAATCGCCTGGATGCGCATCGCCACCTCGTCGATACCCTTGGCCACCACCCGCGGCGCTCCCCCGGCGGCCTCGTCATAACGGATTGCCACCGCATAATGAGTCGGATTGACCACCACCACGTCGGCCGAGGGGACCGCCGACATCATCCGCCGACGAGCGGCCTCACGTTGTCGCGAACGAATCTGTCCGCGCACGTGCGGATCCCCCTCCTGCTCCTTGTGCTCGCGGCGCACCTCTTCACGGGTCATCCGCAGATCGGCCCGGTGGCGAAACCACTGGAACGGCACATCGAACAGCGCCAGCGCAAACAGCAGCATCAGCAGCAGGCCAAACCCGCCCACCACCAACCCCAGCGCCGACACCGACGCGGCCCGCAGCTCACCCTGCGACAGGGCGGCAAAGCCGGTGAAATTCCCGGCAACATACCAGGTGCCGATGCTGCCCAGTGCCAGCGACAGCAGCGAGAGCTTGATGAACTCCACCAGATTGCGGATCGAGAAGATCCGCTTCACGCCGCCCATCGGGCTGATCCGCGACAGCTTGAATCCCAGCGCCTTCACGCTCAGGTTGAAGCCGCCTGGCAGCGTACTGGCCACGATGCCGGCAGCACACACCGCCAGCATCACCCCCAGCACCGGCCAGACCAGGTCGGCAAACACCCCCAGCACCGGTTGCACACTGTCACCCACCGAATGGCGGATCCGGGCATCAAAAGAGAAACTGGTCGCCAGCAGACGACGGATGCCCTCGGCCAGCGACGGCCCCAGCAATACCAGCGAACCACACCCGGCCGCCATCACCAGCAGATGCGCCGCATCGCGCGAGCGCGGCACATTACCCTCCTCCCGCGCCTTCTGCAGGCGCTGTTCAGAGGCGGGTAACTGCCTGTCTTCCTTGCTGGACTGATCGGACATCGGCACCGGGGCTGGATGAGGAAGGCTTCATTATCGGCAGCCGGCCACAAGGACCATGCCCCGAAAAACCCCGTAAAAATCGCCGCTTTCCGGCGACGCACCCGGATGGTCGATGATGGCGGATCAGCGGTCCCGCCGGACCGCCGGACGAAAGCTGTTCAGCACCTGCAACAGGTTCATGACCAGCATTCGGTCTTCCTGCTTGTATGAACGGACCGAACTGAATCAGGGCAGCTTCACCGCCCCGGCGGCAGCCTGCACTGCCTCGCCTGCTGCCTCCTCATCCGAAGCCGCCACCACCGTTCCACCCAGGATGCGTGCCTGTGCCGCCTCGTTCAGCACCACGATGGCGATCCGGCGGTTCATCGGATCACGCGGGTTGGTCTTGTCCAGGGGCACCACTGGCCCCAGCCCCTGCACCCGCAGCACCTTGGACGGGCTCAGCCCCCCCTGCACCAGTTCACGCCGCGACGAGTTGGCACGCTCGGTCGACAGCTCCCAGTTGGAATAGCCCTTGGCTCCCCCGGCATAGGAGGTTGCATCGGTGTGGCCACTCAGGCTGACCGGATTCTCCACCTCATTGAGCAACTTGCCGATGGTGCGCATCAGGGTGCGCATGTCCGGTGACAGCACCGTACTCTGCCCCGAGGCAAACAGCGGCTTCTTGCTGGCATCGACGATCTGGATCGACAGGCCATCCACCGTCACCTCCATGCGGATCTGGTCACGCAGGGCCTCCAGTGCCGGGATCTTCAGGATCGACTCCTCCAGCTTCTGCTTCAGATCCAGAAACTGGCGCTTCTCCTCGTCCTTGCGCTTCTTCCTGCCATCATTGGCCTTGCGGTTGACCTGACCGTCCTGGCGCGTCAGGTCGGTTCCACCACCCGGCACCGGCGCCGTGCGGTCCCCCACCCCGCTACCCCCCATCAGCGACAGCTTCAGCGGCTGCTGGAAATACTCCGAAATCCCCTTCAGCGTGTTCTCGCTGGCCGAACTCAGCAGCCACATCAGCAGGAAGAAGGCCATCATCGCCG
>JAUNLD010000029.1 GCA_030532425.1 Lautropia sp. | reverse complement strand
GGAACTGCGGGTCGAGCACCCGGGCCGACAGCACGAAGCTGGCCCGGGCAAAGGCATCCTCGGCCATCAGCCGCACCCCCTTGGGTTGCAGGCCGTGCAGCTCGATGAAGCTGCGGATGGCGGTGAACAGCCCTTCGCGCAGGCCCGATTCGTGCGTGCCGCCAGCCGGCGTGGGGATCAGGTTGACGTAGGATTCACGCGCCAGCGTGCCGCTGTCGGTGTAGGCCACCACCCAGTGGGCGCCCTCGCCTTCGGCAAAGCTGTCGTCACCGGAGCCGGCATGGCGCTGGTCCTCGAAGACCAGCAGCGGCTCGGCCTCGCCCGCCTGACCCAGCTCTTCCTGCAGGTAACCGCGCAGGCCCTCGTCATACTGCCATTCGCGGGTCTCACCGGTCTTGTCGAGGAAAAGCGTGACCCTGACACCCGGCAGCAGCACGGCCTTGCTGCGCAGGAGCCGCTCCAGCTCGCCCAGCGGGATGTTGCCGCTGTCGAAATATCTGGGGTTGGGCAGCACCCGCACCCGGGTGCCCGAGGCGGGCTCGTCACGGGCGGCGGGCCGTGCCGCCAGCGGGCTGGCCAGCTCGCCATCGGCAAAGGCGATGACATGGGCCTGGCGATGACCGGCCTCGTCCTTGTCGCCCTTGCGCCAGACCGTCACTTCGAGCCGGGTGGAGAGCGCATTGGTGACAGAGACCCCCACGCCGTGCAGGCCACCCGAGAAGCTGTAGGCCCCTCCGGCCGTCTTGTCGAACTTGCCCCCGGCATGCAGCCGGGTGAAGACGATCTCGACCACCGGCACGCCTTCGTCAGGGTGAAGGCCCACGGGGATGCCACGGCCATCGTCCGTGACTTCGACGCCGCCATCCTTGCACAGTCGCACGTGGATGTGCCGGGCAAAGCCGCCCAGCGCCTCGTCGGCGGCGTTGTCGATGACCTCCTGGATGATGTGCAGGGGGTTTTCGGTTCGGGTGTACATGCCCGGCCGCTGCCGGACGGGTTCCAGCCCCTTGAGCACCTTGATCGATGCTTCGGAATAGGTGGCCGGATTGCGGGAAGATGAACGGGTTGCCATCGGGGGATTATCGCTGAAGGCCGGCATCTGTCATCCCTGGCCCCGGGGCCCGGCGTCGCGGGCAGCCGACAGGCCGCCACCACCGGTCGGAAAGCCGGCCTCCCCCGGACAGGCCGGCGCTGCGCCAGACCCCTCGCGGCCTGCATGAATGTCATGTCGGCAGGCTATGGCATCGTCAAACAGGGTTAATCCGCATTTACAATAGCGGCAACGCCTGCCAATGGGCAGGCCCAACCCAGGAGAGTCCCAGATGGCCAAAGGAACCAAGATATCCGTTGTCGGCGCAGGTGCCGTAGGCACGGCCGTGGCATATGCTGCCCTGATCCGCGGCAGTGCCAACGAAATCGCCCTCTACGACATCAACACTGCCAAGGTTGAGGCCGAAGCCGCCGACATGGCCCACGGCTCGTACTTCACCTCATGGCCACGCGTGGTCGGCAGCAGCGACATTTCCGTCACCAACGGCAGCGATGTCGTCGTCATCACGGCCGGTGCCAAGCAGAACCCCGGCCAGAGCCGGCTGGAACTGGTGAAGGACAACACCAAGATCCTGAAAGCCATGTTGCCCAAGCTGGTGGCCGCCTCGCCGGACGCCATCTTCATGCTGGTGACCAACCCCTGCGACGTGCTGACGATGGTGGCCCAACGCCTGACCGGCCTGCCCACCAGCAAGGTGATTTCCAGTGGCACGGTGCTGGATTCGTCGCGTCTGCGCCGCCTGATTGCCGACCGCGCCCGCATCTCCACGGCCAGCGTGCACGCCACCATCGTCGGCGAGCATGGCGACAGCGAGTTCCCGGTATGGTCGCTGGCCCGCATCGGCGCAGTGCCCATTGCCGATTTCCGCATCGACGGCAACCCGGTCTTTCCGAAGGAAGTGCGTGAAGATCTGGCGCATCAGGTGATGACGGCCGCCTACAAGGTGATTGCCGGCAAGGGCGCGACCAACCTGGCCATCGGCCTGTCGGCCTCGCGCATCTGCGAAGCGATCCTGCGCAACGAGCGCGCCGTGCTGCCGGTCTCCAGCATCCTGCATGGCCAGTACGGCATCGAGGGCGTGGCCCTGTCGCTGCCGAGCATCCTCGGCACCAACGGTGTCGAACAGGTGCTCGACACACCGCTGAGCCCTGAAGAACAGGAGCAGCTGCGCAAGTCGGCCGACACCATCAAGGCCAGCTTCGACCAGGTGGCCGGCCTGCTCTGAATCGGGCGGCCCATGAAGCGAAGCCCCGGACCCTGACGGGCCGGGGCCTGCTTTTTTCCGGCGACAGGCCCTGACAGGACGGCTGCATGTGCCCTCCAGGCCGGGTCCGCCGCCTGTGTTACCGCTTCGTGTTGCCGGCCCATGGCCGGCATGTGCCCGGCAACAGTCGCTGCCGGGCAGATCAGCGATCAGTGACCGCTGTGGTCATGACCGGGGATCGGCGCCGTGCGTGTCTCCGGACGGGCCGGGTCATAGATGCGCACATGCTGCATCATGCCCAGATCCTCGTGGTCGAGGATGTGGCAGTGCAGGACGAAGTCACCGCTGTAGCGCTGGTAACGGGTGCGTGCCACCACGGTGTACGACCCGCCATCACGCAGCGACTTGGCCATGATCGTGTCCTTCCAGACGCCCTTCAGGCCACGATACTGGGTATCGACCGACCCCCCTGCATTGTCGGGCGTGTCAAAACCGCTGACATCACGGCCCGAGGGGTCGAGGATCGAAACGATCTGGAACGGGTTGACATGGATGTGGAAGGGGTGCGAGCCACGCTGCGAGGTGATCCGCCATTCCTGGACATCGCCCAGCCGGAGCATCCGTCCCGCCACCTTCGGATCATAGGGCTTGCCATCGACCTCGAAGGTGAAGCTCCCCAGCTGACCGCCGATGTTGAAGGTCACGGTCTCGACGTTCCGGGTGGTCAGCTCGCTGTCCGTGATGCTCGGATGCGGCACGTAACGGCTCAGCTTCAACCCGTCACGCAGGTCGGCCGTCACCGATTCACGTACGCTGGCCGGCGCGTTCTGGTTGGCCAGGGCCAGCATCTGCTGACGCACATAACCCGGGATCTGGCTGTTCTGCATGTGGGTGCCGGGTGCCACGCGGACGATGCCCAGCAGCTGCCGGGGCGAGGCCACCTGGTTGATGTTGCCTCCTTGCGAGGACGAGTCGTCCAGCACGCAGTAATAGCCGGCACGCGGGAAGACCATCAGTGCATCCCAGCGGTAACCGGGATGGAAGACGGTATTGCGGCTGTCCTGCATCGCCCCCATCGTCAGGCCGTCGGCTGCCACCAGGTGTTGCGGCAGCGGTGCTCCGGTGCAGAAGTTGTTGACGAAGTGCTCGCGCTGGCGATTCGTCATCGACCGGATGTTGGGAATGGTCTGGTTGCCGATCACCATTTCGCGGAAACGCAGGTTGATGGTGTCGCGCACGCCGCCATGGATCATCCGCCAGCGCTCCAGGCGCCCGGCGACGGCACCGGCAAATTCCGGCACGGTCACGCCGTTGACGGTGGTGAAACGGCCGGACTGACCCCAGCTCTGGGGATTCTGCAATGCCTCGTAGTTCTCGACCCCGCCAACGTCTCCCTCGTCGCATTTCCAGGTGCCGTCGGCATTGGTCTTGATCTTGCCGTCGGCATCGGTGCAGGCATACTGGATCTGCTGCATCATCAGCACGCGCTCCTGCACACGCACCGAGGGCGTCGACTTCAGCAGGGTGTCAAGGTCGCCCGTGGCCGTGGCGGACGGGTAGCGGTTGCCCCGGACAATCAGCGCACCGGCCATGCCACTGGAGACCTGCAATGCGGTCGAGCCATGCACATGGGCGTGATACCAGAAAGTGCCTGCCGGGTGATCGGCCGGCACGTCGATGGCGTAACGCTGTGTCTGCCCCGGCTTGACCATCAGGAAGATGTTGTCGCTGATGCCGTTCGGATCGACCCACAGGCCATGCGTGTGCAGGTTGGTGGTGTTGAAGCAATTGGGCGTGTTGTGCGCGTTGTCGGCCAGATTCCTGCACGAAGGATCGTCGGCAGGCAGGCTGTTGACGAGACGCACGTTCAGACGGTTGCCAGGCTGGATCTCCATCGTCGGCGCCACCGGCGGCAGGCCCTGCTGCTGACCACGATAGCTGCGCAGCCTCACCCGGTCGTACTTGCCGGTGTTGGGGTTCCAGATCCAGGAATTCACGTAACCCACATTCAGGAGGACGGAACGCTGGCTGGCTGGCGGCAGACGGGCTGCCGAGGCGGCTGCGGCGGTCTGGCCCTGCCCGGACGTGGCCTGCACGTTGTCACTGCCGACGAAGATCGGCGGATTCTGCACGGTGGTATAGGCCGGAACCGACTGGGCCGATGCCTGGCCCTGCAGGCCCAGCATGCCCAGCAGGGCCAGCGACAGGGTCCGGATCACCGGGCGCAGGCAGGGATGGCCGTGTCGGCCCATGCCAGCCGATGCAACCCCGGACCGGGGGACAAACGGTGTTTCATGAGGGGAAGTTTTCATGGCGTCATTCTCCAGGGAACTGGTTGGAAACCAGCACCAGAATACGTTCGTTCACTTCCCGATCCTGTTTGCAAGCTTAACAACAGGGCACGAACGTAAACACCATTTACGAACCGGCGCCCCTAACGCCTGAACCCCCCGGTCGGTTGACAAGACTCCCTTGAAAATCAATGACTTGAAGCAGCACAAGTGATTTGCCCGCCGACAGTAAGGCATTATCTACCGGAAATTTACAGATCATCAGGCAGCAATCAGATATTGACGGAAAAACAAGTTCTTTTGTCATGATTTGCCCGCAATTACAGTAAATTCTTGTCCAAACTTCCAGAAACGTTCCTGATAACGGTGTTTTGTCAGGATTGTTTACTGCCGTGGCGGCCACAGCGCCCTGACCGGGCTCTCACGGGCAGGTGCGTACTGCCAGATGGCGGGCCCGAGTATCCCTGCCGGATGGAAACAGGCAGAATCCGGGACATGAAGCATCTCCTCCCATTGCCGGCTTCATGGCCGGTGCTGCCCCTGCTGGCCGGCCTGCTGCTGACGGGCGGCTGTGATGACCGCCCTGTTGCGCCGCCCCCGGCTGCCGCCGGCAAGACAGCCGCCGCCCCCCGCCCTGCCGCGCCAGCCACGGCAGCCCCGGATGCAGCCAGACCGACCCCAACGGGCGATGACACCCCGGCACGGCACGAGACCAGCCCCCCGGGCCCGCAGCACAGCGCCTCCCCCCGCCAGGCCCCTGCCGGCATGCCGTCCACGGCAAGGCCTTCGCCCGATCCGTCCGGGTCACGCATCGACGACGCCCTGGCCGCCCGGATCCTTCAGGCCCGCCAATGCAGTGGCTGCCACCAGCGTGACCGCAAGGTGGTCGGACCTTCATGGCGGCAGATCAGTGACAGGCTGGCCACCCTCCCGGATGCCCCTGCGCGCCTGCGCAACAGCATCCGCCAGGGCAGCAGGGGGCAATGGGGGCCCTTGTCGATGCCCCCGCAACCCCAGCTTGCCCCGGCCGAGACCGATGTGGTGGTGTCCTGGATTCTTCAGTCACATCCCTGACGCAGGGGATATCCGGCGCATTGATGTTCATCAAGGTATGCTTTGGGCAGAAGCGCATAGTGAGGGCTGGGCAAGCCAGACAACGCCTGTTCCGCGCCGATGCCGGCGGCATGTTGCGGCCGCTACAACCGTTTTGTGGCCGCATCTGTCCGGCATGAAAGGATGGGCCGCACGCAACCTGCTCAAGGCCGCCCCGCTGATGCCCTTTCATCGATGACAAGAAGCACGATACCCGGAGACATCGGAATGCCGCAGGCCTTGCCTGCCCTCCCGTTCAGCCCATCTCCCCTCCTGTCAGGACAGGCGGTTTGCGCCTGTCTGCCCCTCCGGGCCAGCGGCATGCGTCGCGGCATCGCAGCGCGCCGCCCACGTACCGTGAGGGTACGCCCGCACCTGCTTCGCTCTCAGGCAGGTGCCGTGACGGGCGCACGCCCATGTGCGCCCCCTGCTTCCATCCCGCGGTACCCTGCGCTGGCCCGGACGTCATCATCCTGAACCTGACCTTTGATCCCACATCCCTGAAGGACTGATTGCATGCAAAATCCTGCCACTTCTGCCTCTACCCCGCCCAGTGCAACCGCCGCGGCGCCCGCAGCCCCCGCCACGGACACCCCGGCGACTACCGCCCCCTCTCGGCAAGGCAGCGGCAACGCCAACGGGGCGGCCGCCAGCAGCTCACCCGCTCGCCGTCGCCGCACGGCCCAGGCTGCGCCCGCCACCGACAAGGCCCGCACGACGCCCCGCGCCACCCGTGGCCGCAAGAAGGACGACGGAGCACCGGAGGCCACCACGGTACGTCGTGTCGCGCAGGGCGACACACCGCCCAGGCTGGGCAAGCAGGCGCTGGAAAACTTTGTGACCGATCAATCGGTTCAGGCCTCGCAGGGCAAGAAGGCTGAAGCGGTCGCCAGCATCCTCGACAACCGCGACAAGAAGACCTTTCAGGAACGGGCCAAGGCGCTGCGTGCCATTCTGGAAGGTGCATCACCCGATGACCGGGCCATGCTGCGCAGCGTGATGAAGGGCAAGCTGCCCAAAAAGGCCAAGCACCCCGCCATCAACCCTGACGAAGAGCTGGCCGACGACTGGCGTGATGGTGGCTATCCGTACAAGAACCTGCTGCGCCGCTCGACCTACGAGAAGCAGAAGTTCCGCCTGCAGGTCGAGCTGTTGAAGCTCCAGGCCTGGGCCAAGGAGAACGGTGAACGGGTCGTCATCATCTTCGAAGGCCGTGATGCCGCCGGCAAGGGGGGCACGATCAAGCGCTTCATGGAGCACCTCAACCCGCGTGGCGCACGCGTGGTCGCCCTGGAAAAGCCCACCGACACCGAGCGTGGTCAGTGGTACTTCCAGCGCTACATCCAGCACCTGCCCTCCAACGGCGAGATCGTGCTGTTCGACCGCAGCTGGTACAACCGTGCCGGCGTCGAGCGCGTGATGGGATTCTGCACGCCGGAGGAATATCAGGAGTTCATGCGCCAGGCACCGGAGTTCGAACGTCACCTGGTGCGCAGCGGCATCCATCTCATCAAGTTCTGGTTCAGCGTCAGCCGTGCCGAGCAACGCCGCCGCTTCCGCGAGCGTGAGGCGCATCCGCTCAAGCAGTGGAAGCTCAGCCCCATCGACAAGGCCTCGCTGGACAAATGGGATGACTACACCCGTGCCAAGGAGGCAATGTTCTTCGAGACCGACACCGCCGACTGCCCGTGGACGGTCATCAAGAGCGACTGCAAGAAGCGCGCCCGCCTGAATGCACTGCGCTACATCCTGCACAAGCTGCCGTACTCGAAGAAATCGCTCGACAAGATCGGCAAGCTGGATCCGCTGATCGTGGGCCGGGCACACGTGGTGTACGAACGCGGCGAGCGCCCCGAAGCCCTGCTCTGAGCGCCCCGGAATCAGCAAAAAAGCGCTTCCTTGCAGAAGCGCTTTTCCTTTTCGGGGATAAGGCCATCGACTGCACCGGTCGGGTGCGGTCACGCCCCGTGCAGGGAATCGACTGCCTGCCCCGGCACGCCCGACAGGGCTTCCCGGACAGGCAGGGCGATCAGGCCGAAGCTTTTTTCAGGATGGCGTACAGCTCGTCCTTCAGGCGCAGCTTTTCCTTCTTGGCCACTTCGATGTCCATCGCCGTACCGGGTTCGATGTGAGCTTCCATGTTCTTGATTTTCTGGTCAAGTTCATTGTGCTTGTCGAACAGGCGCGAAAAATGTGCATCTTCCGACTTCAGCTTGGTAATCAGTCCGCGAAACTCCGGGAACATGCTTGTCCACCTCGATTGATGTTTTAGATAAGTGTCCGTCGTCCCTTTCAGGCGGCTTGCAGACCCGGCATGCACGTTGCCCATACCCCGTCTGCGGGCAGACCCGTAAGCGACTGTAAGGCTAATCTATCACAATGCCTTCCGCTGCCGCAGTGCCTATCGATTCAATACAATGGACGGTGCGCCTGCGCTGACCGGCGCATCCTGCACGGCCCAACTTCCTGCCATGACATGCTGCGCCGCCGTATCGCCCATCTCGACATGGACGCCTTCTTTGCTTCGGTGGCCCTGTTGCAGTATCCGCAGCTACAGGGGCTGCCCATGGTGATTGGTGGCCGGCGCATGAACGCGACCGAGCTGCTGGCCGACATCAACCGGCGTCATGTCGGCCGTCCTTGGCAGGAAGACGAGCTGGCACAGATTCCACCGGCGCTGTTTCCACGTCTGGGGGATTATCGCGGGCGCGGGGTGAGCACCACCGCCACCTACGCGGCCCGGCAGTTCGGGCTGGCCTCGGGCATGGGTCTGGTGCGGGCTGCGCAACGCTGCCCACACGCGATTCTGCTGCCGCTCGACTTTGAACGCTACCGCCATTATTCGCGACGTTTCAAGGAAATCATCCTGGCGATGGCGCCGGTGATGGAAGATCGCGGTATCGACGAGGTCTTCATCGACCTGAGTGCCCTGCCCGGCGTGCAGGACGATGGCGGGCAGGCCGCCGCACGGCAGCTGCAACAGCGCATTGCCGATGCGACCGGGCTGAGCTGCTCGATCGGCGTGGCCCCCAACAAGCTGCTCGCCAAGATGGCGAGTGAATTCGACAAGCCTGGCGGCATCAGCCTCCTCGATGAAGCCGATCTCCAGCCGCGCATCTGGCCCCTGCCCTGCGCCCGGATCAACGGGATCGGCCCGCGCACCGATGCGCGCCTGCGGGCACTGGGCATCCACCGGATTGGCGAGCTGGCCGCCTGCGACCCCGCCTGGCTCATCAGGCACTTTGGCCAGCGCCAGGGCCAATGGTTGCACGAGGCAGCCTGGGGGCGGGACGAACGCCCGGTCGCCAACCGCACCGAGCCGGTCAGCATCAGCCGCGAGACCACCTTCGAGCGCGACCTGCATGCCGTGCAGGATCGTGCCGAGCTGGGCCGGATCCTGACCCGGCTGGCGATGCAGACGGCGGCCGACCTGCAACGCAAGGGCTACGAGGGGCGCACGATCGGCATCAAGCTGCGCTATGCCGACTTCCGGATCGTCACCCGCGATCAGAGCATCAGCGCGCCTGTCCACGATGCCGTGGCCATCCGGCAGGTGGCGGCGCACTGCCTGAAGCGCGTCGACCTCTCACAGCGCCTGCGACTGCTGGGCATCCGTGTCAGCTCGCTGCGGCGGATAGGCTCCCCCGGTGCCGACGAGAACGCGGAACAGCCCCCATGGGCTCCGCCGGCCGACGCGACCGAGGCGGCCAGGACGGCTATGGCAGGCCTCCCGAACATGGCAAGAACATCAAGCCGGCCACCGGATGAAGGTGACGAAGCGGCTGCACGCACCCCGCTGGAGACTGGCCCCGGCCGCCGGGGCAGGAAGGCCGCCCCGGACACGCGGCCCCCCGTGCAGGGCGAGCTGCCTTTCTAGCGCCTGTCATGCACTCATGCACGGTTTTTCCCGGAATGCGGCGCGGGGTGCCGGCCCTTGACACCTCGGGGTTTTTTCATCAGAATCCTGTTTCTCTTTGCTCGGGCAAGGCAAGTACAGCTTGCTGAGGCAGCAGCCCGGTCAATGCCCAACAGGCATCCTTTCTCCGGAAAGGATCGCATCCCAAGGCGGGATAGCAAAGTGGTTATGCAGCGGCCTGCAAAGCCGTCTACGCCGGTTCGATTCCGACTCCCGCCTCCATTTTTCCCCTTCTGCCTTTTTCTGCCGTGCCGCTGCGTGTGGTGACGCCGTGCGTTCACGCCCCTCTCTCCGGGCTGCTGCGGCTCTGCCTCCGGGGGCTGCCGCCTGTGCTGCCGGCAGCCAGCGCAGACGGATGCTCAGCCGTGGCCGCGCAACTGGGGCCAGGCCTGCTTCAGGTAGTACACCATCGACACGAAGGTGAGCAGCGCCGCCAGGTTGATCATCCAGCTGCCCCAGTATTGGCAATCGAAGCCACCGGGCAGGGGATCGTGATAGATCAGCATCGGGATGGCCACCATCTGCACGGCCGTCTTGACCTTGCCGATCCAGTTGACGGCCACGCTGTTGCGGGCGCCAATGCTGGCCATCCATTCTCGCAGTGCCGAGATGGTGATCTCGCGGCCAATGATGATGATGGCAATGATCGCGTTGATGCGATCCAGATCCAGCAGCATGACCAGGGCCACACAGACCAGCAGCTTGTCGGCCACCGGATCGAGAAAGGCCCCCAGCTGCGTCTGCTGGCCCAGTCGTCGCGCCAGCCACCCATCCAGCCAGTCGGTCACCGAGGCCAGGATGAACAGGATGGTGGCCACCAGGTTTCGCCCCGGCTCCGTCCACGGCTCGTAAGGCACCATGTAGACACAGATCAGCAGCGGAATGGCGACGATACGCTGCCAGGTCAGCAGGTTGGGCAGATTGAGAGCCATTGGTGCAGAAAAATGAACAAGCCCCGGAAAACAGCCGCCTGCCGCACGGAACACACCCCAGGCAGACGGCAAAACTCGGCGAGCAGGGCAAGGTGGCAGCAACGGCCCATGCCGCCGCATCCCTTCGGCTGCTACCCAGCCAAGCCTAACACAACTGTGCAGACCCGGCTTGTCCTGGCGCAGGCATCAGCCTCGATAGCAGCCACTTTCACGGCCTCATGTTGGCAGGAGCCCGGGCAGACTGGTAAAAACCCTAGCCATGCAGCTGCTCATAGATGGTTTCGGCCAGCGGCATCGAGATGCCATCGACGCTGGCCAGGTCTTCGACGCTGGCAGCCATGATGCCGCGCAAACCCCCAAAGCGCGACAGCAGTTTCTGCCGCCGTCGTGCCCCCACGCCAGGAATTTCTTCCAGTCGAGACACCTTGCGGGCTCTGGCCCGGCGCGCGCGCATGCCGGTGATGGCAAAGCGGTGGGCCTCGTCCCGGATCTGGGCAATCAGCATCAGGGCCGGCGATTCCTTGCCCAGCACCAGGGGTTCACGTCCGTCGGCAAAGACCAGGGTTTCGAGACCCACCTTGCGTCCCTCCCCCTTGGCCACGCCCACCAGCCGGCTGATGTCCAGCCCCAGTGCTGCAAAGACCTCGCGGGCGCTGCTGATCTGCCCCTTGCCACCATCGACCAGCACAATGTCGGGCAGACGCCGGGAGGTGATGGCCGAGGCATCACTGCCCTGCCCGCTTTTCACACGGCGCTGCGCCGGAACCGGGGCTCCCGGAGCCGGGCCTTCCGCTCCGGCATCGGGGCGCCTTCGCGGATCCCCTGCCCCGCGAGGACTTCCCACCCGCACTTCTTCGTCGCTGTCGGCAGGGTCTGCGGCATCGACCGGCAGCACCGCAAGCGTGTCGGCCCCGGCAGAAGCCATCGCAGCAGCTGCCTCCGTGCCTGCAACAGGATCAACCTGCTCAACCGGATCCACCGGGTCAACCATATCAAGCGGATCCACCGGGTCAGCCGGGTCAGCCGGGTCAGCCGTGAACAGGCTGGCAGACCGGGCCGCCAGGCGGCCATAGCGGCGTTGCAGCACCTGGCGCATGGCGGCGTAGTCATCGCCGGGCTCGATACCCTGGATGTTGAAGCGGCGATAATCGGCCGGCACCATCTGGTTGCCCTGGTAGACGACACAGGAGGCCTGGGTCGCTTCACCCATCGTGTGGCTGATGTCAAAGCACTCGATGCGCAGCGCCGCCGGGTCATCGACAGCCATGCCCAGCACCTCCAGCAGATCCTGGGTGCGTCGCTGCTGCGCACCATCGATGGCCAGGTGGCGGGTGAGCGCAATGCGGGCGTTGACCTGTGCCTGCTGCAACCAGCGCCGGCGTGCCTGCTGCTGGGGCTGGGGTACCCAGGCCACCGGATGTCCGGCCTGTGCCCGCAGCATGGCCAGGGTCTCCGGATCGGCCTTCTGGGCACAGATGATGAGGCGCGGCACCATCGCCCCCGCATAGTGCTGCACCAGAAAGGCATCGAGCACACTGGCCAGCGAGCTTTCGTCCTGTTCGCCGACGTGGCTGGGAAAATGTGCCTTGTCACCAAGATGCCGCCCTCCGCGCACCATCGCCAGGTTCAGACAGACCTGACCATCGGCCGCCTCGATGGCGATGATGTCGGCATCGGTGTCGTCATTGACCTCCATGGCCTGCTGGTGCAGGACGCCAGAGAGGGCACTGATGCGGTCCCGCAGCACGGCAGCCTCTTCAAAGCGCAGGGCCTCGGCGGCGCTCTGCATGCCGGCCTCCATCTCGGCCAGGATCTCCTTGTGCCCCCCCTTCAGGAAGCGGATGGCGGCACGCACGTCACGCGCGTAACTTTCCTCGTCGATCAGGCCGACGCAGGGCGCGCTGCAACGGCGAATCTGGTGTTGCAGGCACGGGCGCGAGCGGTTGGAAAAATAGCTGTCTTCGCAGGTGCGCAGGTGAAAGACCTTCTGCAACACCTGAATGCCCTCGCGCACCGACCAGGCATTGGGATAGGGCCCAAAGCACTGCGAGCGCCGGTCCAGCCCCCCCCGGTAATAAGAGACCTGCGGAAAGGCATGGCGGCTGATGCGCAGGTAGGGATAGCTCTTGTCGTCACGGAACAGGATGTTGTAGCGCGGCCGCAGCGACTTGATGAGGTTGTTCTCCAGCAGCAGCGCCTCGGCCTCGGAACCGACGGTGGTGGTGTCGATGCGCACGATGCGCGCCACCATGCGGGCGATGCGCGGGCTGGCCAGATGCTTGTTGAAGTACGAACGCACCCGCTTGCCAAGATCGCGTGCCTTGCCGACGTACATCACCTCGTCGCGGGCATCGATCATCCGGTAGACACCGGGCAGGGCCGGCAGGGTCCTGAGAAAGCGCTTCAGGTCGGCTGGGCGCTCGCGCAGCGGAAGCTGCGCCGGATCAGCGGCCTCCCCCGCTTCCCCGGGGATGCCGGGCGCCAGGCGCTCGGCAGGCCCATCTTCCGTGTCGGCCTGACGCGGCAGCGGATGGGAAGGTTCGGGAAGGGATGGCGCCTGACTCATGCGCAACAGGGTAGCACGAAGGGATGTGCCGCGCGTGCAGCGGGATGAGGATCAGGCGCCCCGCGGTCCCGGCAGGGGCGCAGGCGACGGTCAGGCCACCGGATCGCGCGGATGCAGGGCAGCCAGGCGCCGTTGCAGCTGCGGGTTGGGCGGTGCCTGCAGGCTGGCCAGCAGCTCGTCGGCCAGGTCCGGCCGGTTGCAGACCAGCACCATGTCGCAACCGGCCTTCAGGGCGGCCGTGGCACGGGCGGTGATGCTGCCAGCCACGGTGGCGGCCTCCATCGTCAGGTCGTCGGAGAAGATCAGGCCATCGAAGCCCAGCCGCCTGCGCAGGATGGTCTGCAACCAGCGTCGCGAGAAGCCGGCCGGCTTGCGATCGACCTGCGGATAGACGACATGGGCGGGCATCACGGCCGTGAGCGCCGTACCCAGCCACTGATAAGGTGCCGCATCATCGGCCAGGATCTCGTCAAGGCTGCGCCCGTCGACCGGCATCGCCACGTGCGAATCGGCATCGGCAAAACCATGGCCGGGAAAATGCTTGCCGCAGTTGGCCATGCCGGCCAGCAACAGGCCGTGGGTGACGCAGCGGGCCAGCATCGCCACCACCCGGGCATCGTGGTGCAGGGCCCGGTTGCCGATGACGCCCGAACGCCCCCAGTCCAGATCGAGCACCGGCGCAAAGCTGAGGTCGACACCGGCATCGCGCAGCTCGCGCCCCATCTGCTGGCCAATCTCGGTGGCGCGGCGACAGGCGCCAAGGACATCCGTGTCCCACAGCTCGCCCAGCGTGCGCATGGCGGGGATGGCCGTGAACCCTTCACGAAAGCGCTGCACGCGCCCGCCTTCGTGGTCGGCCGCCACCAGCAGGCGCGGATGGCGCACGGCGTGGATTTCGTCGGTGAGCGCACGCAGCTGCCGGGGCGACTGATAATTGCGGGCAAAGAGGATGACGCCGCCCACCAGCGGATGTTGCAGGCGCTTGCGTTCGGCGCGGCTCAGGCGATGGCCCTCGACATCGACGATGACCGGCCCCCAGGGCAGCAAGGTCTTGCGGCTCATGCGCGGCTCCGGGCTACAAAGGCGGCCGATTCGCGCATCAGCGTCTTCATCGAGGCCACGGCCTCACGCATGCCGACGAAGACGGCCCGCGAGACGATGGCGTGGCCGATGTGCAGCTCGGACACGCCCGGCAGGGCCGCGATCGGCTGGACGTTGAAATAGTTGAGGCCGTGGCCGGCGTTGAAGCGCATGCCGGCCTGGCAGATGGCGTTGCCGGCTTCGTGGATGCGGGCCAGCTGGCGTGCCACCGGCTCGCTGCGGACATCACGCCCGGCGCTGTGGAAGATCTCGGCATAGGGGCCGGTGTGCAGCTCGCAGACGGCGGCACCGGCACGGGCGGCCGCCTCGACCTGTTTCAGTTCGGCGTCGATGAAGACGCTGGTGGTGATGCCATGATCCGCCAGACGCTGGATGGCGGCCGTGATGGCAGCCTGCTGGCCGGCCACGTCGAGTCCGCCTTCGGTCGTGATCTCGTTGCGGCCTTCGGGCACCAGCATGGCCATCTCGGGGCGCAGGGCGATGGCGATGTCGATCATCTCCGCCGTGGCCGCCATCTCCAGGTTCAGCTTGATCTGTGTCTGCTCGCGCAAGCGACGGACATCGGCATCCTGGATGTGGCGACGGTCTTCCCGCAGGTGGACGGTGATGCCGTCGGCACCCCCCAGGTGGGCCTCGACGGCGGCCCAGACCGGATCAGGTTCGTAGGTGCGACGCGCCTGCCGGATGGTGGCCACGTGGTCGATGTTGACGCCGAGTTCGATCATGGTGGAAAACGGATGAGGTCAGAAGAGAAGCAGCGGGCGGGAGGGCACCGCTCACAGGCCCTGCAGGTCGAGCAGGATGCGACGGGTATGCAGCGCAGCCCCTTCCAGCGGCGTACCGAGCATCAGCCGCGACAGCCGCTTGGCCTGCGACAGCACACCCGGTGCATCATACCGCCCGCCCGCGATATGTTGAATGGCCTGGCCGGAGAAGGTGGCGGCGTCCGCAACGCCGGCTGGCGGCAGCGCGTGCCACTGGCCATCGTGGATGCGGTAGTGGCAGCCGGCCTCGATCGGCTGGCCGGCGTGATCGCGGCAGAGGTCGGGGGCATAGCCGATCTCCTGCAGCAGCAGCCACTCGAAGCGACGCAGCACGGCCTCGCCGGGGCCATCGGTCGCCAGCGTGTCCAGCGCCTCGTAGTAGGCGTCAAAGAGCCGGGGATGGGGGTCTTCGCGCGCCAGCAGGCGCATCAGCAGTTCGTTGAGATAGAACGAGAACCACAATGCCCGGCCCTTGGGCACGCCCAACCCGCCCACCCATTCGGCACGGGTCAGCGTGCGCAGCTCGCTGCGGCCGCTCAGCCGGCATTCGATGGGCTGGAATTGCAGCAGTACCGGCCGCAATGCGGAGGTGGGGCGGCGCGCGCCCTTGGCCACCACCGCCACCCGCCCGCGTTCGCGCAGGAACAGCTCGACGATCAGGCTGGTTTCCTTGTAGGGATGGCTGTGCAGGACGAACCCGAGTTCGTCATTCATAGCCATAGCTGCGCAGGTGGGCATTGTCTTTCGACCAGCCACTGCGCACCTGCACCCAGAGGGTGAGGAAAACCCTGGAATCGAACATCCGCTCCATGTCCTGGCGCGCCTCGCTGGCAATGCGCTTGATGCGCTCGCCACCACGACCGAGCACGATCGGCTTGTGGGCACGGCGCTCGACGATGATGGTGGCGGCGATGCGACGCAATCCCGGCTGCTCTTCAAAACGGTCGATGACGACGGTGCTTTCGTAGGGCAGTTCCTCGCCCAGCAGACGGAAGAGCTTCTCGCGCACGATCTCGGCGGCAAAGAAGCGCTCGGGCCGGTCGGTGAGCACGTCATCATCGTAGATCGGCCCACCTTCGGGCAGGTGCTGCTCGATGGCGTCGATCAGGGTGTCGACACCCTGCCCGTTGCGGGCCGACACCGGCACGATGGCGGCCAGTCCGGGATGGGCCTCGTTGAGGCGGGCGATCAGCGGCAGCGCTTCGTTGGGGTTGTCGAGCCGGTCGATCTTGTTGAGCACGACGATCATCGGGACATCACGGCGGGCCCAGGCCAGGATCTGTTCATCACCTTCGGTCCAGCGGCCGGCCTCCGTCACCATCACGACGACATCGGCCTGCCGGCCGACCGACTGGGCGGTGCGGTTGAGGATCTTGTTGAGCGGGTTGATGCGCCGGGTCTGGAAGCCGGGCGAGTCGATCAGCACCAGCTGTGCCCTGGGCCGCGTGAGCACGCCCAGGATCTGGTGACGGGTGGTCTGGGCACGGTCGGCGGTGATGGAAAGGGTCTGCCCGAGCAGGCGGTTGAGCAGCGTGGACTTGCCGGTGTTGGGCCGGCCGATCAGGGCGACATGGCCGCAGCGAAAGCCTTTGAAATCAGGAGACATCGGGAGAACAGGTCCGGTGGCAGACGGTCACGTTCAGGACGTCGCTACCGTGTCGCTGCCCAGCAGCAGGCTCTCGAGCGCGGCTCGGGCTGCCGCCTGTTCGGCCTTGCGCCGGCTCTCGCCTGTTCCGCGGAAGCTCAGGTCCACCCGGTTGCTGCGGATCTGGCAGGCGACATCGAAGCGCTGGTGGTGCGCCTGACCGTGGGTGGCCACCACCTCGTACTGCGGTAATGGTAAACGACGGCCTTGCAGATATTCCTGCAGGCGGGTTTTGGCGTCCTTGCCCTGCTCGCCCGGATCGACCTTGGCCAGCAGCGGCTGGTACAGCCGCGTGATGACGGCGGCTGCCTGCTGAAAGCCCGCTTCGAGGTAGATGGCGCCCAGCAGCGCCTCGACGGCATCTGCCAGGATCGAGGGCCGCCGATGACCACCACTGCGCCGCTCGCCCTCGCCGAGGATCAGGGCCGCCGAGAGATCGAGCGACTGCGCGATCTCGAAGAGCGGATCCTGCTTGACGAGATTGGCCCGCAGGCGCGACAGCTCGCCCTCGCTGGCATCGGCAAAGCGGCCGAACAGCAGCGTGGCCACCGCACAGTTCAGCACGCTGTCGCCCAGAAATTCGAGGCGTTCGTTGTGCTGACGGCCGTGGCTGCGGTGCGTGAGCGCCTGTACCAGCAGGTTTTCGTCGATGAACTGATACCCCAGCCGCATTTGCAGCGTGCGACGGGCAGATTCATGTCCGGCACCGACCATGATGTGTCCGACGGTCCGGCTCAACGGGCCGTGGAGTCGCCCTGGTACTCGATGACCAGGCTGACCGGACCAAAGAGGGAGATGCGCTTCTCGTAGGCAAAGGACACCTTGAGCTGGTCGTTCTGACCGCGCTCGATGAGCAGGTCCTTGCCACTGACGGCCTCGAAGTCATCGATGGCTTGCGAGCGGTCGAAGGCATTGCGGATGGCATCGGCACCATTGTTGCCCGAGGCACTGACGGCACGCACCACCGCCTTCTTGATGTTCTGGTATTCGACGAAGGTCGGCACGACCCGCATCACCACCAGCGAGATGAAGGCAACGACGATCGCCGTCAGCAACAGACCGATGAGACTGATGCCACGCTGCGGAAAACGACGGGAGGAAAGAGACGTTGTCATGATCGGAACAGGACTACCGGAAAGAGCCAATTCTCTGCAAATCGTTGAAATTCATCCAGATGAAAAAGGCCCGTCCCACCAGGTTGTTCTCGGGAACGAAACCCCAGCTGCGGCTGTCGAGGCTGTTCTCGCGGTTGTCACCCATCACGAAATAGTTGTTGTCGGGCACCTTGCAGGTGAGTTCACTGGGCGTGGTGGTGCAGTATTTTTCGGTTTCGGGGGTGCGTTGCAGCTGGATGGGGGCCGGGTTGTCGAGGTCGGTCAGCATCTTGTGCGAGACCTCGCCGATGGTTTCGGAATAGCGCGGCAGATAGCGGCCCCGCTCGGCATCGTAATAGTCGCCTGCCTCGCGCAGTGTGGCTTCTTCGCCATTGATGTAGACGCGACCACAACGCACGGTGATGGTGTCACCGGGGATGCCGATGACACGCTTGATGTAATCGACCGAGGGATCGAGCGGATAGCGGAAGACGACGGTATCGCCGCGTTGCGGCAGGCCCACGTCGATGATCTTGGTGTTGAGCACCGGCAGGCGCACGCCATAGCTGTACTTGTTGACCAGGATCAGGTCGCCAACCTGCAGGGTGGGAATCATCGAGCCGGAGGGAATCTTGAACGGCTCGAACAGGAAGGAGCGCATCACGAAGACCACGCACAGCACCGGGAACAGGCCCGCGGTGTAGTCGAGCCAGGCCGGGCGACGATGCAGGCTGTTGCTGAGCTGCTGACGCGCCTGCTGGTTGATCCGCCCGCCACGCGCCTGCTGTTCACGCTCCCAGTTCTTGAGCCGCTCCTGGGCCTTGCGGCGGCGGCCGGGGGCCAGCACCAGCAGATCGAGCAGCCAGATGCACAAGGTGAAGGCGGTCAGCAGAAAGAGGATCAGCGGGAAATTCATGTCAGACAGGGATCAACCGGAGAAGGACAGCCGCACGGCAGGCACGGCTGCGGCCAGAAGATAAAACGGCAGACGGCGCAGGATGGCGCCCGGGGCGACGGCAACCGACCAACGGCGTCCGTGCACCGGCGGCCGGTGCCCCACCCTCGTGCCCATCAGCGCTCATCGGCCTGCAGCACGGCCAGGAAGGCCTCCTGCGGAATCTCGACCGAGCCGACCTGCTTCATCCGCTTCTTGCCGGCCTTCTGCTTTTCGAGCAGCTTGCGCTTGCGGGTGATGTCGCCACCATAGCACTTGGCCAGCACGTTCTTGCGCATGGCCTTGATGGTTTCGCGGGCGATGATGTTGCTGCCGATGGCGGCCTGCACCGCCACATCGAACATCTGGCGCGGAATCAGTTCGCGCATGCGGCTGGCCACCTCGCGCCCGCGTGACTGGGCATTGGAGCGGTGCACGATCACCGACAGCGCATCGACCTTGTCGCCGTTGATGAGCAGATCCATCTTGACGACATCGGAGGCACGGTATTCGAGGAACTCGTAGTCCATCGACGCATAGCCGCGCGACACCGACTTCAGGCGGTCGAAGAAGTCGAGCACGATCTCGCTCATCGGCAGCTCGTAGGTGAGGTGCACGTGACGGCCGTGATAGGAGAGGTCACGCTGCACCCCGCGCTTGCTGGTGCACAGCGTGATGACGGGGCCGACATACTCCTGCGGCACGAACACCACCACCTTGACGATCGGCTCGCGGATCTCGGCGATGCGGGCACCATCGGGCATGCGGGCCGGGTTCTCGATCCGCTCGATGGTGCCGTCGGTCATCATCACCTCGTAGATGACGGTGGGCGCCGTGGTGATGAGATCCATGTCGTACTCGCGCTCAAGCCGCTCCTGGACGATGTCCATGTGCAGCATGCCGAGAAAGCCGCAGCGGAAACCGAAACCCAGCGCCTGGGACACTTCGGGCTCGAACTGCAGCGAGGCATCGTTGAGCTTGAGTTTTTCGAGCGCTTCGCGCAGCGCATCGTACTCGCTGGCCTCGACCGGGTACAGGCCGGCAAAGACCGAGGGCTTGATCTCCTTGAAGCCGGGCAGCGGCTCCTTCGCGGCCGGCGAGGCATGGGTGATGGTGTCGCCGACCTTGGCATGCTTCAGATCCTTCATGCCGGTGATGATGAACCCCACCTGGCCCGCCGACAGCGTCTCGCGCGGGGCCGAGCGCGGCGTGAAGACTCCGAGCTGGTCGACCAGCTGCTGGTTGTCGACCGCCATCAGCTTGATGCGGTCACGCACCTTGAGCGTGCCGTTGACGACCCGCACCAGCATCACGACCCCGACGTAGTTGTCGAACCAGGAATCGATGATGAGCGCCTGCAGCGGCGCATCCGGGTCCCCCTTGGGGGGCGGGATGCGGGTGACGATGGCCTCGATGATCTCGTCCAGCCCCAGCCCGGTCTTGGCGCTGGCCGGAATGGCGTCGGTGGCATCGATGCCGATCACGTCCTCGATCTCGGCCCGCGCGTTGTCCGGGTCGGCCGAAGGCAGATCCATCTTGTTGAGCACCGGCACGACCTCGACGCCAAGATCGATGGCGGTGTAGCAGTTGGCCACCGTCTGCGCCTCGACCCCCTGCGAGGCATCGACCACCAGCAGCGCGCCTTCGCAGGCCGACAGCGAACGGCTGACCTCATAGGAAAAGTCGACGTGTCCCGGCGTGTCGATCAGGTTGAACTGGTACTCGACGCCATCGGCTGCCTTGTAGCGCAGCGAGGCGGTCTGTGCCTTGATGGTGATGCCGCGCTCGCGCTCCAGATCCATCGAATCGAGCACCTGACTGTCCATCTCGCGCTCGGACAGGCCGCCCAGCCGCTGGATCAGGCGGTCGGCCAGCGTCGATTTGCCGTGGTCGATGTGGGCGATGATGGAAAAGTTGCGAATATGCTGCATGTGATGGACAGGAAGGGTCTGGGGACAGGCCAGGCACGCCCGTCGGCGGGCACGCACCGGACCGGGGGGCCCCTGGAAGGCGGCATGGGCCTTCAGGCGGGTTGCGGCTGGCGGTACGGGCCAACGGGTGGATGCCCCGGTTCCGGGCATGCGGGCCCCACAGGGACGTGCACGGAATATCGGTGGCTATTGTAGATGGCCTGACGCCGCTTGCAGGCGCGCACCGCATTTTTTTGCGGCAGTCCGAGGGTGCGGGTGCCGCCGCAGACCCGTGGGCGCGGGGGCACCGCAGACCCGCCCGCCCCCGGCCTTGCGGCCGGTGACGGAAAGCGGCCGTGCTCAGGGACGGACCGGCAGGTACGAGGTTTCGCCGCCACGGCGCACCAGCAGCACCAGCGTGCGCTTGCGATCGAGCTTGCCCAGCATGCTCTCGAACTGGCTGGCCGAGGTGATCGGCTGGCTGTTGAGCTGCAGCAGCACGTCGCCCTGACGCAGGCCCGCCTGCGCGGCAATGCCGTTGGGGTCGAGCATGGTGATGACGACGCCACCGCGGGCCACGTCCTGGTTCTTGCGCTGGGCATCATCCAGATCATTGGCCACCATGCCCAGCCAGTTGGTCCTGGCGGGGGTCTGCGGCCCGGATTTCAGGCCACGGCGGTTGCCCTGCCCCTCGGCGCGGGGGACTTCGCCCACCGTCACATCCAGCTTGCGTGCCTCGCCCTGGCGCCAGACCTCGATCTGGACCTTGCTGCCGGGCTTGGTGTTGCCCACGATGCGCGGCAGGTCGCTGGAGCGCTCGATGGCCTGACCGTTGAAGCCGAGGATGATGTCACCGGCCATCACGCCACCCCGCGCAGCCGGACCGTTCGGCTCGACACTGCTGACCTGGGCACCACGGGCCTTGGGCAGGCCCAGTGGCTCGGCAATGTCCTTGCTGACCTCGGTGATGGCCACGCCGATGCGTCCGCGCACCACGCGCCCGCTGGCCTTGAGCTGATCGGAGACGCGGATGGCCTCATCGATGGGAATGGCGAAGGAAATGCCCATGAAGCCGCCGGTACGGCTGTAGATCTGCGAGTTGATGCCGACGACCTGCCCTTCCATGTTGATGAGTGGCCCCCCCGAATTGCCGGGGTTGACCGCGACATCGGTCTGGATGAAGGGCAGGTAATCGCCGGTTTCGCGCGCCTTGGCCGAGACGATGCCGGCCGTGACGGTGTTGTCCAGGCCAAAGGGCGAACCGATCGCCACCACCCATTCGCCGACACGCAGCTTGTTGGGATCGCCCACCGGCAGCACCGGCAGGTTGTTGGCCTCGATCTTGATGAGCGCCACGTCGGTGTTCTTGTCCGAACCGATCAGCCGGGCCTTCAGCTCACGCTTGTCGGTGAGGGTGACGTAGATCTCGTCCGCGCCATCGACCACATGATGGTTGGTGAGCAGGTAGCCATCGGGCGAGATGATGAAGCCGGATCCCAGACCGCGCGGGATCTCTTCACCGCCACCCGGCGCGCCGGGTGCCTGCTCGCGCTCCTGCGGCAGGTTGGGAATGGCGCCGGGCGGGAAGAAACGGCGGAAGAACTCGAAGAACGGATCGTTCGGATCCAGCTCGGGCACGACACCCTGCGGGTTGCGGCGCGAGCCGGCACGCTCGGTGGTGCGGATGTTGACGACGGCAGCCCCCGTCTGCTCGACCAGCCCGGTGAAATCGGGCAGGTTGCGCACGGCCGTCTGCGCCACGGCCGGTGCGGGCTGCAACAGCGCCACCGGACCGAGCAGGCTGGCCACAGCCAGCGCACAGGCGGCCACGGCAGTGCCCAGCGGTGCCGCACGACGCGGGGAAAAACGGCTCTGGAAGTGGCCGGGAAGATTCGGCATGTTCATCAGTCAGAAAACCTCGGATGAAAATCAGTCGGTGGACGGGTGGGCGCCCAGGGACGGCTCAGGATCCCGGCTCCCCACGTCTGCGCCACAGCAGCCATTGCCGCAGCGCTGCGGATTGCCCGGGTGGCAGCCGGCCCAGCCACAACAGGCAACTGCCATGACGGCTGGCCGGCGGGTTGACGCGCGAAGTGGACGCGGACGCGCTGCTTAACGTGCCGGCCGCGCCCCTGGTGGACGACGCACCGCCGTTGCCCGGAGTGATGGGCGCAAAATGCGCGGTTTCAAGGGGGGATGGAGTTGGCTCGGGGGTGGAAAAAGCCAGTTGCAGCAGCGACCCCAGCTGCAGGATGCGCAATTCCTGCACGGGAACAAGGTGCTCGTCCGCCTGCCATTGCACGTGCAGCGCCCCCTGTGGGCTGAAGGACAGCGCCACGGGCTGGCGGTAGCTGACGCGCGCCTGGGCGCACAGGCTGGATGGTGAGCAGGCAGACCGGGTACGCTGGCCGTTGAGCAGGCGCGGCACCCACCACGACAGGCCGAGCAGGGCGGCCACCGCCAGCATGCCCAGCGGCTGAGCGGGCTCTGCCAGCCAGGCAACAAGGATGGCCAGCACGACGAGCACGACGATCGCCTGGTCGAGGCGACGGCTGACGTCAGCCTGACTGACCTGGATCAGCAACGCATGCGGCATGGCGTGGGCTGTCGTACCCGGGCGCGCAGCAGCACCCCCGGGCACACGCGGTGAAGATCAGCTGAAACGACGCATGACCAGCGTGCCGTTGGTGCCACCAAAACCGAAGGAATTTGAAAGTGCCACATCGATGGCCATCGGCCGCGCCTCGTTGGCGCAGTAATCGAGGTCACACTCGGGATCCTGGTTGTCGATGTTGATGGTGGGCGGCGAGACCTGATGATGCACGGCCAGGGCCGTGAACACCGCCTCGACACCACCGGCCGCGCCGAGCAGGTGCCCGGTCATCGACTTGGTGGAGTTGACGACCAGCCGGGATGCATGCTCGCCAAAGGCCAGCTTGATCGCACGGGTTTCGTTCAGATCCCCCAGCGGCGTGGACGTGCCGTGGGCGTTGATGTACTGCACCTGGTCGGGGTTGACCCCGGCATCGCGCAGCGCGTTGCCCATGCCACGTGCCGGTCCGCGCATGTCGGGCGCGGTGATGTGGTGGGCATCGGAACTCATCCCGAAACCGGTCAGCTCGGCATAGATGCGGGCACCACGCTTCCTGGCGTGCTCCAGCTCTTCGAGCACCAGCACCCCGGCGCCCTCGCCCAGCACGAAGCCGTCGCGGTCGCGGTCCCACGGGCGACTGGCCGCCGCGGGATCGTCATTGCGCGTCGACAGCGCCTTCATCGAGGCAAAGCCCCCCACACCCAGCGGCGACATGTTGCACTCGGCGCCCCCGGCCAGCATGACGTCGGCATCGCCATAGGCGATCAGGCGTCCGGCATCGCCGATGCAGTGCAGGCCCGTGGTGCAGGCACTGACGATGGCATAGCTGGGACCTTGCAGCCCCAGCATGATCGACAGCTGCCCCGCCACCAGGTTGATGATCGAACCCGGCACGAAGAACGGCGAGATGCGCCGCGCCCCGCGGTTGAGGTACTCGATGTGGGTGCTTTCGATCAGCGGCAGGCCACCGATGCCCGAGCCAACGAAGGCGCCGAAGCGCTCGGCGTTCTGCTCGGTGATTTCCAGCCCGCTGTCGCGGAAGGCCTGCAGGCCGGCCGCGATTCCGTAATGAATGAAGGTGTCGAAGTGACGCGACTCCTTGGCATTCATCCAGTCGGACGGGTTGAAATCCCGCACCTCACCCGCAATGCGGGACGGGAACGGCGACGCATCGAAACGCGTGATCGTGCCGATACCCGATTTGCCCGCCAGCAGGTTGGCCCAGCCGGTCTCGACGTCGTTACCGACCGGCGAGATGAGGCCCAGGCCCGTGATGACGACGCGACGCTTGCTCATCAGCTCTTGGAATGGGCCTTGACGAAATCGATTGCCTGCTGGACGGTGGTGATCTTCTCGGCTTCCTCGTCCGGGATCTCGGTACCGAACTCGTCTTCCAGAGCCATGACCAGCTCGACGTTGTCCAGCGAATCGGCACCCAGGTCGTCGACGAAGGACGATGCGGTCTTGACCTCGGCCTCGTTCACGCCCAGCTGTTCGGCCACAATCTTCTTGACCCGCGCCTCGATATCCGACATTTGAATACTCTCCTGATGAGTGACTACTGTGCCGATAGATTAACCGGCTTTTTGGTTTGGAAGATGCCGACCGCAAAAAATTTCCGGCCGGCCTGCCCCGATTTCCAGCAGGAACTCGGGAAAACGTCAATGACAGTCCGCGATAGTAGCCTCAAACCATGAACATCCCCCCAGAGACCGGCAAGGTGACACCGGTCACGTAGGAAGCGCCCGGCGAGGCGAGGTACAGCACGGCGCCGGCGATGTCATCGACATGGCCAAGACGCGCGGCCGGGATCTGCTGCTTGAGCGATTCGTGCTGCTCGGCCGACAGTGCCCGGGTCATGTCCGTGTCGATGAAGCCTGGTGCCACGCAGTTTACGGTAATCCCGCGGCTGGCAACCTCGCGGGCCAGCGCCCGTGACATCCCTGCCACACCCGCCTTGGCGGCCGCATAATTGGTCTGGCCGGGGTTGCCCGACTGCCCCACCACCGAGGTGATGTTGATGATCCGGCCGCTGCGCGCCTTCATCATCGGCTTGATCGCCAGGCGGGCCATGCGGAACACGGCGGTCAGGTTGGTGTCGATGACGGCCGCCCAGTCTTCGTCCTTCATGCGCATGGCCAGCGTGTCACGGGTGATGCCGGCGTTGTTGACGAGGATCGAGAGCTTGCCGTGATCGGCGACGATCTGATCGACCAGGGCGGCGCAGGCGGCGGCATCATTGACATCGAGGGCCACACCACGGTGGGGCGCCCCCAGATGCTCGCCAATGGCCGCAGCACCGGACTCGGAGGTGGCAGTGCCGATGACGGTGGCACCCGCCCTGGCCAGCATCGTGGCGATGGCCTGACCAATCCCGCGCGAGGCACCGGTGACGAGGGCGACCTGCCCATCGAGACTGCCCAGAGGATGAGGAGTGTTTGTACTCATTGGAATTTTTCCAGCGTGGTTTTGAGGGATTCTGCGTCGAAGACGTTATCGAGTCGTGCCTGGGGGGCGATCCGCCTGATGAGGCCGGTGAGCACCTTGCCGGGGCCGAATTCGACAAAATGGTCGACCCCCCTGGCCGACAGCGCCTCGATCAGCTCGACCCAGCGCACCGGATGCCAGGCCTGCCGCACCAGCGCATCACGGATGCGGGCCGGATCCGTCTCGAAGGCCACATCGACGTTGTTGACGAGCGGGATGCGTGGCGGGTGCAGATCGATGTCGGCCAGCGCCTTCTGCAGGACATCGCCGGCCGGTTGCAGCAGCACCGAATGGAAGGGAGCCGACACCGGCAACATCACGGCACGCTTGGCCCCGCGGGCCCTGGCGGCCTCGCAGGCGCGCCTGACAGCCTCGATATGGCCGGCGATGACCACCTGGGAAGGGGCGTTGAAGTTGACCGGTGCCACTTCCTCACGGGCATCGCTGCCGGGCACGGCCCGGGCCTCGGCACAGGCGGCCTTCACGTCCTCATCCGCCAGGCCGAGGATGGCCGCCATGCCGCCGGTACCCACGGGCACCGCCTCCTGCATGGCCTGCGCGCGCAGGCGCACCAGCCGCAGGGCACTGTCGAGATCGAGCGACCCCGCCGCCACCAGGGCGGTGTACTCGCCCAGGCTGTGACCGGCCACGAAGGCCGGTTCGATGCCCCCTTCGGCCCGCCAGGCCTCCAGGCAGGCGATGCCGCCCAGCAGCATCGCCGGCTGCGTCCAGGTGGTGAGGTTCAGCTCTTCGGCCGGGCCATCGGCGATCACGCGCGACAGCGGCAACCCCAGCGCGGCATCTGCCCGCCTGAGCAGGGCATCGACTTCAGGGCGGGGCGCCAGGCTGGACAACATCCCGACCGATTGCGATCCTTGGCCGGGAAAAACAAAAGCAACACTCATCGGGGTCTCCGGGTCGGTTTGTCGAGCAGCAGCCCTGCACGCCCCAGGCGCTGCGGGTGGCTGCCCATGTCGTATTCTCAGAAGCGGATCAGGTTGGCCGCCCAGGTGAAGCCACCGCCCACCCCTTCCAGCAGCACAAGCTGGCCCGGCCTGATCCGGCCGTCTTCCACGCCCCGGGCCAGTGCCAATGGCACCGACGCGGCCGAGGTGTTGGCATGTTCGGCCACGGTGGACATCACCTTGTCGGGCGAGATGCCCAGCCGCGAGGCCGTCGCGGCGAGGATGCGGATGTTGGCCTGGTGCGGGACCAGCCAGTCGAGGTCGGCCACACCGAAACCCGCCGCCGCCAGGGTCTCGTGGGCCACGTCGGCCAGCACGCGGACCGCCAGCTTGAAGACCGCCTGCCCGTCCATCCGGAGGAAGGGATGACCCGTGACTTCGCCCCCGCGGACACTGCCGGCGGCGGCGAGGATGCCGGACTGGCTGCCATCGGCATGCAGGCGCGACACCAGCACGCCCGGCGTGTCGTCGGCAGCCAGCACCACGGCCCCGGCGCCATCACCGAAGAGCACACAGGTGGTGCGATCGTTCCAGTCGAGGATGCGGGAGAAGACATCGGCACCGATCACCAGGGCCCGCTGGGCCACACCGGCGCGCACCAGCGCATCGGCATTGGCCAGGGCATAGGCAAAACCGCTGCAGACGGCCTGCACGTCGAAGGCGCCCCCCGTCCGGATGCCCAGGCGATCCTGAATCAGGCAGGCGGTGCTGGGAAAGATCTGGTCGGGCGTGCTGGTGGCGCAGACCACCAGATCGATGTCGTCGGCCTTCAGGCCGGCCATCCGGAGTGCGGCCTGTGCCGCCTGGGTACCCAGCGAGGCGGTGGTCTCTTGCGGACCCGCCAGCCAGCGCTGACGGATGCCGGTCCGCGTGGTGATCCACTCATCCGAGGTCTCGATACCCTTCGCGGCCAGTTCGCGTGCCAGCTCGTCGTTGGTGACGCAGCGCGCCGGCAGGGCGGACCCCACCCCGACGACCCGTGAAAAACGGTGGGCACCGACGGCCGGAAGGGAAGACGGATTTACAGCATGCTCGGTTGTCGACATCGCGTTGCCAGATCAGCAAAAAGATTCCATCCATCCGCGCAGGAGCAGCAAAGGCCCTGACGGCACAGCACCTGGGAAAAACCCACGTCTTGCGCCCTTCCTGCGCAGCCAGCCCGCATGATACGGCATGCACCGCCCCCGTCCATTGCGCAGCGCAACCAGAAGCCTGGAAAAAGCGAAAGCAGCGTCCCGCAGCGAAAGCAGCACCCCCAGGCCACGGGCCTTGCGTGCACGCGCCCTGCCATGCGGCCACCAGCCCGGGGGTGCGGACATGCGGACGATGGAAACGCGACAATGAGCACCGCGACCACCCCGCACAGGCCGGAGCGGCAGCGCCCCCGCGGCGTGCTTCAGGCCGGCTGGTTCTCGCCCTCGACCGGAGCAGCAGGCACCTGGGCAACGGGACGGGCCGGCTCAACAGCAGCCATCGCGGCCGTGATGCGTTCGAGCAGCCCGTGGCGGGCTGCATCGTAGGCACGACGCAGGGCGTGGTCATAGGCAAAGGCATCCGCCGAGCCGTGGCTCTTGAGGACGATGCCGCGCAAACCGATCAGGCAGGCACCGTTGTAGCGGCGATGATCGACACGCGCCTTGAAGCGCCTGAGCACCGGCGCGGCACAGAGTGCGGCCAGCCGGGTCAGCGCGTTGCGCGAGAACTCCTGGCGCATGAATGCGCCGATCATCTGGGCAACGCCTTCGGATGTCTTGAGCGCAACATTGCCCACGAAGCCGTCACAGACGACGACGTCGGCCTTGCCGGCATAGACGTCATTGCCCTCGATGTTGCCGATGAAGTTGAGCGGCGTCTCGCGGATCAGGCGCGCGGCTTCCTTGACGACATCGTTGCCCTTGATGAGTTCCTCGCCGATGTTGAGCAGCCCGACCGCGGGCCTTTCGCGCTCGTCGAGCACGGCGGACAGGGCGCTACCCATGATGGCGAACTGCAACAGGTGCACCGGCTCGCAATCGACGTTGGCACCGAGATCGAGCATCGTCGTGTAACCGCCCTTCTGCGTGGGCAGCTGCGTGGCGATGGCCGGCCGGTCGATCCCGGGCAGCGTCTTGAGCACGAAACGCGAGATGGCCATCAGCGCACCGGTATTGCCGGCGCTGACACAGGCATCGGCCGCGCCGGCCTTGACCTGCTCGATGGCGACGCGCATCGAGGAATCACGCCGGTTGCGCAAGGCCTGCACCGGGTTGTCATCCATGCGGATGACCTCGCTGGCAGGCACGACCCGGATGCGCGCCTGCAACGGTGCGGCATCACCCAGGCGGGAAGCCTGCTCGCGCAGCGCCTGTTCCACCTCGTCCGGCCTGCCGACCAGCAGCAACTCGGCATCCGCGTGCGACTGAAGGAAGGACAGCGCAGCGGGTACCGTCACGGCCAGGCCGTGGTCCCCGCCCATAGCATCGATGGCCAGGCGAACGCTCATGGCGTGGTCGGAAGACAGAAAGGTTTCACGGAAATGCGACTGCGGCAGGGCGTGATGCCCACAGGCAATCGATCACTCGTCAGACTTGGTCTTGACGATCTTCTTGCCCCGGTAGTAACCGTTGGGGCTGATGTGATGACGCAGATGCACCTCACCCGTGGTCGGCTCAACCGCGATCGGCGGGTTGTCGAGGTGATCGTGCGAACGATGCATGCCGCGCTTGGACGGCGTTTTCTTGTTTTGCTGAACGGCCATTGAATGATTCTCCTGCCCTACCCTATGGGCAATCGGGGATTATAACGGGTTTGAACGCAAACAGTCGAGCCGGATTCTAAACCAGCTGACACAGGATGTGAAAAGGCCTGCCCCGAAAAGGCCTGCCTCCTCCCTCCGCGCTCAGTTGAGGGTTTCGGGGCTGGGGCACGCCTCGTGAAAGGCTGCCATCGGCAAGGCCAGAATGGCCTCGTCCTCGATCAGCGCGGCCACCGACAGCCGCGGCACGATGGCGATCACGTCGACATCGCCGGCATCCGGGTCTTCGAGATCGGCCTGGCGCTCGGAAGCCGCCAGCCGGAAGCGGCGGACACTCTCGATCGGCTCGACCGGCAGGGGCCCCAGGCAGCGCCCGCAGGCCAGCACCGGCGCAAAGGAGAGTGACAGCACCAGGAACTGCCGGACACGATCCAGCTCGTCGCGTGCCGTCTCGCCACGCAGGCGCCAGTGCACCACGGCATTTTCATCAAGCAGCCCCGAGGCCATCAGCCGGGGCATCCGGGACACCGCGGTGCTGCCCACCAGCTGCTCACGCCCCTTGGCAAAGCGTACCGGGTCGATCTCGGGCGCCAACCCCTCGGGCAGGGTCCCGATGGCATCATCGCCCGCCGGGCGGTTATCGTTGGGAGGATTGGTCTGGGCCACGTCTGATTCTGTCTGCAAGGCTCGATCCTTTTATCATAGCAGGCCATGAAACTGATCCTGGCTTCTTCTTCCCCGTATCGCCGCGAGCTGCTGGCCCGGCTGCAACTGCCGTTCGAGACCGACAGCGCCGATGTCGACGAAAGCCCCCTGGCCGGCGAGACGCCCGGCGCCCTGGCCCGGCGGCTGGCAGCCCTGAAGGCCGACACCGTGCACGCCCGCCACCCGCAGGCCATCGTCATCGGCGCCGACCAGGTCGGCACCCTCGATGGCCGCACACCGATCGGCAAGCCCGGCACGCCCGGGCGCGCGGCCGAACAGCTGCGTGCCGCCAGTGGCCGGCCGATGGTCTTTCACACGGCGATGGCGCTGCGCGCCCCCGGCCACGCCGGCATCGACGACTGCGTCGACGTGCGCGTGGTGTTCAGGACCCTGGATGAGCGCAGCATCCGGCACTATCTGGCCCGCGAGGCTGCGCTGGATTGCGCCGGCTCGGCCCGCTGCGAGGGGCTGGGCATCAGCCTGCTGGAGGCCATCCAGTCCGACGACCCCACCGCCCTGATCGGCCTGCCCCTGATCCGGCTGGCGGCGCACCTGCGCCAGCTGGGCCTTGACCCGCTGGGCTGAGGAGTCCTGCCGATGAGTCAATCCCCTCTGCCCGGCCGCCTGCTGCTGGTACCCACCCCGCTGCAACAGCCCGAAGACTGCACGCCCTGGTTGCTGGAGGCCGACCGCCAGCAGGTGGCGCGCTTGCGTCATTTCTTTGTCGAAACCCCCAAGACCGCCCGGCGCTGGCTGGGGCAGGTGGGGCTGGATAGCCCGCTGCAGGCGGTGGAGATGCGCGCCCTGCCCAAGCATGGCGAGCGGATCGACGCCCGCGACTGGCTGGCGCCGCTGCTGGCCGGCCATGATGCCGGCCTGCTCTCGGATGCCGGCTGCCCCGGCGTGGCCGACCCTGGCGCCCTGTTGGTCGAGGCGGCACACGCAGCCGGCATCACGGTGCTGCCACTGGTGGGGCCCTCATCACTGCTGCTGGCGCTGATGGCCAGTGGGCTCAACGGCCAGCGCTTTGCCTTTCAGGGCTATCTGCCCGCTTCGGCCGAGGCACGCGCCCAGGCAATCGGGACGCTGGCCCGCCGCTCGGCCACCGACCAGGAAACCCAGCTGCTGATCGAGACCCCGTATCGCAATCAGGCGATGGCCGAGGCGCTGCTGCGCCACCTGCCCGAACGGGCACGGCTGTGCATCGCCACCGACCTGACCGGGCAGGCGCAGTCGGTGCGCACGCAGACGGTGGCGCAATGGCGTCGCCAGCCGCCCCAGATGCCGGCCAGGCGGCCGGCGGTCTTCCTCTTTCTGGCCTGAGACCAGATCAGCGCAGGCGCAGCCCGGCGCTGTCGACCCCGGCCTGCAGGCGCTGCCAAACGCCGCCGAACACCGAGGCCCCCACCTGTTTGAACAGCGCCTGCCAGCGTGAATACTCGCTGAAATCCACCACCTGCTCGGTGTCCAGCACGTCGCGGGCCACCGACTCCACCGAGCCAAGCCCGTCGGCCAGACCCAGCTGGATGCTGCGCTCGCCGCTCCAGAACAGGCCGCTGAACATCTCGGGCGTTTCCTTCAGGCGCTGGCCGCGGCCATCCTTGACGACCTTGATGAACTGCTGGTGGATCTCGTCGAGCATGGCCTGGGCGTGCGCCTTTTGCTCAGGCGACATGTGGACAAAGGCATCGCCGAACGCCTTGTTCTTGCCGGCCGTGAGCGTGCGGTTCTCGATGCCCAGCTTGCCAAGGGCCTCTTGCAGGCCGAAACCCTTCATGATGACGCCGATCGAGCCGACCAGGCTGGCCTTGTCGACATAGACATTGTCGGCCGCGGCCGCAATGTAATAGCCCCCCGACAAGCCCATCTCCTCGATCACCGCATGCAGCGGTTTTTCAGGATTGAGGCGACGCAGCCGGCGCATCTCGTCGACGATGATGCCGGCCTGCACCGGGCTGCCGCCAGGGCTGTTGATGCGCAGGATCACCGCCGTGGCATGCGGATCGGCAAAGGCGCGCCGCAGGGAGCGGATCGTGCGGTCGGCACTGACCGTTTCCTCGCCCGCGGCTATCACGCCCGACAGGTCGATGGACGCCACGTAGCTTCCGCCTTGGCCCTGAGACATCGCGCCGCCCAGCTCTACCCCACCCAGCTGGACCACCGAGGTCGTGCAGCGGCTGATGCCGAAGGCGAAGAGGCAAAAGAACAGCAGCAGAAAAAAGATCCGCCAGCGGCGACGGGCACGCCGCTCCTTCAGGGACTCTCTGGCCAGGTCTTCGACCAGCTTGCGCCCCCATGCGTCTGCATCCACGGTCTTGTCGGTGTTTGCTGCCATTGTCATGTCTGTCCGGTTTTGAATCACGAGAGAACAGGCGGCTCACGTCTTGCGTCCTGGCGCACCACGTTCGGGCAGGGGATGCCCCCGGCCCGTTCGTTACCGGCCAGCAGGTTACGCACACAACTGCACCTGCCCCACTATTATCCTGCAACGCTCCAACGCATTTTTACAATATGAGGGGAAAGCGGCCGCCTGATCCGTTGAATCGACCGTCCGTCACCTGCCATCGTTACGCGAGCCGCACACCCGCGGCAGACGCGCGTACAGGGCCGGCTCATCGCCAGCGCGCGCAGCGTCTTCCCCTCGCAAGCACGGCCTGCCCGGAAAGGCGATGGCATGGGTAGCCCCGCCCGGCAGCGGGTGTGGCCGGTTTGCAGGTGGCAACTTTTCTGGTGCCCGGGCCCGGGGATCAGGCCCCCATCAGCAGGCGCGACAGCTCGGCCACACTGGCCGCCAGTGCCGTCGGTCGGGCACGCTCCAGCACCAGTGGCGTGCCGGTATCGTAATAAACCCCGATACTGGCACAGCCGAAGGCATGGGCCATGTCGATATCGTAGATGGTGTCCCCCACCATCAGCATCTGCGCCGGATGGACATCCATTTCTTCGGCCAGGCTGTGCAGCATCCAGGGATCGGGCTTGGAGACCCCTTCCTCGGCGCAGCGGCTGGCTTCGAACCAGCTGCCCAGCCCGGTCAGTTCGAGCGAGCGGTCAAGCCCGGCACGCGACTTGCCGGTGGCCACGGCCAGGCGTCGCCCCTGACCGGCCAGACATGCCAGCAAGGCGGGAATCCCGTCGAAAGGCACATCGACCTGCTGGCGCTGACCAAAGTAGTGACGCCGATAGGTGTCGACAAAACCCTGATACTGACTGCCGGGCATGGCAGGCAGCACCTTGGCCAGGATCTCGCTCAGCCCCAGGCCGACCAGGGGCCGGACCTCGGCCGCCGGCGGCACGGCATAGCCCAGGCTCTCGGCACTGCGCTGTACGGCCAGCACCACCTGCGCCACCGTATCGGCAATGGTCCCATCCCAATCGAAGACGATGACCTCATGGCGGCTGAAATCACGATCTGCTGCTTGAACCAACAAACACCTCCGCTTTTTTGTGGCGCCATTCTTGCATAGAAGACCGGACTGTCCATACGGGTTTACACATCCTCGAACTTAGCTGCGGTCTTCGGCGAAACGTGTTGCAAAGGCTGCGAAGGCTTCGGGCATGGGCGCCTCCAGCTTCAGGAGAAGCTCTTTTTTCGGATGCTTCATTTCCAACTGAAAAGCGTGTAAAAACATACGGTTATAACCTAAAACTTCAAGTTTCTTATTTAAAGTGAAGTCTCCGTATTTTTCATCCCCCAGGATCGGATGCCCCGAGTGCGCCAGATGGACCCGGATCTGGTGGGTCCGTCCGGTCAGCAACTCGCAGGCCATCAGCGCACAGTGCGGCGGCAGCCCCGGCACGCCGGTGCAGTCCAGCGATTGCAGGCGGGTGAAACGGGTGGCCGAAGGCTGGCCCTCGGCCGACACCCGCACCCGCCGCTCACCCTCGGGCGTGAGGTAGCGCAACAGCGGAAACTGCACCAGCACCGGTGCCGGCCGACCCCAATAGCCCTTGGCAATCGCCAGATAGCGCTTCTTCACGCGCCCTTCGGCAAACATCCGGTGCAGGGCCAGCAGGGCCGGGCGCCGCTTGCCGATCACCAGCAGCCCCGAGGTGTCGCGGTCGAGGCGGTGGGCCAGCTCCAGAAACGGTGCGTCGGGGCGGCTGGCGCGCAGCCGCTCGATCAGCCCGGCCTGGATGCCGCTGCCCCCATGGACCGCCAGCCCGGCCGACTTGTCGACCACCAGCAGGTCCTCGTCCTCGTAGAGGATGCGGATGTGGCGATCATCGAGCGGGGCACCACCCCGCGCCGGCCCCGGGCGCTGCGCCGTCTGCGGCAGTGCCTGCAATGGCGGCACCCGCACCTGATCGCCCGGCGCCACCCGCTGCTCGGCCCTGCCCCGGCTGCCGTTGACCCGCACCTCGCCCTTGCGGATCATCCGGTAGATGCGTGTCTTGGGCACCCCGCGCAGGGCCGCCAGCAGATAGTTGTCGAGCCGCTGCCCTTCGTGGGCCGCATCGACGCTCAGCCACTGCACCTGCGGCCGGGCAGGCGGTGTGGCGAGCGGGCGAGCCTCGCCCGCCTGCCCCGCGGCTTTCGCCGCCATCGCCGGCGCACCGGCTTGCCCGACGCCAGCCTTGCGCCCTGCGGGCCGGCGGGACGCCGACATCGGTGTGACGGCCCTCGCCGCACCGGCCCGGCGATCGGGGGCAGCGGAGCGCTCTTCCCTGCCAGGCTGGCGGGCGGGGGCCGGAGCAGCCCGTCCGGCACGGACCGGGCGCTTGCGGATTGTTGTATGGGCCATTGGTTCTTTTGTATCAGGCGCTGTCATCCGGCTATAATCCCCGGCGGTTGTAAGTCACGCAAGTGAGTAACCGTCCATCCATTTCAAAGGCATCGCAGGCGCGCTGATTTTGCAGCGTTTTTTTTGTGATGTTTCCTGATCGCCGGCGGATTACTCTCCCTGCCGGCATTCCCCCATCGCAGTCCCCAGTGTAAAAGAACTGGCCGGCGTCCTGTCCCGGCCACGTCGGGGCGGCGTGCAAGGCCCGTCCGGTCGAGACAACAACCAATTGGATTCAAACGCGGCGTCGAAAGGTTCGGCGCGCGAGCTGATTTCGACACCGCTGAGCCTGGCTGCCGCCACGCTCGTCGGGACAACGACAACCCACGGAAACGCACGGCCCCCATACACGTCACTGGCCCGATGATCCAGATTCGATCGCACCGACACCACCCAGCCGGACCTCGCCGCGACCAGGCCACGCCTGCCCGCCGCCGTCCCGCCGTGGCCGCCACTGACACGCCCGCTGCGCCCCGCTTCCGTTCACGTCTCGACGACGCTGTCCCGATGGACAGGCTCGGGGGTCGATTCATGCTCGCTGGTCCTACACACCACGCCTCTGTGTGCATGGAGTCATGGCATGAAACGCATGCTGTTCAACGCAACCCATTCCGAAGAACTGCGGGTTGCCATCGTCGATGGCCAGCGGCTGATCGACATTGACATCGAGTCCGCCGGACGCGAGAGTCGCAAAAGCAACATTTACAAGGGGGTCGTCACCCGGGTCGAGCCATCGCTCGAAGCCTGCTTCGTCAACTATGGCGAAGACCGGCACGGCTTTCTGCCCTTCAAGGAAATCTCGCGCGCCTACTTCAACAAGACCGACCACGAAGGCGGCCGCGCACCACGCATCCAGGACGTCATCAGCGAAGGCCAGGAACTGATCGTCCAGGTCGAGAAGGAAGAGCGTGGCAACAAGGGCGCTGCCCTGACCACGATGATCTCGCTGGCCGGCCGCTACGTGGTGCTGATGCCGAACAACCCGCGTGGCGGTGGCGTCTCGCGCCGCATCGAGGGCGAGGACCGGCAGGAGCTGCGCGAGGCGATGGACAAGCTCCAGGTGCCCGCCGGCATGAGCCTGATCGCCCGCACCGCCGGCATCGGCCGTTCGGTCGAGGAGCTGCAATGGGATCTGAACTACCTGCTGCAACTGTGGCAGGCGATCGAATCGGCCGCCCAGTCGGCCCCGGGGGCCTTCCTGATCTATCAGGAATCCAGCCTGGTGATCCGCGCCATCCGCGACTATTTCACCGCCGACATCGGCGAGGTGCTGATCGACACCGAGGACATCCATCAGCAGGCCACGCAGTTCATGAGCTACGTGATGCCCGACTATGTGGCCCGGGTGAAGCACTATCGTGATGCCACACCGCTGTTCTCGCGCTTCCAGATCGAACATCAGATCGAGACCGCCTACTCCCGCATCGTGCCGCTGCCCTCGGGTGGCGCCGTGGTCATCGACCACACCGAGGCGCTGGTCGCCATCGACGTGAACTCGGCCCGCGCCACCCGTGGCTCGGACATCGAGGAAACCGCCTTCCGCACCAACATGGAGGCCGCCGAGGAAGTGGCCCGCCAGATGCGCCTGCGCGACCTGGGCGGCCTGATCGTCATCGACTTCATCGACATGGAGAGCAGCCGCAACCAGCGGGAAGTCGAGCAGTGCCTGAAGGA
>JAUNLD010000111.1 GCA_030532425.1 Lautropia sp. | reverse complement strand
GCCGCGATGGCCTCGATGGCGGCCTTGTCGGCTTCGGCCGGCACGCTGATCGAGCCGCGCACCTTGCCGTTGATCTGCAGCACCAGTTCGAGCGTGCTCTTGACAAGGGCGTCTTCGGCCACCTGCGGCAGCGGGGCGTCGATGATCTCGCGTCCCTCGAAGCCGCGGCCCAGCGCCAGTGCCTCCCACAGGGCATGGCCGATGTGCGGCACGATCGGATAGAGGCTGCGCACCAGGATCGACATCGCCTCGCGCAGCGCGGCGGCATCGGCGGGCGAGGCGGGCGGCGTCTGCTGGGCAGCGGCCTCCAGCGCGTTCAGGATCTTCATCGCACCGGAGACGATCGTGTTGTACTGCAGCCGCTCGTAGTCGTACTGGATCTGCTTCAGCACCGTGTGCACGTCGTAGCGCAGGTTGCGCCAGGTGTCGGACAGCGCGCTGCCGTCGACCGTGTCGGCAGCGCCGACGATGGTCTGTTGCTGGGCGTGACCGAATGCCCAGAAGCGGCGCAGGAAGCGGGCGGCGCCCTCGACGCCGCTGTCCGACCATTCCAGCGTCTGTTCGGGGGGGCTGGCGAACATCACGAAGAGCCGGGCCGTGTCGGCGCCGAAGCGCTCGATCAGCGAGGTGGGATCGACGCCGTTGTTCTTGCTCTTGGACATCGTGCCGATGCCGCCGTAGTCGATCTCGCTGCCGTCGGCCTTCAGGCGCGCACCGGTGATGCGGCCCTGGGCGTCGGTGACGTTCTCGACATCCTTCGGCCAGAAATACTCGATGCCGCCCTTGGGCGTGCGGCGCGAGTAGATGTGGTTCAGCACCATGCCCTGCGTGAGCAGCCGGGTGAAGGGCTCGTCGAACTTGACGAGACCCATGTCGCGCATCACCTTCGTCCAGAAGCGGGCGTACAGCAGGTGCATGACGGCGTGCTCTATGCCGCCGATGTACTGGTCCATCGGCATCCAGTAGTCGTTGCGCGCATCGACCATCGATCCGTCGTTGTCGGGCGAGCAGTAGCGCATGTAGTACCACGACGAATCGATGAAGGTGTCCATCGTGTCGGTCTCGCGCCGGGCGGGCTTGCCGCAGTTCGGGCAATCGACCTTCAGGAAGGCCTCGGACTTGTTCAGCGGGTTGCCGCTGCCGTCCGGAATCAGGTCTTCGGGCAGCACGACCGGCAGGTCCTCATCGGGCACCGGCACCTCGCCACAGCTGTCGCAGTGGATGATCGGGATCGGCGTGCCCCAGTAGCGCTGGCGCGAGATGCCCCAGTCACGCAGGCGGTACTGCACGCGCTTCTCGCCCAGGCCCTGGCGGATCAGTGCGTCGGCCACGCGGTCGACGGCCGCTTCGTACTTCAGGCCGTCGAGCAGCTCGCCCGAGTTCACGCAGACGCCATGCAGCTTGTCGCCATACCATTCCTGCCACTGAGCGTCGTCGTAAGTCTGGCCTTCGACCGAGATCACCTGCCGGATCGGCAGGCCGTACTTGTGGGCAAAGGCGAAATCGCGCTCGTCGTGGCCGGGCACGCCCATGACCGCACCGTCACCATAGCTCATCAGCACGTAGTTGCCGACCCAGACGGGCACATCCTCGCCCGAGAGCGGGTTGCGCACGGTGAAGCCGGTCGGTACGCCCAGCTTTTCCATCGTGGCCAGATCGGCTTCCATCGCCGAGCCGGCCCGGGCCGATTCGACGAAGGCGGCCACGGCCGGATCCTTGGCCGCAGCGGCCTGGGCGATGGGGTGCTCGGCGGCCACGGCCACGAAGGTGACACCCATGACCGTGTCGGCCCGGGTCGTGAAGACGTACAGCCGCCCCTCGTCGATCGGCTGCCCGTCGGCACCGGTGATGTCATGCGTGAAGGCGAAGCGCACCCCTTCCGATCGTCCGATCCAGTTGGCCTGCATCAGCCGGACGCGCTCGGGCCAGCCGGCCAGATCGTTCTCGACGGCCTTCAGCAGCTCGTCGGCGTAGTCGGTGATGCGCAGGTAGTACATCGGGATGTCGCGCTTTTCGACGGGCGCGCCCGAGCGCCAGCCACGGCCGTCGACCACCTGCTCGTTGGCCAGCACGGTCTGATCGACCGGATCCCAGTTGACGGTGCCGTGCTTGCGGTAGGCGATGCCTTTTTCGCGCATGCGCAGAAAGAGCCACTGGTTCCACTTGTAGTAGTCGGCGTCACAGGTGGCCAGCTCGCGGCTCCAGTCGATGGCCAGGCCCAGCGGCTGCATCTGCTGCTTCATGTAGGCGATGTTGTCGCGCGTCCATTTCGCGGGCGCCACGCCATTCTTCAGGGCGGCATTCTCGGCCGGCAGCCCGAAGGCGTCCCATCCCATCGGCATCAGCACGTTGTAGCCGCTCATGCGCAGATGGCGGTACATCACGTCGTTGATGGTGTAGTTGCGCACATGGCCCATGTGCAGGATGCCCGAGGGGTAGGGCAGCATCGAGCAGGCATAGAACTTGCCCTTCGGAAAACGGGGATCGTTCTCGATGGCCTTGTAGGCCTGGGTGCTGTCCCAGTGCTGTCGGGCCTGGGATTCGATGCCGTGCGGGTCGTAACGCTCGTCCATGGAGGCGGTCGGGGCAGTCATTGGCGCTGTCAGAAAGGAGGTGCGACGAAACCGCCCATTCTATCGCTTTGTGCCCCATTGCCGCAGCGCGGTGTCGCCCGCGTGTCCGTGGGACGGGGCTGCGATGGCATGAAATCGCGCCGTGTCCGGGGCTGATGCGCCACACCGCACGGCAGTCTGGGGGCCAGTCTTGGGTATCATCGTTGGTCGCCTTGTCCTGAGCTTCCCAAGGGGAAGGATGAACAAGTTTCCGGGGCTGCTGCCGCGAGGACCTGTTCTGCCTGACCCGGGGATTCTGGCCTTCACCGAATGCGTTCATCCCACGCTCCCTGCTGACATGACGGACTCGTTGCTCATGATCCAATGGCCGGGCTGGCTGTCGTCCCTTGTCGACTGGCTGCGCCAGCCGCTGCGTGCCGGCCATGTCGACACGCTGAACCAGACCGACTTCTGGCACGGGCTGCTGATGGCTCTGGGCGGAGGCGTGCTGGTGCCGGTGGCGGTGCTGGCCGCGCGCTACTGGAAGATCGTGCCGGGGCAGGACTGGCCACGTGTGGTCAATCATCGCGCCTGGCACTGGGTGCACGGGCTGTGCGGTGGCGGGGCGGTGCTGTGCCTGCTGGTGGGCTGCTATCTGGCCTTTCACGGCATGTCGCTGCATCAGCACCTGGCGCATCCGCACGCCTGGGCGGGCTGGACGGTGGTGGCGATGCTGGTGCTGCTGCTGGTCAACATCGCCGCGCGGGGCAGCATCGGCGGGCCCGGGCGGCGGCAGGCGCGCACGCTCGTGCACCTGCATGATGTGCCGGGCGATCATTACGACATGACGGCGCGGCGCCGTGTCTTCGAGTTTCTGCATTCGCTGCTGGGCTACGGGCTGGTGGTGATGGTGATGCTGACCATCGGCAGCGGGTTCTGGTTCGTGAACGTGCCGCGCGGCCTGGCGATGCTGGTGGCGGCCTGGTGGCTGCTGCTGCTGGGGCTGGCCTGGCGCTGGGAGCGGCAGGGCCGGGCCGTGGATGGCTATCAGGCACGCTGGGGGCCGGGCATGGGCCACCCGGGCAACCGCATTCCCGTGGTGGGCTGGCGCCGCAAGCGCTATACCGAGGATGAATACCGGCGCCTGTCCTGGGGCGGGCGCCTGCTGCGTCGCCGCCTGCATCGTCAGGGCCGGCGCCCGTCGCCGGCTGCGGGCTCATCCGGATCCTCCTGAGGCCGGCGCGACCTGCCGGTTCCTGGGCCGTGGGCCGGTAGAATGCCGGCATGGCTGATCTGATTGCCCCACTCAATGAACAGCAACGGGCTGCTGTTACCGTCCCTTCCGGTCATGCACTGATCCTTGCCGGTGCCGGCAGTGGCAAGACGCGCGTGCTCACCACGCGCATTGCCTGGCTGGTGTCCACCGGCCAGTGTCCGCCCTCCGGCATCATGGCCGTCACCTTCACCAACAAGGCGGCACGCGAGATGCTGGCGCGACTGTCGACGATGCTGCTGGGGGCCAACCCCAAGGCGATGTGGGTGGGCACCTTCCACGGCCTGTGCAACCGCATGTTGCGCGCCCATCACCGCGATGCCGGCTTGCCCGCCAGCTTCCAGATCATGGACGGGGGCGACCAGCTTTCGGCGATCAAGCGCCTGTTGCGAGGCCTCAATGTGGATGACCAGGCCTTTCCGCCCAAGTCGGTGCAGCAGTACATCAACCGCCACAAGGAGGCGGGACTGCGTGCGGCCGATGCGCATGCGGCCGATGCCCACAGCCGCCGCCTGGCCGAGCTGTACGCCGCCTACGACGAGCAGTGCCAGCGCGAGGGCGTGGTCGATTTCTCCGAGCTGCTGTTGCGTGCCTACGAGCTGCTGCAACGCAATCAGCCGCTGCGGCAGCATTACCAGCAGCGTTTTCGTCACATCCTGATCGACGAGTTCCAGGATACCAACGACCTGCAATACCGCTGGCTGACCCTGCTGGCCGGCGGTGGGGCCAGCCTGTTTGCGGTGGGCGACGACGATCAGTCGATCTACGCATTCCGTGGCGCCAATGTGGGCAACATGGCGGCTTTCGAGCGCGACTATGCGGGGCAGAACCTGGTGCGGCTGGAGCAGAACTACCGCTCGCACGCCAACATCCTGGATTCGGCCAACCACCTGATCCGTCAGAATGCCCGCCGTCTGGGCAAGGATCTCTGGACCGATGCCGGCGAAGGCGAGCCGGTGCGCATTTACGAGGCCGCCACCGACCGCGACGAGGCGCAGTGGCTGCTGGAAGAAATCCGCGCGCTGGTGGCCGATGGCATGATGCGGGCCGAGATCGCCATCCTTTACCGTTCCAACGCCCAGTCGCGCATCCTGGAGCAGACGCTGTTTTCGGCCGGGGTGCCGTACCGGGTGTACGGGGGCCTGCGCTTCTTCGAGCGGGCCGAGGTCAAGCATGCGCTGGCCTACCTGCGCCTGATCGAGA
>JAUNLD010000028.1 GCA_030532425.1 Lautropia sp. | reverse complement strand
GCCGGCGAGCTGAAGACCAAGCCCACCCAGCACTCGCTGCAGGAGCTGCGCAAGATCGGCATCCAGGCCGACATGGTGCTGTGCCGCGCGGTGCGCAACATCCCCGACGACGAGCGCGCCAAGATCTCGATGTTCTCCAACATCCCGGTCGATTCGGTGGTGTCGGTGCGCGATGCCGATTCCATTTACAAGATTCCGCGCATGCTGCACGAGCAGAAGGTCGACGACATCCTCGTCGACCTGTTGCGCATCGACAGCCCGCCGGCCGACCTGTCGCTGTGGGACACCCTCATCCAGCGGCTGGAGCATCCGCGCCATCACGTGCGCATCGCGATGGTGGGCAAGTACGTCGACCTGACCGAGTCCTACAAGTCGCTGACCGAGGCGCTGGTGCACGCCGGCATGCACACCTCCACCCGCGTGGCCATCGATTATCTCGATTCCGAGCAGATCGAGCGCGACGGTTGTGCGATGCTGGCCAACTACGATGCCGTCCTCGTGCCCGGCGGTTTTGGCAGGCGCGGGGTCGAGGGCAAGATCCAGGCCATCCGCTATGCCCGTGAAAACCGGGTGCCCTTCCTGGGCATCTGCCTGGGCATGCAGCTGGCGGTGGTCGAGTACGCCCGCCATGTGGCCGGCCTGAACGATGCCAACAGCACCGAGTTCTCGCTCGACACCCCGCACCCGGTGGTGGCGCTCATCACCGAATGGACCGACCGCTCCGGCGCCGTCGAGAAACGTGACCAGAGCACCGGTCTGGGCGGCACCATGCGTCTGGGGGCACAGCGCTGTCCGGTGCAGGCGGGCACGCTGCTGGCCAGCATCTATGGCGACAGCGTGAATGAGCGTCACCGTCACCGCTTCGAGGTCAACAACGATTACGTCGAGCGGCTGCGCGAGGCCGGTCTGGTCATTGCGGCCCGTACCCCCAGCGAAGGCCTCACCGAAACCATCGAGCTGCCATCGACGGGTGAAGGCGCACACCCGTGGTTCCTCGGCGTGCAGTTCCACCCCGAATTCACCTCCAACCCGCGTCATGGCCACCCGCTGTTCATCGCCTACATCAAGGCGGCGCTGGCCCATGCGCATGATGCCGCCGGCACGGGGCAGGAGGCCGCATGAAGATCGCAGGACGCCCGGCCGGGCTTGAACATCCCTTCTTCCTGCTCGCTGGCCCCTGCGCCATCGAGTCCGAGCAGCTGGCCCTCGACACGGCCGGCCAGCTGAAGGAGATCTGCGCCGAGCTCGACATCCCCTTCGTCTACAAGTCGTCCTTCGACAAGGCCAACCGCAGTTCGGGCAAGTCCTTCCGTGGCCCGGGCATGGATGCCGGCCTGAAGATCCTTGACAAGGTCCGTCAGCAGATCGGCGTGCCAGTCGTCACCGATGTCCACGAAATCGGACAGATCGCCCCGGTGGCTGCCGTGGTCGACGTGTTGCAGACGCCGGCCTTCCTGTGCCGCCAGACCGATTTCATCAACGCGGTGGCCGCCAGCGGCAAGCCGGTCAACATCAAGAAGGGCCAGTTTCTGGCACCACACGACATGCAGCAGGTGGTGGCCAAGGCCCGTGCTGCCGCGCGTGAGGCCGGTGTGGCCGAAGACAACGTGATGGTCTGTGAACGCGGTGTCAGCTTTGGCTACAACAATCTGGTGTCCGACATGCGTTCGCTCGCCATCATGCGCGAGACCGGCTGTCCCGTCGTCTTCGATGCCACCCACTCGGTGCAGCTGCCGGGGGGGCAGGGCGACCGTTCGGGCGGGCAGCGCGAATTCGTCCCGGTGCTGGCGCGGGCGGCCGTGGCCACCGGTGTGGCCGGGCTGTTCATGGAGACCCATCCCGATCCGGACAAGGCGCTGTCCGATGGTCCCAATGCCTGGCCGCTGGGCCGGATGCGGGAGCTGCTGGCCACGCTGCGCGCGCTGGATGCGGTGGTCAAGAAACAGAAGTTCCCCGAAATGGAGATGTCCTGACATGGCTGCTTATGTTGTGATCGAAGTGGGCGGTGTGACCGACGCCGAACGCATCGCCACCTACCGCGAGATTTCCACCCGTGCCACGGCTGCCGGCGGTGGCCGTTTTCTGGCGCGGGGAGGGCGTACCGAGGTGTTTGAAGGCGATTGGCGTCCGGAACGCATAGTCCTTATCAGGTTTGATGATATGGATGCCGCCCGTACGTACTATGATTCAGAGTTGTACCGGCAGGCGCGTCAGGCGCGCGCCGGCGCAACTGCAAAATTCAACATGATTTGTGTTGAAGGCATAGCCGATGAGGAGAAAGGCCAATGAGTACAATCGTCGACATTATCGGACGCGAGATCATCGATTCTCGTGGCAACCCCACCGTTGAATGCGACGTCCTGCTCGAATCCGGCGTGATGGGGCGGGCTGCCGTTCCGTCGGGCGCCTCCACGGGTTCCCGTGAAGCGATCGAGCTGCGGGATGGTGACGCCAAGCGCTATGGGGGCAAGGGCGTCCTGAAAGCCGTCGAGAACATCAACACCGAGATTTCCGAGGCTGTGCTGGGTCTGGACGCAACCGAGCAGGCCTATGTCGACCGTACCCTGATCGAGCTGGACGGCACCGAGAACAAGGCCAACCTGGGGGCCAACGCGATGCTGGCCGTGTCGATGGCCGTGGCCCGTGCGGCTGCCGAGGAATCGGGCCTGCCGCTGTACCGTTACCTGGGCGGTTCGGGCCAGATGTCGCTGCCGGTGCCGATGATGAACGTCATCAACGGTGGCGCCCATGCCAACAACAACCTCGATCTGCAGGAGTTCATGATTATCCCGGTGGGAGCCCCCACCTTCCGTGAAGCCCTGCGCTATGGTGCCGAAACCTTCCACGCCCTCAAGAAGCTCATCAACGACGCCGGCATGCCGACCGCCGTGGGTGATGAAGGTGGTTTTGCACCGTCGGTCGACAGCCATGAGGCTGCCCTTCAGCTCATCATGAAAGCCATCGAGAAAGCCGGCTACCGTCCGGGCGATGACATCATGATCGGTCTGGACTGCGCCAGCTCCGAATTCTTCAAGGATGGCAAGTACCACCTCACCGGCGAGAACAAGGTGCTGACCGCGCCCGAGTTCACCAAGCTGCTGTCCGACTGGTGCGACAAGTATCCGATCATCTCGATCGAGGACGGCATGGCCGAAAACGACTGGGATGGCTGGAAGCACCTGACCGAGCGCCTGGGCAAGCGTGTGCAGCTGGTGGGCGACGACCTGTTCGTCACCAACACCAAGATCCTGGCCGAAGGCATCAAGGCCGGCGTCGGCAATTCGATCCTCATCAAGGTGAACCAGATCGGCACGCTGACCGAAACTTTTGCCGCCATCGAGCTGGCCAAGTGCCACCGTTACACCTCGGTGGTCTCGCACCGCTCGGGCGAAACCGAAGACACCACCATCGCCGACATCTCGGTGGCCACCAACGCCCTGCAGATCAAGACCGGCTCGATGTCCCGCAGTGACCGTATCGCCAAGTACAACCAGCTGCTGCGCATCGAGGAAGATCTGGGCGAAACCGCCAGCTACCCGGGCCGTGATGCCTTCTTCAGCATCCGCTGAAGCCGCCATTGCCTGAATGCGCCCGCTGTTCTTCGTTCTGCTGGCCCTGTTGCTCCTGATCCAGTACCCGCTGTGGCTGGGTCAGGGCAGCTGGCTGCGCGTCTGGAACCTCGATCAGCAACTGGCGCTGCAACGCGAGATCAACGTGGGCAAGCGCCTGCGCAATGAAGGCATGGAAGCCGAGGTGGAGGACCTGAAGTCCGGTACCTCGGCCATCGAGGAGCGTGCCCGCTACGGCCTGGGCATGGTCCGCAACGACGAGATCTTCGTCCAGATCAACCCCAGCCCCGAAGGCCCGACCGAGGCGCACCAGCCCTGAGAGGGCGGATGGCATCCGGATCCGGAACGTGCCTGGCACCCTGACCGCGGATGCCGGACGTCAGGGGACAACATGATGTTGCCGTCAGGTGATGTCGCCGTCAGGGGCAGGCTGATGTCATCGCCTGCAGGGCAATGCCATTCCGTCGCCCCGGCCCGCCACGCTCAGCCTGGTGCGGCTGCTCCGGCAGGCTGCCCGTCATCGAACAGGGCCAGGGCCTGCGCCTCGTCAAAACGGTAGGGCAGGCGGCAGAATTCGCAGTTCACCTGGATGGCACCGGCCTGTTCGGCCAGGATGTTGCCGACTTCCTCGCGCCCCAGCATCTTCAGCATGCCCGCCACCTTGTCGCGCGAGCAGCTGCACGAAAACACCGGCTTGCGCAGATCATAGGCCTCGATGCCGGTTTCCCAGAAGAGGCGGCGCAGCACGTCCTCGGGTGCCAGATTCAGCATCTCCTCGCGGGTCAGCGTGTCGGTCAGTGCCTGCAGCTGTTCCCACAGCAGGGCTGCCTCGCCGTCGCCCCCTTCCAGTGGATCGGCCGCGTCGGGCCGCGTGCCCGGCATCACCTGCAACAGCAGGCCAAAGGCGGCCTGTTCGCTGGCGGCCAGCCACATCCGCGTCGGCAGCTGCTCCGACATCGACATGTAGTGCTCCAGCACCTCGGCCACCGTGTCGCCCTCGAAGGGGATGATGCCCTGATACGGATTGTCCAGCCCGTTACCCTGGCCGTCCGGCGCACGGGCGGGCAGCAGCGTCACCGCGAAGCGGCCCTTGCCGTCGGGGTTGACCAGGTCATTGAACGAGGCATCGTGCGGAATGGCGGCACCATCCTGCAGCTTGACCGTGGCCCGGAAACGCCCGTCGGCCTGGCACTCGGCCACGAACAGCCGTGCCGGGCCCGTGCCCTGGATCTGCAGGAGCAGGCTGCCGTCGAACTTCAGCGACGAGGCCAGCAGCAGCGCCGAGGCCGTCAGCTCACCCAGGCGCTCGCGCACCGTTGGCGGCACGTCACGCTCGCCATAACGCTGATGATGGGTGACGATCGGCAGCCAGCTCTTGTCCAGCCGCACGATCTGGCCGCGCACCTGGTGGTTGAAGCCAAAGCGGATCAGGGTGTCCATTCTTGAAGGTTCCGTTGATAATGGGCGGCATGCGCCTGATAGGTGGTGGCCGAACGCTGCAGGCCGGCGATCTCTTCGTCGCTCAGCCGCCGTACCGCCCTGGCCGGCGAGCCGAGGATCAGCCAGCCGTCTTCAAAGGTCTTGCCTTCGGTGACAAGTGCACCGGCGCCCACCAGACAGTTGCGGCCGATGCGGGCGTGATTCAAGACCACCGCCTGGATGCCGATCAGGCTATTGTCGCCGATGGTGCAGCCGTGCAGCATCGCCTGATGGCCCACGGTCACGTTCTCGCCCAGGGTGAGCGGGGCGTCGGGGTCGACGTGCAGCACGGCATTCTCCTGGATGTTGGTGCCGTTGCCGACGGTGATCGGCTCGTTGTCGGCCCGCAGCACCGCGCCAAACCAGATGCTGCTGCGTGCGCCCAGGCGGACATCCCCGATCACGGTGGCCGATGGAGCCACCCAGGCATCATCGGCCAGGTGGGGACTGCGGTCGGGCAGGGCATAGAGGGGCATGATGCACTCCGTTGTCGATGTGCCTGGGCACGGGGAATACGCTGAACATGGCGCCGTGAATGGGGGCGCCTGCGGTCGGGGTACGGCAGAAGGCGGCCGTGTCGTCGATCGTCGTGCCATGGACGACACAGGTCCCAGGCAGCGACGCAGCCGGGCTGGCGGAACCTGTTCCGCGTGTCCTTATAATGCCAGAAGCGGCGTGGGGGCCGCCTGGTGTCCCGAAGCCGGGGCGGCAGGATCCTGCCGCATTGCTCAGGCCCGGGCCCCGGCGCCTGCATTCGATATCGCGGCCTTTCTGCCTCCTTTATCCCTATCTTCAGATGCTCCCCAACATCGATCTTCACAGCCATTCGATCTGCTCTGACGGCACGCTGACGCCCCAAGCGCTGGTGCAGCGCGCGCGCGCGCAGGGAGTGCAGGTGCTGGCGCTGACCGATCATGACACCCTTGATGGCCTGCCCGATGCTGCGGCCGAGGCGGCCCGGCAGGGGATTGGTTTCGTGCCCGGGGTGGAGGTGTCGGTCACCTGGGCAGGCGAAACCATTCATGTGCTGGGCTTGCGCATCGATCCGGCATCCTCCCCACTGATGGATGGCCTGGCCCGCAACCGCAATGGCCGGCTGGGCCGGGGGCGCGAGATTGCCGACGCACTGGCAGCGGCCGGTGTGCCGGGGGCCTATGAAGGGGCGCTGCGCCATGCGGCCAGCCCGGCGCTGCTGGCACGCAGCCATTTTGCGCGCTTTCTGGTGCAGCAAGGCTTCTGCGCCAATACCCAGCAGGTTTTCGAGCACTGGCTGGTGCCCGGCAAGCCCGGTTTCGTGCCGCAGCGCTGGGCCGCGCTGGATGAAGCGGTGGGCTGGATCCGTGCGGCCGGTGGCCTCGCGGTGCTGGCCCATCCGGGGCGCTATCGCCTGAGCGAGACGGCGTTGTGGGCCCTGGCCGAAGACTTTGTGGCCGCGGGCGGCAAAGGGATCGAGGTGGTCTGTGCCGGCCACGATGCTGCCGATGTGCAGCGTTTTGCCCACTGGTGCCGCCGGCTGGGGGTGGCGGCTTCGCGGGGTTCGGATTTTCATGGGCCGACCGAGAGCCGGGTCGAGCTGGGGCAGGTGCCGCCGCTGCCCTCCGGGCTAGTCCCGATCTGTGCCAACTGGCCGGATCTGTTGCACAATCATCCCTCATGAAACGCATCGAGATCCACGCACAGAACCCCCAGCCGCGCCTCATCCGCCAGGTGGCGGAACAGTTTCAGAAAGGTGCGCTGGCGGCCTTGCCCACCGACGCCAGCTACGTGCTGGCCTGCCACCTCGACGACCGCAGTGCGGTCGATCGCATGCGCCAGTTGCGCGGCATCGACGACAAGCACCTGCTGACGCTGATCTGCCGCGACCTCTCCGAGCTGTCGCAATATGCCCAGGTCGACAATCGTCAGTTCCGCTTCCTGAAGGAGTGGACGCCGGGTGCCTACACCTTCATCCTGCCCGCCACCCGCGAGGTGCCGCGCCGGCTGATGCACCCCTCCCGCAAGACCCTGGGCCTGCGGGTGCCCGATGCGCCCATCATCCAGGCCTTGCTCGCCGAGCTGGGCGCGCCGGTGCTCTGTGCCTCGCTGATCCTGCCGGGCGATGATGACCCGATCTCCGACCCCGACGATATTGCCGATCGCATCGGCAAGCGCATCGACCTGCTGGTGGATGGCGGGGCGGGGCAGCTGGTGCCCACCACCGTCATCGATGTCACCGGTGACGAGCCGCAGATCCTGCGGGCCGGACTGGGGCCGATCGAGGGCATGCTGCGCTGATCCGGCGGTAGCCCGGCGGCCCTGATCGTGTTTCAATGCCGGCATCTGCCCCTTCTTCTTCCGTCTGCCATGCCCGCTTCTTCCGCTCTGCCTCGCGTCCTTACCGGCATCACCACCACCGGCAGCCCGCACCTGGGCAACTATGCCGGGGCGATCCGGCCGGCCGTGGCCGCCAGCCGCGATGCCAACGTCCAGAGCTTCTTCTTTCTGGCCGACCTGCACGGCCTCATCAAGTGTCCCGAACCTGCACGCATCCAGCGCTCGACGCTGGAGATTGCCGCCTGCTGGCTGGCCGCCGGGCTGGATCCGGAGCGCGTGTTCTTCTACCGCCAGTCCGATCTGCCCGAGATTCCCGAGCTGTGCTGGTACCTGACCTGCGTGACCGGCAAGGGGCTGCTCAATCGTGCCCATGCCTACAAGGCAGCCAACGACCGCAACCGTGAGGCCGGGCTGGATCTGGATGCCGATGTCACCGCCGGCCTGTTCATGTATCCGGTGCTGATGGCAGCCGACATCCTGATCTTCCGTGCCGACCGCGTGCCGGTGGGGGCGGATCAGGTCCAGCACCTGGAGATCGCCCGTGACGTGGCCCAGCGCTTCAACCACCTCTATGGCGAGGTGCTGACGCTGCCGCAGGTGCAGGTGGACGAGAGCGTGGGGACCTTGCCGGGCCTGGACGGCCGCAAGATGAGCAAGAGCTACAACAACACCATCCCGCTGTTTTCCAGCTCCCGGCAGCTGGAAAAGGCCATTGCCGGCATCGTCACCGATTCGCGCAAGCCCGGCGAGCCGAAGGAGGCGGATGGCTCGGCGCTGTTCCAGCTGTTTCAGGCTTTTGCCACGGCCGACGAGAGCGCGGCTTTCCGTCAGGCGCTGCACGACGGGCTGGGTTGGGGCGAGGCCAAGCGGGCGCTGTTCGAGCAGCTGGAGCGCACGCTGGCGCCGATGCGTGAGCGCTATGAGGCCCTGATGGCGCAGCCCGGGCAGATCGAGGCGATCCTGCAGGCGGGGGCCGACAAGGCACGGGCCGATGCTGCGCCGCTGATGAAGGCGGTGCGCGAGGCGGTGGGCATCCGCTCGCTGGCCACGGCCGCCGTCCCGGGCAGGGGGGCTGCCGGTGCTGCCAGGGCGGGCAAGGGTGCGGCGGCCCGGCCGCAGTTCAAGCAATACCGCGAGCGTGATGGCCGCTTCTATTTCAAGCTGCTCGATGCCGAGGGCGTGACGTGCCTGCAGAGCCTGGGCTTTGACAGCCCCAGGGATTGTGGCGCCTGCATCGCCGCCCTCAAGGCCGATCCGGCCGCCTGGGAGGCGCAACGCGCCTGCCTGGATGAGGTGCCCGCCGAGGCGGCTGCCCGTGTCGCATCGGTCCTCTCGCAACTGCTGGCCGACTGAAGAGGCCGCGAGCCGGCGCCCTGTCCTGCCGCCCGCTGGCGTGCCGGCAGGGAGCGCCCCGTTGCCTCAAAGCGCCTGTGCGCTGCTGGCCTGGCGCTGTGGCGCCTGCTTCTTGTGCAGATAGGCGGCCAGCTTCTGGAGCGGCAGGGGCGGGCAGATGCCGTTGCCCTGCATCATCTTGCAGCCATAGCCACGCAGGGCCTGGAGTTCCTCGGGTTTTTCCACGCCCTCGGCGATCACCTGCAGCTCCAGCTTGCTGGCCAGCGTCATGATCGCCTGGGTGATGGCGGCGTTGCCACGCTGGGCTGGCAGGCCGTGGATGAAGCTCTGGTCGATCTTCAGGCCGCTCACCGGCAGATTGCTCAGATAGGACAGCGAGGCATAGCCGGTGCCGAAGTTGTCGATCATCACCTGCACGCCCAGCCGGCCCAGCGCCGACAGCAGCGTGATGGTGCGGCTGGAGCCTTCGATCAGCGTGTTTTCGGTCAGTTCCAGACGCAGCAGCCGGGGCGGGAAGTTGCGCTCACGCAGCAGGCTGCTCAGCTGCCCCAGGAAACCTTCCTCGTTGAGCAGGGTCGGCGAGATGTTCACCGACACCACCATCTCGGGAAACTGTTGCAGGCCCAGCGCCATGCGGTCATCCAGGGCCCGGCGCACCACCCAGACCCCCACCTGACGCATCAGGTTGCTCTGTTCGGCCGTGGGCAGGAACTGTTCGGGCAGCAGCAGGCCCTGCGTGGGGTGGCGCCAGCGGATCAGGCCCTCGATGCCGCAGATCTGAAGATCGGTGGCCGAGATCACCGGCTGATAGTGCAGTTCGACCTCGCCACGCTCCATCGCCAGCGGCAGATCGTTGGTGAGCTGGGCGTGCGAGCTGGTGCGCTCGGTCTTCAGGTCCTTGCTGAAGAAGCGCACGTCGTTGCGGCCCTCCGACTTCACCGTGTACATCGCGTTGTCGGCACACTTGATGAGGGTGCTGGCATCGGTGCCGTGTTCGGGCGCCAGGGCCACGCCGATGCTGGCCGACAGGAAGTGCGCCCGTCCCGAGAGGATGAAGGGGCGTTCGACGGCAGCCAGCACCTTGCGGGCGATGTCTTCCACCCGTGCACGGTCGCTCAGATTGTCCAGCAGCAGGATGAACTCGTCGCCGCCCACCCGGCTGGCGATGTTGGTGGGGCCGATGGTGGTCTTGAAGCGTTGCGCCACTTCCACCAGCACCTGGTCGCCGGCCTGGTGTCCCAGGGTGTCGTTGATCGCCTTGTAGCGGTCCAGATCGATATAGAGCACAGCCATCGGCTGCTTGCGGCTCAGGCGCTTGTCCAGCTGCTCGGACAGATACATCCGGTTGGGCAGGCCGGTCAGGGCGTCGTGCTGCGAGGCGCGGCGCAGCTTTTCCTCGACGCGCTTGCGCTGGATGTACTGCGACATCGCCTGCGACAGCGTGCGCATCAGGTCGTTGAGCAGCTTGTCGGGTACCAGCCGGTTGCGCGGAAAGAAGAACAGCGCCGACAGCACCTTTTTCTTCTCGTCCAGCAGTGGTGCCACGAAGGCCGACGGCACCTTCAGGGCCACCATCTGGTAGCGTTCGGCAAAGGCGGGGTTGTGGTTGGGGGTGGGCAGCACGCCGCCCAGACCTTCCCAGGCGCGGGCTTCCACCGAGTTGGCCGCCACCGGAATCTGCCTGGGCAGCTGGTTGAACATCGCCATGATCCCGGCGTCGCCGTAGCTCTCGCGCACGGTGATCGACTGCGTGCCGGGGATCTGTTCCAGGTGGGCGCCGCCGCGCCAGTCCATCACCTCGCACAGCTTGTGGATGATGCCCTGCAACACGGTCGACATGTCGTCGTGCTCCTGCATCACCGTCGAGATGTCGCTCTCCAGTTGCAGGATCAGCTGCTGATGGGCCTCGGTGGTGATGTCACGGCCGATGCCGGCATAGCCCTGCAGCTGGCCGTCGGCGTCCTTGACGGCGCGCCCCGACAGCTCGATGGTGAAAATGCTCTTGCCATCGGCCACGAAGCTGAAGCGGAATTCCTCGAAATCCTCATGGGCTTTCAGCCTGGCCTGCAGGGCAGCCCATTCGTCATGCTGCGGGCGGAAGACTTCGGCATCCCAGAAATGACGCCCCGCCAGACTGCGTGCCCACGAGGCCAGCGGGGTCTGGGCGATGCGGCCCGAGATCGAGCGGATGCGCAGATCGGCATCCAGTTCCCAGTCCCAGTCGGCACTCAGTTCGGTCAGCGCGCGGTACTTGGCTTCGTTGGCTTCCAGCACATCGGCCATATGCCGCACCTGCGTGATGTCCTGTACCACCCCGGCCAGGCGCACCGCCTTGCCGTCGCTGTCCATTTCGGCGCGCGAGACCGAGCGCACCCAGATCACCTGGCTGCCGTCCCTGACGTAACGATAATCCAGCCGGATCTCCTCGCCACTTCTGATGCCGTGACGATGCGCCTCCTGCCAGCGCTCCTGGTCGTCGGGGTGAATGCAGATGAAGAAGGCCCGGTGTGAGGGCGCCCTGTTCTTGCTGCTGACACGGTCGATGCCGAACACCTCGAAGCAGCCCGGACTCCAGTGAAAGCTGTTGTCCTTCAGGTTCAGCACCCAGGCGCCGGTGCGGCCCAGGTCCTCGGCCACGCCGTACTGGTTCTGCAGCTCGGTCAGGCGCTGGTTGTCCTCCTTCTGCGCCTGAAGCCGCCGGCTGGTCTGCAGCAGGCTGTAGGCAAACAGCGTGACGGTTGCCAGCGCGATCGGCGTCATGTACCAGACGTAGGTGTTCATCCACTCGGGATACATCTCGTGACCGAGCATGATGATCGCTGCCATGGCACAGGGCAGGGCAAAGACCAGCAGCGACTGCACACGCTCGACGAGCTTGTGCCAGGGCTTGTTCGCTACACTCCTGGCTGCAGGCTTTCTGGTCACGCGTCACCCCCCATGCCTGCCACGAGGTCGATGTCCATGTTTCCCCTGCTCACGGCTGTCAACACGAACGAGAATCCGCCCAGCGAATGGGTCAGGCGCTGGCTGCCCACGCCCACCGGCCACGGACGCCTGCTGGATTTTGCCTGCGGCAGCGGCCGGCATGCCAGGCTGGCGGCAGCGATGGGATACCGGGTGCTGGCGCTCGACCGCGATCCCGCCTGCCTGGCGCTGGCAGGCATACCGGGCATCGATGCCCGGGTGACCGACCTGGAGGCCGGTGCCTGGGACTGGTGCGCGGAGCGGTTTGCGGTCATTGTCGTTACCAGATATCTGTTCCGTTCAAGACTGGATCTGCTGATGGACTTGCTGGCAGACGGCGGTTGCCTGATTTACGAAACCTATGCAGAGGGTCACGGGCGATATGGTAAGCCGTCGAATCCGGCCTTCCTCCTTCAGGCCGACGAATTGCTGGCGGTAGCCCGACGGGCGGCCCTGCGGGTCGCTGCCTTCGAGCAGGGGATGACGCTTTCACCACGCCCCGCCCTTGTCCAGCGGATGGTGGCCTGGCGCAGCAACACGCCCGTGGTGCTGCGCTAGAATGCCTGCCATCTGACACGCAAGATGCCTGCTGGCCCAGCCCCGCCGCATGTCCCGGCTGGTTGCAGGCGTCGTTTGCCCCGCCATGCTGGCGGGCAACGCACACCGTGCCCAACCCATCGGGAGAACTCACCATGATGATTAAAGGCAGTCTGGTTGCCGTCGTTTCGCCGATGAAGGCGGATGGCTCGCTGGATTTCGATTCCTACCGCACGCTGCTGGACTGGCACATCGAGTCGGGGACCAGTGCCATCGTCGCCGTCGGCACCACCGGTGAATCCCCCACCGTCGATGTCGACGAGCACTGCGCGCTGATCGAGACCGCCGTCCGCCATTGTGACGGACGCATCCCGGTCATTGCCGGCACCGGCGCCAATTCCACTCGGGAAGCCATCGATCTCACCCGCCGTGCCCGCGACATCGGCGCCGACGCCACACTGCAGGTGGCACCCTACTATAACAAGCCTTCGCAGGAGGGGATGTACCGCCACTTCACCACGGTGGCCGACGAGGGGGGGCTGCCGGTCATCCTCTACAACGTGCCGGGCCGTACGGTGGCCGATATCTCCAACCAGACCGTGTTGCGACTGGCCGAACACCCCAACATCATCGGTCTCAAGGATGCCACCGGGGATGTCGGCCGGGGCGCCTCGCTGCTGGCCCGTGTGCCCGAGGACTTTGCGGTTTACAGCGGCAACGACGACTCGGCCCTGGGCCTGATGGCCGTCGGGGGGCATGGCGTGATCTCGGTGACGGCCAACGTGGCGCCGGCGCTGATGGCCGAGATGTGCGCCAAGGCGCTGGCAGGCGATGTCATCGGTGCACGTGCCATCAACCGGCGGCTGATGCCGCTGCACGAGCGCCTGTTCTGCGAACCCAACCCGGTTCCCGTCAAGTGGGCATTGGCCCGCATGGGGCGCATCGCCAGTCCGGCCGTGCGCCTGCCGCTGTCGCCGCTCAACACCGCCTGCACCGCCGGGCTGCTCGACGCCCTGCAAACCACTGGAGCCTACACCCGATGAGTTCTTCCCTGCGCCCGCCTGTCCGCCGGCTGCTGCCGGCGCTGCTTGCATCGCTGCTGCTGGCGGGTGGATGCACCTCGCTGCGCGACGCGCTCGAAGCCGACAACGTCGAGTACCGCAACGCCCGGCGTGGCCCGGTGCTCGACGTGCCGCCTGATCTGGTCAGCCCCAGATCCGACAACCGCTACACCCTGCCCACGCAGGATCAGAGCCAGAGCCTGCTCGATTACAACCGCGCGCGTGACGATGCCGAAGGCGAGGGGCAGGCCGCCCGTGCCGGCAACGTGCTGCCGCAGTCCGGGGTGGCCCGCATCCATCGTGATGGACAGGTGCGCTGGATCGTCGTCGATGCCGATCCCGAAGCCGTCTGGCCGGTACTGCTCGATTTCTGGGCGGTGCAGGGTTTCAACCTTGAACAGGCCTCGCCGCAGCTGGGCATCATGGAAACCGACTGGGCCGAGCGTTATCAGCGGGTCGAGAACAGCGGCGTGCGCGGCATCCTCTCGCGCAAGGCCAACGCCATTTATGCCACCGGCGAGCGTGACAAGTACCGTACCCGCCTGGAGCGAACGGCCGATGGCGGTACCGAGGTCTACCTGACCTACTATGGGCGCGAAGAGGTGCTGCAGGGCACCAACAAGGACCGTTCCACCTGGGTGCCCAACAACGACAACCGGCCGGCACTGGAAACCGAATACCTCCAGCGGATGCTGGCGCGCTTTGCCCAGGCCTTTGGCAGCAGGCCGCTGTCAGGCCAGGTGCAGAAGGTGCCCACCACCGAAGTGGACGAAGGTACGGCCCGCCAGGGGCGTTCGCAGATCGTGGCGGCCGATCAGGCCCAGGGCGCCCAACTGCGCATCGCCCAGGATTTCGAGCGCAGCTGGCGCGATGTCGGTCTGGTGCTCGATCGGCTCGATTTCGTCATCGAGGACCGCAACCGTGAGCGCGGTGTCTACGATATCCGCTATGTCGATCCCGAGCGCATCGACCAGAGCCAGGGCACGCTCTCGCGCATCTTCTCGGGCGAGCGCAAGGATCTCAGCCGTCAGCACTACCAGTTGCTGGTGCAGGGCGAGGGGGAACAGTCCACCGTCAGCGTGCGGATGGGCGATGGCAGCCTGCCCCAGGCGGAAGAAGATCGGCGGGTGGCCGAGCGCCTGGTACGGGTGCTGCACGAGAACATTCGCTGACAGCCGTTCCGGCCCGGTGTGATGATGCCGGGCCGTATTGCCGCAGGGGGAAGCGGGCAGGCATCACGCCACGGCCCGCAAGGCGGTCACGGCGCCGCCGTGCGCCCAGGCCTGCCGGATGCCCCCCGCCAGCCGACAGGCCGGATGCCCGTCACTTCTTGGCTTCGGCAGCGGCCTCACGGGCGGCATCCACCGCACGGGCCGCGGCATCCTTGGCCTCGTCGGCCTTCTGGCCGGCCGCATCCTTCAGCTCGGTAGCCTTCTCGACGGTGGCGTCCTTGGCCTGTTCGGCGTTCTGGGCGGCCGATTCCTTGCCGGCTTCCACGGCGTGGCCCGCTGCCTCCTTCGCATCGTCAGCAGCCTTCTTGGCCGAGTCGGCTGCCTGCGAGGCGTTCTCCTTGGCAGCTTCAAGCGCGTTCTTCGCGGCTTCGGCAGCCGGTTCTTCCTTGTTGCAGGCCACCAGGGCCAGAGCCAGCAGCGGGGCAGCAAAAATCATCTTACGCATGAAACGGTCTCTCCAGAAAATTGAGGTCGCTCGTGGCCGCTGACCGGGTCCGCTGCATGCCTGCGCGGCAGCCCTGCTGCCGGCATGCAGGGGAACCGGCCCCGACCACATTGGACAGGCATCTTAGCACCTGGATTCTGCTGCATTGTTCGGGGCATGTAGTCGTTGGCGCCCGAACGTAAACGGCAGCCGGCTTTGATACGTGCTGACATATATCGCCCGGAACCGAGGACCCGCAGGTCGCATGACGCCCGGCGCCATGGCAGGCCTTCAGGACGAGGGACGGCGGGCCGGGGGGCCTTTGGGCCAGGGACCAGGGGAAAGGCCGGGGGGCACTCAGGCGTGATGGGTGTAGACCTTGAAGGCCGGGCCGGCCTCCGGGTCCGGCCGGATGGGCCGGGCGGCCTCGGGGTTCCAGCGGATCGTCACCCACTGCCAGGTAAAGGGCGAGCCAAAGCATTCGACACGCACGAAGTTCTCCAGCCCGTGTGATTGCAGCAGCAACCGGTCGGTGCGAAAGATGTGGGTGTCGCCATGCAGCAGGGCCACCGGCCCGCCAAACTCGGCTGCCGTCGAGATGATCGCCTGCCGGGTGGCGTTCCAGCCGTCGTTGCGGTCCTTCTCGAAGCGCATGTTGGCATGGGTGGCGATCACCAGCCCCTTGGCGCCATAGCGGCGGGCCAGCACGGCGGTTTCGGTCAGCCAGATCGCATTGGCCTGTTGGCGCAGCGCCCAGGCTTCGCGCATCGCCGGTGTCTGGAACATGCCATTGTTGCTGCCCACCACGTGAATGGTGCAGAACTGGAGCGAGCCAATCCGCCAGCGCATGTTTTCGGGCAGGCGTGGCTGGTGCAGGCCGTTGGAATCGGCCACCGACAGTTGCGTAATCATCTGCCGCTGCTGCTCGACCCGCATGCGGCGGGCGCCCAGGGATTCGGGGTGGTGATACACCTGCTGGCGCAGCCAGTGCAGGCGGTCGAGCGGTGAACCCGGGGCGTAGGGATCATTGGGATCCACCCAGCCGCAGTCGGTCCATTCGTTGTCGCCCGGGGTGTAGACGAGCGGGTTGCGGCTGCGATCCAGCATCTCCAGACGGTCGAGCAGCAACATGTTGGAGCAGGCCTCGCCCCGGCTCTTGATGTCGCCCACGTGCAGCACGAAGGCCAGATCGCTGTCGTCCAGGCCGGCCATCACGCGCTTCAGGCCCTGCTGGTCCAGCCGGTTGTACGGGGTGTCGCCGATGAAGCCGAAGGTGAAGGGCCTGTCGGCCCGGTCGTCGGGCACGGTGCCGCTGCCCCAGCCGTTCAGCGTCTGGCTCAGCGGCGGGCGGCCCGGCTGGGGGGGCTGCTGCTTCTGGATGCGGTCGAGATCGGCCAGCGCCTCTTCGTCAAAAGCCGGCAGATCGGGCCTGGAGCTGGCCAGCGTGCCGGTCAGGGCCAGCGGTGGCGTGGCCACGGCAGCGGCCAGTGTCCGCAGCGCACGGCGGCGGGGAGGGGCGGGTTGCGAAGGGGGGAGCGGTTGCATCGGCTTGCTCATCGTGCGGGCTTCTCCAGTGACTGGCGCCATTGATAGAGCATCTCGATCGCCTGCCGGGGACTGAGCGAGTCCAGGTCCAGGTGCCGCAGCGCCTCCAGTACCTGCAGGGCGTCCTCGTCGGGGGTCAAGCGGCTCATCCCGCCATTGTCCTCCGTTTGGGTGTCGAATGGGGCAACATCCACCCCGGTGGCGGCCTGTTCATGGGCCTGGGCGGCGAACAGGTCCAGCTGCGGCCGTTCGCCGGCGGCGTGTTCTTCCAGCCGTTGCAGCACGGCTGCGGCGTGGCGCAACAGCGTTGCCGGCAGACCGGCCAGCTTGGCCACCTGCAGGCCGTGGCTCTTGTTGGCCGGGCCGGCGCACACCTGATGGAGAAAGACGATGCGTCCGTTGTGCTCGGCCGCCGACAGGTGCAGGTTCACCGCGGCGTCATCCTGCGCGGCCAGACTGGTCAGCTCGAAATAATGGGTGGCAAACAGCGTCAGGCAGCGACGTTGCACCAGCAGATGGCGTGCAATCGCATGGGCCAGGGCCAGCCCGTCGAAAGTTGAGGTACCGCGGCCGATCTCGTCCACCAGCACCAGCGAACGTTCGGTGGCGGCATTGACGATGACGGCCGCTTCGGTCATCTCCACCATGAAGGTCGAGCGTCCGCCTGCCAGATCGTCCGAGGCACCGATCCGGGTGAAGATCCGGTCGATCGGTCCCACCCGGCATTCGGCGGCCGGCACGAAGCTGCCGCACCAGGCCAGGATCGCCATCAGCGCCGATTGCCGCATGTAGGTCGATTTGCCACCCATGTTCGGCCCGGTCACGATCAGCAGGCGCCGTTGCGGGGTCAGCTCGCAATCGTTGGGGATGAACTGTTCGACCATTTCTTCCACGACGGGGTGACGCCCGGCGCGGATCTGCAATCCCGGCACCGCCATCAGCGTGGGCCGAACCCAGCCGGACTGGGCGGCCACCTGTGCAAAAGCCTGGCAGACATCCAGATGCGCCAGGCCGGCTGCCATCTGCTGCAAGGCAGCCGTGTGCGGCTCCAGCGAGGTCAGCAGCTGTTCGTACAGCAGCCGCTCGCGCGCCAGTGCCCGCTCGCGGGCCGACAGTGCCTTGTCTTCGAAGGCTTTCAGTTCCGGGGTGATGTAGCGTTCGGCGGCCTTCAGGGTCTGACGCCGGCGGTACTCGGTGGGAATGCGTTCGGCATGGCTGCGCCCCACCTCGATGTAGAAACCGTGCACGCTGTTGTAGCCCACCTTCAGTGTGGCGATGCCGGTGCGCTCGCGCTCGCGCTGCTCCATCTCGGCCAGAAAGCCGTCACATCCCTGATCGATGGCGCGCAGCTCGTCCAGCTCGGCATCCAGCCCCGGGCGGATCACGCCGCCATCGCGCACCTGTGTGGCCGGCTCGTCCAGCAGCGTGGCATGCAGGCGCTGCGCCATCGCCTCGTCCACCGCAGCCACCTGCGCCAGCCATTGCAGGGCGGTGAGGGCTGCCGCCTCGGTCTCGTCATCCACCTGCATCTGCAACTGCTGCACGCAGGCCGCCAGCACCGGCAGGCTGTCGCGCAGCGCCACCAGTTCGCGCGGGCGGGCACTGCCCAGCATGATCCGGCTGCTGATCCGCTCGATATCGGCCACCTGCGCCAGCAAGCGGCCGATCGGCTGCTGCATGCCGTTGTCCAGCAACAGCGCCACCAGCGCCTGGCGGGCGCGTACCTGGTCGCGGTCCTGCAAGGGGGCCTGCAACCATTGCCGCAGCAGCCGGCTGCCGGCCGAGGTGGCGCAGCGGTCCATGCGCGACAGGAGCGTTGCGCCGCCCTGTTCATCCTGCAGGGGCCGCACCAGCTCCAGATTGCGGCGGGCCACCTGATCGATCACCACCAGTGTGTCGCGACGCAGCCGCTCGACCGGTTGCAGATGCCGGAAGGGTTGACCGATGTTGAGTGCCAGATAGGCCAGCAGTGCACCGATGGCTTTCAGTCCGTCAGGATCATCCTGCAGCTCGGTGGCGTGCAGCGTCTGCAGGCCCAGGGCCTCGCGGATGGCCTGGCCTCCGCGCTGGGCATCGAAATGCCAGTCGGGGCGTGTCAGCACCGGCATCACCGGGCCGCGCCGTACCTGCTGGCGGATGCGCTCCAGCAGCACCGCCTTGTTGCGTGCCGTGCTCTCGGCCACCAGCAGCTCGCCCGGGGCCACCCGTTCGATCTCGGCCTCCAGCTCGGTTTCGGGCAGTGTCGTCAGCGTGCAGCGTCCACTGGCAGCAACCACGCAGGCCAGCGTCACCTGCGCCTGCTTTCCCGTGCCAGAAAACACCAGTGCCGCCAGCGGCCGATCCTCACGCTCGGGCAGGAGCTGTGCATCGGTCAGCGTGCCCGGCGTGATCGTGCGCACCACCTTGCGCTCCACCGGCCCCTTGCTGGTGGCCGGATCGCCGATCTGCTCGCAGATGGCCACCGATTCGCCCAGTGCCACCAGACGTGCCAGATATTGCTCCAGCGCCTGTACCGGCACCCCAGCCATCGGGATCGGCTCGCCGGCCGATGTGCCGCGCCGGGTCAGGGTGATCGACAGCAGCGCCGCCGCCCGCTGGGCGTCCTCATAGAACAGCTCGTAGAAATCCCCCATCCGGTAAAACAGCAATACGCCGGGGTGCTGTGCCTTCAGCCCCAGGTACTGGCGCATCATGGGTGTGTGCCCGGCAAAGGCCTCGTCAACTTTCGTCTTGTCCATGCTCATCAGGGGACGGGGGGGGCCATGCACGCGTGCGGCCGGCCGGGGGCGCGCCTGCACCGGCGGCCGGCTGGGCGGGGTGTCGACCGTGGAGGCGTCGCATGGGGCATCGATCGGAGCGCCTGCAAGGGGTGCCAACAGGGGGTCGTGTACGCCATCTGGCCGGGCCGGCAGGATCCTGCCCTGCAGGTGGTCGAGGGCATGGCGGGTAAACCGCCGATTTTACAAACTTCGGGCGGGGAGCGGGCACGCGGCCGCACGGGCCGGTAGACTCGACCATTTGTAGCCCGCATACGTGGCCCGCATACATTCATGCTGCTCCTGTTCAACAAGCCCTACGGTGTGCTGTCGCAGTTCACCCCCGAGGGGCGCTGGCAATCGCTGGCGGCCTATATCGATGTGCCGGATGTCTATGCTGCCGGCCGACTGGATGCCGACAGCGAAGGCTTGCTGCTGCTGACCGACAATGCGGCGCTCAAAACCGCCATTGCCAGCAACCGTGCCGGCGTGCACAAGACCTATCTGGCGCAGGTGGAAGGCATCGCCACCGAGACCCACACCCGCCAGCTGCGCGACGGCGTGCTGCTGCGTGATGGCCCCACCCGGCCGGCCCGTTGCCGCGTGCGTCCCGATTTTCAGCCGGGCTGGCCACGCCATCCACCCATTCGCGTGCGCCAGCACATCCCCGACAGCTGGATCGAACTGGTCATCGACGAAGGCCGCAACCGCCAGGTGCGCCGGATGACGGCCCACGTCGGCCTGCCCACGCTGCGCCTGATCCGCACCCGCGTCGGCCCCTGGGGGCTGGAAGGCCTGATGCCGGGCGAGTATCGCCTGATCGACGACAGGGCAGCCCTGGCGGCCTTGCGCCTGCAGCGTGCCCGTCGCTGGACAGCTGCGTGACTTGTTCTTGATAATAAGAATGCAATATCATTAATGGCTTTGAAACCGGCGCTGACCTGGTGCAGCGCCACGTGATGGGCCGCCTGGCCCGAACGGGAGCCGTCATGCAAGTTCTGTCCTCGCTGAAAGAAGCCAAGAAACGCAGCCGCGATTGCCAGATCGTGCGCCGGCGCGGGCGCATCTATGTCATTTGCAAATCCAATCCGCGCTTCAAGGCCCGGCAGGGCGGTGCCAAAAACAGGAACAAGCACGCCTGACACGTCAGAGGGGCAAGGCAGGGCCAAGGCGGGATATGTGCTGAATCGCCCTGCGGCGCCGGCATCTCCGGATCGCACCGCGATGCCGGGCCTCTTGCCCGATGCCCGCGCCCCTCTGATACCCTGATGACATTGCGCACAGGCCGTTGGGCAGGGAGAGCAGGACATGCAGGGGCAGGGCGGTGGACAGGCCGATGGCGGGCTGCAGGTGGGTGACGTGGTGACGCCTGACACCGTCGTGGGGGGCAGGTGCGTGGCACAGTGGTTGCAGACGCACCCGCTGTTGCGGGAGCTGATCGCCCGGCACGAATGCGCCTGGTTCAACCCGGCGCTGGCGCCTGCAGCCGAGGCGCTGGGCGATGTCGGTCTGGATGCCTCCGACGTGGCGGATGCCAGCCAGCGCCTGCAGCGCTTTGGCCCCTATATCGCCCGCTGCTTTCCCGAGACGGCGGCGGTGGGGGGCATCATCGAATCACGGCTGGTACGCCTGCCGCAGTTGCAGGTCAGCATGCCGGTCATCGATGCTTCCGTCAGCGGGCAGCTCTGGCTGAAGGCCGACAGCGAGTTGCCGGTTTCGGGATCGATCAAGGCGCGTGGGGGCATCCACGAGGTATTGCGCCATGCCGAACAGCTGGCGCTGCAGGCCGGCGTGCTGGAGATCGATGATGACTATGCCCGGCTCGACAGCGCCGAGGTGCGCGAGTTTTTTGGCCAGTATCGCATCGCCGTGGGCTCCACCGGCAACCTGGGGCTCTCCATCGGCCTGATGAGTGCCACGCTGGGGTTCAAGGCCCGAGTTCACCTGTCGGCCGATGCCCGCGCCTGGAAAAAGGAACGGCTGCGGGCGCAGGGGGTCGAGGTCATCGAGCATGCCAGTGACTATGGCCGGGCCGTCGCCGAAGGCCGGCGCGAGGCGCTGGCCGATCCCAACTGCTATTTCGTCGATGACGAGAATTCACCTCACCTGTTTCTGGGGTACGCCGTGGCAGCCGAGCGGCTGGCGCGCCAGTTGCAGCAGGCGGGCATCCGGGTGGACGTCGATCACCCGCTGTTCGTTTATCTGCCCTGTGGCGTGGGCGGGGGGCCCGGTGGCGTCGCCTTTGGGCTGAAACTGCAGTTTGGCGATGCGGTGCACTGCATCTTTGCCGAACCCACGCATTCACCCTGCATGATGCTGGGCGTTTATACCGGCCTGCACGATGGGATCTGTGTACAGGAGCTGGGCCTTGATAACCGCACCGCAGCTGATGGCCTGGCGGTGGGGCGGCCGTCGGGATTTGTCGGGCGCGCCATGCAGCGCCTGATCGATGGTTATTACACGGTTGGCGACGACACGCTGTTTGCGCTCCTGCGTCAGGTGTACCAGCAGGAAGGCCTGCGGCTGGAGCCCTCGGCCGTGGCCGGCATTCCCGGTTTCCTGCGCGTGCTGCAATCACGCGATTATCTTGAACAGCAGGGAATATCGCCGGCCCGTGCTGCCCGTGCCACCCATCTGGTCTGGGCCACCGGGGGCAGCATGGTGCCCGATGACGAATTTGCCCGCTATCTGGCCGGCGCCTGAAAACGCCTCCAGGGGCCGGAATGGCAGACGATGCGCGGGCTGCGGCTCGGGTGCACATGGCGCCCGGTGCGATGGATTCCGGCTGTCGCGCATCCTGCCGTCCACGCTTCCGGACAGTGCTAGGGCACTTCCAGGTTGTCGAGCAGCCGCGTGTGCCCCAGCCGGGCTGCCCCCAGGATCACCAGCGGCTCCGGGTCTGGGCAAGGGAACGGTGCGGCATCGACGTCAGGGCTTGCCGGAGGCGATGCCGTGCCGGCGGTGCGGATGTGTGAAGCCTGTGCAGGCACGGTGCCAACGGGCGTGCCAGGCGCCTGCAGGTCACTGCGGCGGCGGATGCTCAGATAATCCGGCTGCCAGCCGCGGGTGCGCAGGTGCTGCATGGCGGCAGCTTCGATATCGGCAATCGGGTCGCCGGCCTTCAGCCGGGCGGCCATCCCGTGCAAGGTGCGGTTCAGCTGCACGGCTTCGGCACGTTCGTCGGCACTCAGATAGCGGTTGCGCGAGCTCATGGCCAGGCCATCGGCTTCGCGCACGGTGTCGTGGGCAATGATGTCGATGGGAAGGGCAAACTGCTGCACCAGCTGGCGGATCACCATCAGCTGCTGATAATCCTTGCGGCCAAAGACGGCGGCTGCCGGTTGTACGCAACCAAACAGTTTCATCACGACGGTGCTGACGCCTGAAAAGAAACCGGGCCGAAACTCGCCTTCGAGGATGTCGGCCAGCAGCGGGTCGGGCTGCACCCGAAAGGTCTGGGGATGTGGATACAGCTCGTGTTCGGGTGGGGCGAACAGCACATCGCATCCGGCGGCTGCCAGCGCGGCACAATCCTGATCGAAAGTGCGGGGGTAACTGTCGAAATCCTCGTGCGGCAGAAACTGCAGCCGGTTGACGAAGATCGTCGTCACCACCATGTCACCGTGCCGGCGTGCCTGCTCGATCAGGGCCAGATGGCCGGCGTGCAGGTTGCCCATCGTCGGCACGAGTACCGGAGCGGTGCGCGCAAGGGTTGTGCGCAAATCGGAAAGGATACGAACTATCTGCATGTGTGGGTGGGAAACTTACCAGGCATGCCGTTCTTCTTCGGGGAAATCGCCGGCCTTGACGGCCTGCACGTAACCGCGCAGGGCGTCGGGGATCGAGGCATGTTCGCTCAGAAAATCCCGCACGAACCGGGCAGGCTTGCGTGTGCCGGCCCCCAGCAGATCGTAAGCCACCAATACCTGACCGTGGGTGGAGGCACCGGCTCCGATGCCGATGGTGCTGCACTGTTGCAGACGGCGCGTGATGCGTTGTGCCAGCCAGGCCGGCACCATCTCCAGCACCAGCATGCTGGCACCTGCATATTGCAGCTCGATCGCCTGTTCCTTCAGCTGGCGTGCGGCGGTTTCGCTGCGTCCCTGCAAGCGGTAGCCACCCAGGGCGTGCACGTGCTGGGGCGTCAGCCCGAGGTGGGCACAGACCGGCACACCGCGGGCGGCCAGCATCTCCACCAGCGGGGCCGTCCAGCCACCGCCTTCCAGCTTCACCATCTGTGCACCGGCCTGCATCAGCCGGCAGGCATTGGCAAAGGCGTCTTCGGGGCGGCCACCGTAGCTGCCAAAGGGCATGTCGGCCACCACCAGCGGACGGCGCCCCTCGACGGCCTGAACGCCGCGCGCGACCGCCTCGACGTGATAGCACATCGCATCCATCGTCACGGGAACCGTGCTGTCGTGACCCTGGACGACCATGCCCAGCGAATCGCCCACCAGCAGACAGTCGGCGCCGGCGCGGGCGGCCAGGGCGGCAAAGGTGGCGTCATAGACCGCCAGCATCGCGATGCGTTCACCGGCCTCGCGCATCTGCTGCAGGCGGGGCAGGGTGATGGGGCGGTCGTCCGGCTCCTCGGGAACCGGTCGGGGGGCCGGTGCACCCAGGTCGCCATAGGGCAGGGGCTGAAATGATTCTTGCATGTTCATGAATGTGTCCGTGTGGATGATGCATGCACGGCGCATGTCCGTGCCATCGGGTCGGTTGCATCAGGCCTGCGGAAATGCGCTGAATATCACCCGTGGATGGGGTGAGCGCACGCGAGGGCGCGCCCAGCGTATACCCAGGCTGGCCGGCATGCAGGAACCGCTGGATTTGTCGACATGGTAAACGCCAGCAAAAAAACCATTGTCAGTAACCGGCGTGGATGCTGGATTTTCTGCGGTGAGCATCAGAAAGTGCATGTCTGCGCCAGGATCGCTGCCCGGGAGTCGGGGATTTTCCGGAGCGTTTTTTGTCGGAAAAATGACTGCAGATACATGCTTCGGGCTTGTTTGATTTATTTTTGCCGATTTTTGTCGTTTGTAAGGGATGGGCTGAAGCACCTCTGCCTGGGTGCGCCCTGGATTGGGGGGCAGAAGGCGGCAGATGCCGTCGTGCGTGGCAATGGACGGCGCATGCCGATAGGTGGGTGCACCGCACTGGGGGGCGGGCGTCGCAGGTGCCGGTTGCGCGCATCCCGGAATGAAAAAGGTCCGGAAAACCTGGCAGTTTTCCGGACCCCCTGACCCGTATGTCGGGCCGCCGTGACCGGGCCTGGCGTCACGCACGCCTGTTCAGCGCGTGTGCCGCCGGATGAGGCCGGGCACCCGAGCCCCATTCACCCCGAGCAGCGCATGCTCATGAGGCGGGGGGCCCATCAGCCTGTCAGGCCGTGGACGATCACTTCTTGTCGCTGCTGGCGTTGCGGGCTGCTTCGACCGCACGTTCGGCTGCGGCCTTGGCCTCGTCATATTTCTCGCCGGCGGCCGCCTTGGCTGCATCATATTTCTGGCCAGCCGCATCCTTGGCGTTGGCGGCTGCATCCCTGGCCTTGTCAAAGCCTTCGGCCGCTTTTTCCTTGCCGGCTTCGATGGCCTTGCCGGCGGCATCGCCGGCCTTGGAGGCAGCTTCCTTGGCGGCGTCGACGGCCTGGGCTGCGCTCTCCTTGGCAGCGTCCATCGCCTTGCTGGCTTCGGTAGAGGCAGATTCCTGCTTGTTGCAGGCCACCAGGGCCAGGGCGAGCAGCGGGGCGGCAAAAACCAGTGTGCGCATGATCGGATGTGGTACGGAAGTTAAGCAGGCGCGTATTGTACGGCCCCTTTTGGCCCTGTGCGTGCACCGGAGGGCGCTGCTGCGCCCCGTGTCGGCGGTTCTGGGGGCAAGCCATGTCTTTCCCGGTTGCAATGCCAGGATGACGGCACCGGCAGGAGCACACTGTTCGGTGTCCTGCGCCCCCGGTTGCGATACCCGGTTGATGGGTTTTTGCAACAGCCGGGGCATCTCCTGCCGCCCGGGGCGTTTGGGGCGCGGTGTGCACCAGAAGGCGTGGCGCTGGCAGCTTCCGGCGCGCCACCCTGGACCCTGGCTTGCTGCAGACCAGGGGCGTGATGCTCAGGGGGGCAGGGATGCCGTCAGGGGCTGTTACCCGGGCTGCCCGGCAGACAGGGGGAAGAAGCCGGGCAGGGGCCGCCGGGCCGATGGAGGACGGGGGCTGGTGTATGCTGATTCCCCTGGTAGACATCGATATCGACATCGTGTCGGGCAGAGGCTTGTGTTTCGGCCGGAAGGGCTGGCTTGTGAACCCGAAAACACCCCCCAACCTGTTGCCATGCGATGGCATCGTCGAGGATTACGGCACCGTGGTGGCCCCCGCGCAGGCCGATGCCTGGTTGCACGCGCTGCTGGCCGGGGTGCCGTGGCAGCATGACGAGGTGATGATGTATGGCCGCCGGATCGTCACGGCCCGGCAGATGGCCTGGTACGGTGATGCGGGCCTGCACTACCGGTATTCGGGCATCACGCGCCAGCCCTTGCCATGGTCGCCGTTGCTGGTGCAGATCCGCACGCAGGTGCAGGCCCGGCTGGCTCCGGCCGTGCCGGTGAGCTTCAACAGCTGCCTGCTCAACCGTTATGAAGACGGCCGGCAGGGCATGAGCTGGCATGCCGATGACGAGCCCGAGCTGGGCGCTGCGCCGGTGATCGCCTCGCTCAGCCTGGGCGCCTCCCGCAAGTTTGTGCTGCGCCACCGCCAGGGTGGGCAGAAGATCAGCCTGATGCTGGCGCATGGCCAGCTGCTGGTGATGCGGGGCAGCACCCAGCGGCACTGGCAGCATGCGCTGATGAAAAGCAGCCGGGTACAGGCGCCACGCGTCAATCTCACCTTCCGGCTGATCGTGCCGCGCTGATGCGGGATGTGGAGGGCACGCGTGGCGGCCTTATCCCGCCAACCACCGCTTTGGGTGGGGGTGCTGCCCTCCTCGTTACAATGGGCGCTGGCAAAAAACTGATCCGGGATTTACCCATGAAGCACATTCGTACCCCGTCTGCTCTGGCGCTGGCCCTGATGGCAGGCCTGGCGCTGTCGGCCTGCACCAGCCAGCACGGCGGGCAGCGCACCGAAGCCGCGCCGGTGGTGGCGGCCAGCGGCCATGCTGCGCCAGCACCGTTCCGTTATTCGCGCGCCGAGATGGAGGACATTGCCAACGCCAACAAGCTCTCGTGGCGCATCTTCTACGACAGGCCATCCACCGGCCCGGACGCCGCCTGGTTCGATGCGGTCAAGCGTGGTGATCTGGCCACGGTCAGGCAGATGGTGGCCCAGGGCCAGAACATCGAGGCCAGGGACGAGGCCTCGCTGGGGCAGACGGCGCTGGGCTGGGCCGCCTTCATCGGTTACGAAGACATGGTGGATTTCCTGATTGCAGAGGGCGCCGACCTGAATGCCACCGATCGTGGTGATGTCTACAACGTGCTGAAGTCGGCCGTGCTGGGCAAGAACGTGCAGGTGGTGAAGAAGGTTCATGGCCTGCTCAGGGACAGTACCGACCTGAACGACCAGTCGCTGGAAAGCGATGGCGAGACGCTGCTGATGGTGGCGGCCAGCAACAACCGGCTGGAGACGGTGAAGTACCTGATCTCGCAGGGAGCCGACCTCAATCTGGTGACGACGCAGACCGATACCTCGGCGCCGTCGTACAACCAGAGTGCGCTGTCGTATGCCTGCACCCGTCATCATCCCGAGATGCAGAAGCTGCTGATTTCGCACGGCGCCATCAACCACCGCACCGGCAGGCCGGGCTGCTGATCGCCCTGCCGGGCGTGGGGTGTGGACGGCCTGCGACGGGAAACCGCATATCGTCAGCCGACGAACGGTTGACGCCATCTGATGCCTAGAATGCGGGCATTCAACGTCTTGCGGGCCCGCACTCATGTCCACCCTTGTTTCGTCGCCTCTTCGTCTTTCTGCCCTCGTGATCTCTGCCGTGCTGTTGCAGGCGTGTGGAGGTGGCCACGATGCCGGCAACACCAGGGCTGCGGTGTCGGCCTCGCCGGCCACCAGCCTGCCGGCTGATGCGGCCGCTCCGTCCGGTACCCCCTCGGCGACCGACACGGCCGACAACGCCCCCCATCGGGTGCTGGAAGGCATGGTGCAGTCTTCGGCAGAGGGCAGCGCCTCGGCTGGGCAGGATTCGACGGATGTCGTGCCCGGCTTTCGCTTCGGCAGACGCGAGATGGAAGACATTGCCAACCCGGGCAAGCTGAGCAAGCGCGTCTTCTACACGCAGCCGTCCCAGGGGCCGGATGCCCGCTGGTTCGATGCCGTCAAGCGCGGTGACATGGCCACGGTGCGCCAGATGGTGAGTGAGGGCCAGAATCTGGAGGCCCGCGACGAAGCTGAGCTGGGGCAGACCGCGCTGGGCTGGGCTGCCTTCATCGGCTATGAGGACATGGTCGATTTCCTGATCGCGCAGGGCGCCGATCTGAACGCCACCGACCGGGGGGATGTCTACAACGTGCTGAAATCGGCCGCGCTGGGCAAGAATGCCCGCATCGTGGCCAAGGTGCACGACCTGTTGCGTGCCACCACCGACCTGAACGATCAGACCGTCGAGGCCGATGGCGAGACGCTGCTGATGGTGGCGGCCAGCAACAACCGGCTGGATGTGGCCCGCTACCTGATCGGCCAGGGGGCCAACGTCAACCTGGTGGCCACCACCACCGACCGCAGCCTGGGGGCCTACGACCAGGGGCCACTGTCCTATGCCTGCGACCGCAACCATCCCGAGATGCAGCAGCTGCTGATCTCCCACGGTGCCGTCAATCACCGTACCGGCAAGCCGGGTTGCTGAGGCCCCGCCGGGCCGCCGGCACTGCCCGGACAGATCCATCGAACGCTGGGGGGAATGCGGCCAGAGCGGCCAGGGAAGGGGGAGGGCCCATCGGGAAATCATCAAGCCTGGCTGGCAGGTGTGTGTCGTAGAATCGCATCCCCCCTGCCTGCGAGGATGATGATGAAGCCGCTTTCCCGTTTACAGCGCCTGTGGAAGGAATGGAACGAACAGCTCTGGTTCAAGCCGGCCTGGTGGGGGCTGGTGGCCACCGGTGTGGCGCTGATGGCCTCGATCGCCAACCGCTTTGTGGCCGAAGGGCTGCTGCCTGACATCGACCAGCAGACCTTGCGTGGGTTGCTGACGATCATCGCCTCCAGCATGCTGAGTGTCAGCACCTTTTCGCTCTCGATTCTGGTGCAGGCCTTTTCGTCGGCTGCCGGCAGTGCCTCGCCACGGGCGTTGCGGGTCATCATGGCCGACGACAATGCGCAGACGGCGATTGCGGCCTTCATTGCTGCCTTCATCTACTCGGTGATTGCGCTGATGGCGCTGGGGGTGGGCTATTACGGTTCCACCGGGCGCTTCGTGCTGCTGCTGTTCACCGTGCTGGTGATGGTCAATGTCATCATCATGCTGATCCGCTGGATCAGCACGCTCTCGCGCCTGGGGCGCATGGGCTACACCATCGAGCGTGTGGAAAAGACCGCGGCCAAGGCTCTGGCCGAGTACCGGCAGTACCCGCTCCTGGGCGGGCGTGCCGCACCGCCGGCTGATGAGGCCGTACCCGGGGTGCAGGTGCTGGCTGAGCGCAGCGGCCATGTGCATCACGTGGACATGAGCCAGCTGAACCAGCTGGCCGAATCGCTGGGGGCCGAGGTGCATCTGCGGGTGCGGCCGGGCAGTTTCATCTGCGCGGGGCAGCCCGTGGCCAGTGTCGACATGCGTCAGGCCGGCCGGGCCGGCGACGACCGGCCGGTGCTGGATGCCGAGGCGCTCACCCGCCTGCGGGGGCTGATCGAGATCGGTGCCGACCGCAGTTTCGAGCAGGATCCGCGCTTCGGTGTGGTGGTGCTGGGCGAGATCGGTCAGCGTGCGCTGTCTGCCGCCGTCAACGATGCGGGCACGGCCATCACGGTGGCGGGTGCCCTGGCCCGGGTGCTGATCGACCGTCCGCCGTCGCAGCCGGAGAAGGCCGATGACGAGGTGCCCTATCCGCGGGTGTTCGTGCCGGTGCTGGACGAGGCCGACTTCATCCGCGACAGCTTCTCGCTGTTGCAACGTGATGCGGGCGGCGTCTTCGAGGTGCAGCTGCGCTTCGTGAAGGTGCTGGAAGGCATCGCGCAGGCCAATCCCGACAGCCCGATGGCCGACGAGGCCCGGCGGGCTGCCTGGAACGGCTGGTTGCTGGCCCGCGACAGGCTGGTGCTGGCCGAGGAGCGTGATGCCCTGGAGCGTGCTGCCCGCGATGTGGCCGGGCGCTGGGCGGATGCTGTGCCGGCCTGAAGGGCAGGCACCTGATCGGGGAGATCGGGGCGCGGGGAGGGCGGCGCCGTGCCACGCCCGCCCGGCATGTCCGAGTGTCGTGCTGTGCCAAAGCCATCTGCCGTCCCGTGTGTCCTGTGCCGTTCCTGTTCGCTGTCTGCGCCGTCCTTGCGCCGGTTGCCCGCCTTTCCTGAGCGGCGCCTGTGGCGTGCAGGCGCCTGCCATCGTCCGGGGAGATCGCGTGCCACCAGCAAGGCGGGTCTTTCTGGATTAAGATGGGGTCAGCCTTCGACGGGCCGCGAGGATGCGTACAGCGTGTCCGAGGGGGCCGTGCGGATGTTGCCCCCGGGCTGAAGCCCCGGAGCGGTACCGGCCGGGAGCGTGGCGGGTTGGCGGGATGCTGACGGGCCATGCTCGCGGTGCGGGTGTCCGTTTCCGGTCTGGGCTGCCGTGGGCGGTGGTACATGGGCCAGCGCCAGGCCCGGTACCGGATGCCGACCCGGGGTGGGCGCATGGCGTACCTGCCGGACGCTGCCGTCGAGAGCTTCTTTCTCTTGATACGGGAGCACAAGTTCATGTTGAGTACGTTGCTGGAGCAGGCAGGTGTCCATCCCTTCTGGGCACAGCTGCTGCTGCTGTTGGTCATCATCTATTTCGGGATCCGTTTTGGCGGCGTGGCGCTGGGCCTGCTGGGCGGGCTGGGCATCACGCTGCTGGCTTTCCTGTTCGGGGTGGCGCCAGGCAAGCCGCCCATCGATGTCATCCTCATCATCATCGCGGTGGTGACCACCTCGGCCACGCTCGAAGCCACCGGCGCACTCAACCTGATCGTGCGGCTGGCCGAGAAGCTGCTGCGCCGCCATCCCGAACGTGTCACCTATCTGGCGCCGGTCTGCACCTTCACGCTGACGATGCTGGTGGGCACCGGCCATGCGGTCTATCCGCTGCTGCCGGTGATCTACGACGTGGCCTATTCCAAGGGCATCCGGCCCGAGCGGCCGATGGCGATCGCCTCGGTGGCCAGCCAGATGGGCATCACCGCCAGCCCGGTGTCGGCCGCACTGGCGACGGTGGTGGCCGTGGCCGCCACCAACCATGTCGACATCTCGGTGCCGCAGGTGCTGGCGGTGACGGTGCCCTCGTGCTTCATCGGCATGCTGGTGGCCGCCACCTGGAGCCTGAAACGGGGCAGGGATCTGGCCGACGACCCGGTGTTCCAGGCCAAGATGAAAGACCCGGACATGCGCGCCTACATCGAGGGCGGTGCCCATTCGGTGCTGGGGCAGGCCGTGACGGCACAGGCCCGCCGTTCGCTCACGATCTTCCTGCTGGGCATCGTGGCCATCGTGCTGCTGGCTTCGGTGGCCAAACCGCTGCTGCCGCTCGATGCCAGGGGCAAGGCCCTGACGATGGTGCCCGTCATCCAGTTCATCATGCTGGCGGCCGGGGCGATCATCCTGTTTGTCACCGGTGTCAAGCCCAAGGCGATCTCGGATTCAAAGGTCTTCAATGCCGGCATGATCGCGGTGGTGATGATCCTGGGCATTGCCTGGATGAGCGACACGGTGATTTCGGGCAACAAGGCTTACATCACCGACCTGCTCAAGGCCGAGGTCGAACGCCATCCGTGGACCTTTGCGCTGGCCGTGTTCGCCTTTTCGGCCTTCCTGAAATCGCAGGCGGCCACACTGACGGTGATGCTGCCGCTGGGCTTTGCCCTGGGCCTGTCGCCGGCCACCCTGCTGGGATCGGTGCCGGCCAGCTACGCCTATTTCTTCTTCTGCTTCTACCCCAGCGATCTGGCCACCATCAACTTTGACCGCACGGGCACCACCCATATCGGCAAGTACATCCTGAATCACAGCTTCATGATTCCGGGCCTGCTGGGCGTGGGCACGGCCACGCTGGTGGCGATGTTCATCGCCCGTCTGGTGGTGTGAGCGGGCTGAGCGGTGCCGTGCCCGCCGGCATGGACACCGCGGCTGGCCGGGCCGGGTGGCAGACAAACTGCAGGCCTTCAAAGCCGCAGCGCTGCTGAAAGCCGCTGTCAAAGAATTCGCGCCCGGCCCAGTCGCGGTAGATCCGTTCGCCCAGCGTGATGCGCCGGCCCCGCTGCCAGTCGCCCGGCACGTCGATTTTGCCGCCGGCTTTCAGCTCGCTCAGGAAAGGAAAGGGGTGCAGGTTGCGCCCCCTGCCGGCAGCCGCATCGGCGGCATTGGCTGATGCCATCAGCACCTCGGGTGGGCGCTGGTCCTCGACCCAGTCCATCAGGGGGGTCGTCACGTCGACGCTGCCCAGGCCATTGCCCCGGCCACAGTGGTACATGCCGGGGATCAGGAAGAGCCGCATCATCTCGTCGGTGGCTGCCTGCCCCAGGGTGTCGCGCACGGCCTGATAATAGGCAATGGCATTCATGGGAGTGATGTGCTGGTCGGCCAGACCGTGCCAGACCAGCAGGCGTCCGCCCCGTGCATGAAAGGCCGAGAGATCGGGTTCGCTGGCATCCAGCAGCGCGTGCATCGGCTTGAGCCGCTGGAGGGTCTCGCGGGTGAAGCGAAAGTCGGCGAGCCGCCAGTCGGGGTCGTGGCTGTCGGCAAACGCCAGATTGGGGATGATGTCGGTGGAGGACTTGAGGCTGACGGTGAGGGTGCCGGGGGGCATCACCACCTGGTCCATCGCTGGTGTGCCTGTGGCCGGTGCGCCGCCGCCGGCCGCACGGTCGGCCCCCCCGGGGGGCGCGGCTGCCACCGGTGCGTCCGTGCTCGGCAGGGTAATCCCAGCGGGCCGGGTGGTGCTGGCCGGGGAAGCTTCGGCGGGTGGCGCATCACCCGCCAGTGCGCTGGCCTGGGCCTGAAGGGCATGGCGGGCCTGGGCCACCTGCTGCAGCCGTGCGGCCTGGGGCACGATCACCCGTGCCCAGGCCAGCTCGGCACCGGGCAGCACCGAGCCGACCACCAGCCGGTGCTGGCCGTCGTGGGCGCCGCGGTAGATGGCGGCTGCGGCCGCGGCCGTCCGCGGCGACAGGCAGTCTGTCTGCGTCTCATCGGTGCAGACCCATTGCATCGGATCGACGGTGCAGGCCGGGTCGGAGACCAGGCCGTCCTTCAGGCCGTCGGCCTCGTCGCACTGGGCCAGGGCACGGCGATGCAGCACCGGCAGGTCGCTCTCGGCGATGGCGGGAATGGGCGCATCGGGCTGGACGACATGGGCATTCCAGCCGTGGTACATGCTGTTCTGCACCAGAAAGAGCAGTGACGGTGCACCGGCGGCGATGCCGTCGAAATCCTCGGGATAGCGCTGTGCCGACATCAGCGCCTCGCGGCCACCGTCCGAGCAGCCCGAGAAATACGAAAAACGCGGGCGCTGGCCGTAGTAGGTGCGGATCACCTCCTTGGCGATCAGGGCGGTCACGTGCACGCCGCGATAGCCGAAATCGACGCGCAGCTGCATGTCGGCTGCGCCCCAGATGCCGCCGGCACCGCTGCTGTGGCCCATGTCGGTCGAGGCCATCGCCAGTGAGCCTTCCTGCTCGAAGCGGCAGTCACGTTGGGGTGACTGGATGGCCAGGCGGCCGCACAGGCCGCCGCAACCGGTCTGCAGGTAGCGCTGGGTCCAGCCCTGCACCGGCAGGCGGACGATGAAGCGGATCTGCGGCGAGATCACACCGCTGACCATGCACATTGGCTTGCCGTCGACGTTCTCGATGCGGGCGGTGGTCACGCGGGCCGGCGCCTCGGGCAGGCTGACACGCTCGAAGCTGCTGACGTGGCAGGCCACCACCGGCTTGAGGGCTGGCAGATCCTGGGCGGCCAGGGCGGTGCCCGGCAGCGCCGGCAGCAGCCGCAGGGCGGGCATTACCCGCAGGCCGGACAGCGCCCGCACGGGATGCTTGCATGCCCCGCGGGCAGCAGGGGGTGGCAGGGGGAGATCGACGGCACCCGCAGGGAGCGGTCTATGGACATCGGGCATCGGCAGGACAGGGTCTGGGCAGGAAAACGGGTGCACCGCAGCAACTCAACCGGGAAAAGGACGCCAAAATAACATGCGCTAGGGAAAACCCGACATATCCGCTGACAGGGCTTCTTTCTAAACTTACGGTGCTGCAACGCAAAAGGATGATGCCGGGAGAGCTCGTCGGTCGGCAGACTGGCGACGCCGAAGGAGCAACCGCCCCGGAAACTCTCAGGCAAACGGACCGGCGTCATCGGCAGCACACTCTGAAGAATTGCCGGTGTCATCGTCGGCCGGCATACCGAAGGAGCAAGCGGCGACGTGCGCGCCGTGAATCTCTCAGGTCCGCAACAGAGGGGGCGGCGTGGGTACTGGCGTGCCTGCGACGGATTGCCGTATGCCCTGGGGGCGGGCAATCCTGCTGTCCGGCGACATCTCGGAGGCCTGAAGATACATGAAGAGCATGGCAGTCATCGGCGGCGGCATCACGGGGGTGACCACGGCCTACGCGCTGCTCAGGCGCGGTTTTCGGGTGACGCTGTTCGAGCGTCACCGCTATGCGGCGATGGAAACCTCGTTTGCCAACGGGGGGCAGCTGTCGGCCTCCAATGCCGAAACCTGGAACAGCTGGGGCACGGTGCTGAAGGGGCTGAAGTGGATGCTGAAAAAGGATGCTCCACTGCTGCTCAACCCGAAGCCCAGCTGGCACAAGCTGTCGTGGATGGGGGAATTCCTGCGGGCCATCCCCGCCTACGAACGGAACACCGTCGAAACCACGCGTCTGGCCATTGCCGCGCGCGAGCACCTGTTTGCCTGGGCCGAGGCCGAGGGCATCGATTTCGACCTGAAGAAAAAGGGCATCCTGCACATCTACCGTCACAAGTCGGGTTTTGAGCATGCGGCGCGGGTTTCCGGGATGCTGGCCCGTGGCGGTCTGGCACGTCGTGCCGTGACGCCCGAGGAAATCCGCACCATCGAACCCACGCTGGCCGGCACCTATTACGGCGGTTATTTCACCGAGAGTGACTCGACCGGCGACATCCACAAGTTCACCCATGGCCTGTCGGAGGCCGTGCAGCGGCTGGGGGGCCAGTGCCGCTACGAGACCGAGATCGTCTCGGTGTCGGTGTCGGCCGATGGCCAGCGCGCGCAGATCGTGTCGCGCCACGATGGCCAGACGCACACCGAAGCCTTCGATGGTGTGGTGGTCTGTGCCGGGGTGGGCAGCCGGGCGCTGGCCACCAGCTTTGGTGACCGTCTCAACATCTACCCGGTCAAGGGGTATTCGATCACCGTCAACCTGCGCGATGAGCAGAGCCGTCGTTCGGCGCCGGAGGTCAGCCTGCTGGATGACGAGACCAAGCTGGTGTCCAGCAGGCTGGGAGAGGACCGCTTCCGGGTGGCAGGGACGGCCGAACTCAATGGCATCAATCGCGACATCCGCGCCGACCGCATCAAGCCGCTGGTCGATTGGGTGGCCAGCTGTTTTCCCGGTGTGAACACCCGCAGTGTCGTGCCCTGGGCGGGGCTGCGCCCCATGATGCCCGACCTGATGCCCCGGGTGATGCGTGGCAAGGCGCCCTGCGTGTTCTACAACACCGGGCACGGCCATCTGGGCTGGACGCTGTCGGCGGCAACTGCCGAGATGGTGGCCGGCATCGTCGGCGAGGCCCTGGGCGGCGAGCCACCGGCGGCCTGATCGCTGCTGCTGACGCAGTGGCAGGCTTTTCTGTTGCCTGTTGCCTGTTGCGCTCTGGTGCCGGGGCCTCTGCCTGCGGGGGCTCTTCCTGTCATTGCGGTGCCGTCAGGCTGACGAGGGCGGCAGTGCCCAGCCCGCCGGCCGCGGCGATGCAGGCCAGGCCGAGGCGGGTCCGGCGGGCGCTGTCCGAGGCGTTGCCGGTGCCTGGCCTGTCGTCGAGGATGGGCCCAGGCCGGGACGCCGGCTGGCCGTGTCCGGAGGTGCCCTCCGTCTGCCGGGGCCGGGCCGCAGGCTCCCGGGCCTTCGGGTGCGGCAGGGCCTGTGCCTGCAGGGTGGCCAGCACCCGCACCAGTGCGATCGCGCCAGAGGCACCGATCGGGTGGCCGCGAGCCAGCCCGCCGCCGTGCGGGTTCAGCCGGGCAGGGTCGATGCCCAGACCCTGTGCAAAATCCAGTCCCTGCACGGCAAAGGCGTCATGCAACTCCAGGGTGTCCAGCGCATGTGGCATGCAGCCGTGCTGCGCCAGCAGGTGCTGGACGGCCGACAGGGCACAGCGCATCGGCTGCCGGGGATGGCCTCCCCGCTGCACGCTGCCCAGCCAATGGGCGAGCGGACGCAGGTGCCGCTGCCGGCAGGCACGGGGCGAGGCCATCAGTATCAGGGCGGCCCCGTCGGCCTCGGGAGCGATGGCCAGGCGGCTGATTGAGCAATCGGCGCCAGTCCTGTCCCGTGCGGATACCAGCACCGGCATCCGGCGCAGGAGGGCAGGGCTGAGCCGGCGCGGATAGGCATCGGCCTGCACCCCGTCCAGCGGAAGGATTTCATCGTGCAACAGGGGACCGGCGTCGACGGCACGCTGGTGGCTGAGGCGCGCGTAGTCGTCCTGCCGGCTGCGTTGCCAGCCCTGGCGGGCAGCGCATGCGGCAGCGGCCTGGGCGGGCTCGGGGTCGTCGGCCGGATCGGGGGCAAAGGCCGGACGCTCGTAGGGACGGGCGGGCTGGCCGGGGGCCGTGGGGCGGTGCTGACGGATGGGGGCGCGGCTCCAGGCCTCGCTGCCGCCGGCCAGGACGATGTCGGCCTGGCCACTGGCCAGCAGGGCGGCTGCCAGCTGGATGGCATCAAGGCCCGCGCAGCACTGGCTGTCGATGCTGAAGGTGGCGGTGGCTTGAGGCAAGCCGGCTGCCAGTGCGCTCAGCCGGGCCGGGTTGCCGCCTGCGCCCAGCGCGTTGCCCAGCACCAGGGCATCGACGGCGTGGGCGGGCAGCCCGGCCTGCTGCAACAGCTGCTGCGCCAGCGGGGCCGCCAGGGTGTGTGGCTGGTGATGCCGGAAGGCGCCGTGGCGGGGCACGACTGCGGTACGGCACCAGCCCAGGATGGGGAGCGGAACGTTCATGACATCATTCTGCCAGCGGCTCC
>JAUNLD010000110.1 GCA_030532425.1 Lautropia sp. | reverse complement strand
TTTTGCCGGACAGCATCAGGACGTTGATAAATTTGGCGACTTCTTCGTTGTGATAGACGGGATCCGGCAGGATCACGCGCTTCGGTACTTCGCGACGACGTGGCATGTTTTCCTCTGTTGAACATTCAGCCGGACCAGACACCGGATCTTCTTCGATGGCTACCTCCGCCCACACGGCCCACCGCGAAAGGCAGGCATGCAAACGGGGAGCTGGGCACCATCTGGCGCCGATACCAGCAGGGCTGGCACAGCGACGGCGGCATGAGGGAAGACCGGGGAACTGACCCCTGGCCCCGAAAGACCTCGGCCATATGCCTTGGGACGGGACCGCTTACTGGATGGCCTGAAAGGGATTGCGCCCCGCAATCCCCGCCATTGCCACCCTGTCAGACCGCACCGGATGACGGAACACCCGTGCGGGATGAAACCGCAGGAACGGTTTACTTGGCCTTGGGCCGCTTGGCACCGTACTTGGAACGGGCCTGCTTGCGGTCCTTGACGCCTTGCAGGTCGAGCGAACCACGAACGATGTGGTAGCGCACACCCGGCAAGTCCTTCACACGACCGCCGCGGATCAGCACGACCGAGTGTTCCTGCAGGTTGTGGCCTTCACCGCCGATGTAGCTGATGACCTCAAAGCCGTTGGTAAGGCGAACCTTGGCCACTTTACGCAGCGCGGAGTTCGGCTTCTTGGGGGTGGTGGTGTACACGCGAGTGCAAACACCACGGCGCTGCGGGCAATCTTCCAGCGCGGGGCTTTTGCTCTTGACGACCGCGGATTTACGCGGCTTGCGTACGAGCTGATTGATGGTTGGCATGGCTGTTGACGCTTGGACTTTGGAGGCCACCCACGGCGGGAGCCTCGATCGGAATCAATCCGGGCAACGCGCAGAAGGCGCCTGCCTGAATTCGACTGTGTCTACCGCGTGCGGTAGTTTTCAGGGGCGACAGCCCGATGCCCCCTTCGACCGATGCCGGATCATGTCCAGACGGACATGCCGGGCAACCCAAAGAGCGCACCTGGCTGGCGAACGCACGAAGGCCCGCCCCAGAAAAACGCGAGTATAGAAGGATTTGCAAGGGGGGTCAACGATTGCCGCCCCGCTGTCTGCCAGGGCCATCAGCCTCCGGGAGGAAGCCCCCGCCAGCAGCCTGCCTCAGGCCACAGGAGAAACCAGCGTGTATCCGGCCGCCCGCATCGCCCGTTCGTGCAGGCGGTGGCCAGCGGCATCGTGGGGCGTCACCCGCACCAGCTCGCGCAGCGCCTGTTCGGCTTCGGTGGCACTGCGCCCGCTTGCCGTGCAGCCCGGCAGGTCGGGCACATAGGCCCGGAAGTTGCTGCCGCGTTTTTCGATCACCAGTGCGTATTGCGCCATGAAGCTTGCTCTCCTGTTGCGGTTTCGACGCCGGGAAGGGTGGCCTGGCATGCACCCGCCCCCGGGGGCGGTGATCGAGGCCTGATCAGGGGGTGCTGAATGTGCAGTCGCCTTACTTTGCCGCAACGGCAGCGCCGTGACGTATCCCTACCGTCAAATAGATGAATGAAATGTAAATGCCTTGCCGGCGCTTACGCTCCGCACCCTGATGGCAACAGGTTTCAAAGCAGGCTTCGGCCAGATGGGCGGCAACGTTTGCGGCAGCGCAACAACAGGCGGTGCAGCCCATCCCGTCACCGTGTCCGGCGGCACGGCGGGCCTCCTGTCAACCACGCGCCGTGAACCACGCACGGTGAAGCATGTATCACATGATGCGCCCCAGGAACACGCGCAGGCATCATCGCCCCCGGCAGCCGGACGGCAAAACGCCCCGCATGAAGCGGGGCGTTTCAGCAAGGCACTGAAGCCGGCGCGGATCCGGTGACCAGCCTGCCCGAAGGGCGTGCATGGTCACCGGCACGAGGATCACTCCCCGGTGTTCATCCCGCCTTCGGACTCGGGCGCCTCGGGGGCCGGCACCACGCCCGACCCACTGAACAGGGCGTTCAGGTCCATGGCGGCACGACTGGCCGCGCTGTCTTCTTCGGCCATCGCCAGGGCCGGCTCGGAAGGCATCGAGAACGCCGCCTCGGCTGCCGCCAGCGCCGCGGCCTCCTGGGCCTCGACCGATTCCTTGTCGTGACGGGCCTTGTGATAGGCCAGACCCGTACCGGCCGGAATCAGGCGACCGACGATGACGTTTTCCTTCAGGCCACGCAGGTCATCGCGCTTGCCCATGATCGCCGCTTCGGTCAGCACGCGGGTCGTTTCCTGGAAGGAAGCGGCCGAGATGAACGAATCGGTCGACAGCGAAGCCTTCGTGATGCCCAGCAGGATGTTGTCATAGGCCGGCGGAAGCTTGCCTTCGGCATTCATCTTGTCGGTGGCATCCAGAATCTCGCTGCGCTCGACCTGTTCGCCCACGATGAAGTTCGTGCCGCCCGGCGCCGTCACGACCACCCGACGCAACATCTGGCGAACGATCACCTCGATGTGCTTGTCGTTGATCTTCACGCCCTGCAGACGGTACACGTCCTGCACTTCGTCCACGATGTAGCGCGACAGTGCCTCGATGCCCAGCAGGCGCAGGATGTCGTGCGGATCGGCCGGACCGTCGACGATCATCTCGCCCTTGTTGACCACCTGGCCGTCGTGCACCAGCACGTGCTTCTCCTTCGGAATCAGGAACTCGTGGGCATTGCCGTCGAGGTCGGTGATGACCAGACGCTGCTTGCCCTTGGTGTCCTTGCCGAACGAGACGGTACCGGTCACCTCGGCCAGCATGCCGGCATCCTTCGGCGAACGGGCCTCGAACAGCTCGGCCACCCGCGGCAGACCCCCGGTGATGTCGCGGTTCTTCTGCGATTCCTGCGGGATGCGGGCCAGCACCTCACCCACCGCCACCAGCTGACCGTCACGCACGGTAATCAGTGCGCCGACCGGGAAGCCGATCTGCACCGAGTGATCGGTGCCGGCGATCTTCACTTCCTCGCCGTGCTCGTTGATGAGCTTCATCGTCGGCCGGACATGCTTGGTGCTGGCCCCCCGGCGCTTGGCGTCGATGACCACCTGCGTCGACAGGCCCGTCACCTCGTCGATCTGCTTGGCAACGGTCACCCCTTCCTCGACATTCTCGAACTTCACCGTACCGGCGTATTCGCTGATGATCGGGCGGGTCAGCGGATCCCAGTTGGCCAGCTGTGAGCCAGCCGTCAGGGCCTGACCATCGTGCACGTTCAGCGTTGCGCCATACGGGATCTTGTGACGCTCACGCTCGCGGCCGTTGTCGTCGGTAATCATCACTTCGCCCGAACGCGAGATGACGATCAGCTCGCCCTTGGCATTGGTGATGTAGCGCATCGTCGCCGTGAAGCGGGCGATACCGTTGGACTTGGCCTCGACCGAGCTGGCCACCGCCGCGCGCGATGCCGCACCACCGATATGGAAGGTCCGCATCGTCAGCTGCGTGCCCGGCTCACCGATCGACTGGGCGGCAATGATGCCCACCGACTCGCCGGTGTTGACCAGCACACCACGGCCCAGATCGCGGCCATAGCACTTGGCGCACAGGCCATAGCGCACATCGCAGGTCAGCGGCGTGCGCACGCGAACCTCGTCGATGCCCAGCTGCTCGATCTTCTCGACCAGATCCTCGTTGAGCAGCTCGCCGGCCGGAATCGCAGTTTCCTGGGTTTCGGGGTTGATGACGTCCACCGCCGTCACACGGCCCAGCACGCGGTCGCGCAGCGGCTCGATGACCTCACCACCCTCGACCAGCGCGCGCATGGCCACGCCGTTGCTGGTGCCGCAATCCTGCTCGGTCACGACCAGATCCTGCGCCACGTCCACCAGACGACGGGTCAGATAACCCGAGTTGGCGGTCTTCAGCGCGGTATCGGCCAGACCCTTGCGGGCACCGTGGGTCGAGATGAAGTACTGAAGCACGTTCAGGCCTTCGCGGAAGTTCGCCGTGATCGGCGTCTCGATGATCGAGCCATCGGGCTTGGCCATCAGGCCCCGCATGCCGGCCAGCTGACGGATCTGCGTGGCCGAACCGCGAGCCCCCGAGTCCGCCATCATGTAGATCGCGTTGAAGGACTCCTGCTTGACCTCGTTGCCGGCACGGTCGGTGACATCCTCGGTGGCCAGCTGGTCCATCATCGCCTTGGCGACCTGGTCACCGGCCTTCGACCAGATGTCGACCACCTTGTTGTAACGCTCACCCTGCGTCACCAGACCCGAGGTGTACTGCTTTTCGATCTCCTTCACCTCGTGCTCGGCCGCCGCCAGGATGTCGGTCTTGGACGGAGGCACCAGCATGTCGTCGATGGCGATCGAGATGCCGCCACGCGTGGCCAGACGGAAACCGTTCTGCATCAGCTGGTCGGCCAGGATGACGGTGGCCCGCAGGCCGCAGCGGCGGAAGGAGGCGTTGATCAGGCGCGAGATTTCCTTCTTCTTCAGCGCGCGGTTCATCAGGTCGAAAGGCAGGCCCTTCGGCAGGATTTCCGACAGCAGCGCCCGGCCAACGGTGGTTTCCACCCGCTTCAGATGCGGCTTGAACTCGTTGTCGCCAATGCGCTCGTACTCATGCAGGCGCACGGTGATCTTGGTGCCCAGCTCGACCTCGCCGTTGTCGTAGGCGCGCTGCACTTCCTTGATGTCGGCCAGGTACATGCCCTCGCCCTTGCCATTCACCTTGGCACGGGTGGCGTAGTACAGGCCCAGCACGATGTCCTGCGACGGCACGATCGACGGTTCGCCGTTGGACGGGAACAGCACGTTGTTCGAGGCCAGCATCAGCGCCCGGGCTTCCATCTGCGCTTCCAGCGACAGCGGCACGTGCACGGCCATCTGGTCGCCGTCGAAGTCGGCGTTGAAGGCCGCGCAGACGAGCGGGTGCAGCTGGATGGCCTTGCCCTCGATCAGCACCGGCTCGAAGGCCTGGATGCCCAGACGGTGCAGCGTCGGCGCCCGGTTCAGCATCACCGGGTGCTCGCGGATGACCTCTTCCAGGATGTCCCAGACGATCGGTTCCTGTGCGTCCACCATCTTCTTGGCCTGCTTGATGGTGGTGGCAGCCGACTGGGCTTCCAGCTTGTTGAAGATGAAGGGCTTGAACAGTTCCAGCGCCATCAGCTTGGGCAGGCCGCACTGGTGCAGCTTCAGCTGCGGACCGA
>JAUNLD010000027.1 GCA_030532425.1 Lautropia sp. | reverse complement strand
ACTTCTTCATGGCGACGGACCTCCTGTCCTAGTGTCGCCGATTCTTCCACTTCTGCATGGGCCAACTTATAGGGAGGAGGTCACACCAGGGCCGCCTGCTGCTGAGTCCAGCCATAAAAATCGTTGTCATACCAGCTCATGTCGACTTCTTCCGATCAGGTAATCAACGCCATAACACTGGAAAATGCGTGACATGGCGTCGACACCGGCCTGACCAGCCTACTGGAAGAACTCCTTCAACCGGTCCTTCCAGCTGCGGGTCTGCGGGCTGTGCTTCGCGTCCGACAGGCTCTGCTCCAGCTCGCGCAGCATCTGCTTCTGCTTGTCGGTCAGGCGCACCGGCACCTCGACCGAGATGTGGGCGTACAGGTCACCCGGCTGGGCCGAACGCAAGCCCTTGATGCCCTTGCCGCGCAGGCGGAAGACCTTGCCGGGCTGCACGCCCTCGGGCAACTCGATCTCGGCACTGCCGCCCAGGGTGGGCACCTGGATGGTGCCGCCCAGTGCCGCCGTGACCATGCTGATCGGCACGTCGCAATGCAGGTCGTCACCATCGCGCTTGAAGACCGGGTGCTCCTTCAGGCGGATCTCGACATACAGGTCGCCGGCCGGCCCGCCGTTGAGCCCCGGCTCACCATTACCGGCCGAGCGGATGCGCATGCCGTCGTCGATCCCGGCCGGCACCTTCACTTCCAGCGTCTTGGTGCGCTTGATCCGACCCGCGCCATCGCAGGCCGTGCACGGATCGGTGACGACCTTGCCGCTGCCATGGCAGGTGGGACACGTCTGCTGTACCGAAAAGAAGCCCTGCTGCATCCGCACCTGGCCCTGCCCATGGCAGGTGCCGCAGGTTTGCGGCTTGGTGCCCGGCTTGGCGCCCGAGCCCTTGCAGGTGCCGCAGTTTTCCCAGGAAGGGATGCGGATCTCGGTCTGGTAGCCGTTGGCGGCCTGCTCCAGCGTCACCTCCATCGCGTAGCGCAGATCAGCGCCCCGATAGGCCTGGTTGGCACCACCACCCCGGGCACCACCGCCAAAGATGTCGCCAAAGGCCTCGGCAAAACCACCAAAACCGCCCGCGCCCGCTGCTCCGCCACCGCCGGCCATGCCGTCGACACCCGCATGACCAAAGCGGTCATAGGCATCTCGCTTGCTGCGGTCACTGAGAACGTCGTAGGCTTCGTTGACTTCCTTGAACTTTTCTTCGGCCTGCTTGTCCCCCGGATTGCGGTCGGGGTGATGCTTCATCGCGGCCTTGCGAAAAGCCTTCTTGATCTCGTCGTCGGAGGCATTCTTGCCCACGCCAAGCACGGAGTAATAGTCGCGTTTTGCCATGACTTCCAGGCGGTTACTTGAAACAAAGATACCCGGCTGCCCGGGTATCCGAAAAATCGTTGCTCCCCGGCGCCAGCCGGGGCGCTGTCAATCGTCGGGGCTGGCAGCTGCCAGCCCCATCTGCAGGATCAGTCGCGCTTGACTTCCTTGAAGTCGGCGTCAACCACGTCGTCACCTGCCGCTTCGGCCGGCCGGTCGGCTGCCTGGGCCGAGGCGGCGTCGGCAGCACCAGCAGCCCCCGCAGCCGCCTGGGCATCGGCATAGACCTTCTCGCCCAGTTTCTGCGCGGCGCTGGTCAGCGCGGTCGTGGCCTGCTCGATGCGATCCTTGTCGTCACCCTTGACGGCCTGACGCACTTCTTCCATCGCTTCCTCGATCTTGGCCTTCTCGTCGGCGCCCAGGGCCTCGCCGTGCTCCTTCAGCGACTTCTCGACCGAATGGAGCATGGCATCGGCATTGTTGCGGGCCTGGGTCAGCTCGACGCGGGCCTTGTCCTCGTCGGCGTGCTCCTCGGCGTCGCGCACCATCTTGTCGATCTCGGCATCGGACAGGCCCGAGTTCGCCTTGATGGTGATCTTGTTTTCCTTGCCGGTGGCCTTGTCCTTGGCCGACACGTGCAGGATGCCGTTGGCGTCGATGTCGAAGGTCACCTCGATCTGGGGCATGCCACGCGGTGCCGGCGGGATGCCTTCGAGGTTGAACTCGCCCAGCGCCTTGTTGGCCGACGCGATCTCGCGCTCGCCCTGGAAGACCTTGATGGTCACGGCCGGCTGGTTGTCGTCGGCCGTCGAGAACACCTGACTGAACTTGGTCGGGATCGTGGTGTTCTTCTTGATCATCTTGGTCATCACGCCGCCCAGGGTTTCGATACCCAGCGACAGCGGCGTCACGTCCAGCAGCAGCACGTCCTTGCGGTCGCCCGACAGCACCGAGCCCTGGATGGCAGCACCGACGGCCACGGCCTCGTCCGGGTTGATGTCGCGGCGCGGATCCTTGCCGAAGAACTCCTTGACCTTCTCCTGCACCTTGGGCATGCGGGTCATGCCGCCGACCAGGATCACGTCGTCGATGTCGGAGACCTTGATGCCGGCATCCTTGATGGCGATGCGGCAGGGCTCGATCGTGCGCTCGATCAGGTCCTCGACCAGGGCTTCCAGCTTGGCACGGGTGATCTTCAGGTTCAGGTGCTCGGGACCGGCCGCGCCCATCGTGATGTAGGGCAGGTTGATCTCGGTCTGGCTGCTGGACGACAGCTCGATCTTGGCCTTCTCGGCAGCTTCCTTCAGGCGCTGCAGGGCCAGCACGTCCTTCGACAGGTCGACACCGCGGTCCTTCTTGAACTCGCTGATGATGTAGTCGATGATGCGCTGGTCGAAGTCTTCACCGCCCAGGAAGGTGTCACCGTTGGTGGAGAGCACCTCGAACTGCTTCTCCCCGTCCACATCGGCCAGGTCGATGATCGACACGTCGAAGGTGCCACCGCCCAGGTCATAGACGACGACCTTGCGATCCTTGCTGCCGCCCTTGTCCATGCCGAAGGCCAGTGCAGCGGCGGTGGGTTCGTTGATGATCCGCTTGACTTCCAGACCGGCGATCTTGCCGGCATCCTTCGTGGCCTGACGCTGGCTGTCGTTGAAGTAGGCCGGCACCGTGATGACGGCTTCGGTCACTTCCTCGCCGAGATAGTCTTCGGCGGTCTTCTTCATCTTGCGCAGCACTTCGGCCGAGATCTGCGGCGGAGCCAGCTTCTTGTCGCGCACGTCCACCCAGGCGTCGCCGTTGTCGGCCTTGACGATCTTGTAGGGCATCAGGCCGATGTCCTTCTGCACCGCATCTTCGGCGTACTTGCGACCGATCAGGCGCTTGATGGCAAACAGCGTGTTGGTGGGGTTGGTGACGGCCTGACGCTTGGCCGGCGCGCCCACCAGGATCTCGCCATCATCCATGTAGGCGACGATCGACGGCGTGGTGCGGGTGCCCTCGGCATTCTCGATGACCTTGGGCGTGTTGCCTTCCATGACCGAAACGCACGAATTGGTGGTTCCCAGGTCGATACCAATGATTTTTCCCATGTTTCCTTCTGTCCTTCTTATGCATGCCTGCACCCGGTGCAGGAAGAATTCTGTTCAAGATGTTTCAGCAGTTGGGGGTCGATTGCGGGCTTTCAAGTACCGGCCGGGCCGCTTTTTTCGACCGCCGGTCGGCCGCGCCCCGCCCCCCATTCAAGGGATTTGCAGAGGCCCCCGGCAAGGGCCTCATCCCCCCTGGCTCACCACCACCATCGCCGGGCGCAGCACGCGCTCGTTGATGAGATAGCCCTTCTGCAACACACTGACGACATGATTGGCCGGCACCTCGGCCGACGGTTGCATCGAAATTGCCTGCTGGGTGTTGGGGTCGAAGCGCTGGCCCAGCGGATCGACCACCTGCACCTTGTTGCGCTCCAGCGCCTGTTGCAGCTGACGCAGCGTGGCCTCGACGCCCTGGCGGATGCTGTCGATCGAGGGCGTCTCGACCTTCAGTGCCATCTCCAGGCTGTCGCAGACCGGAAGCAGGCTCTCGGCAAAGCCCTCGATGGCAAACTTCTGGGCCTTGCCCACCTCTTCCTTGCCCCGGCGACGGACATTTTCGGTTTCGGCACTGGCCCGCACGAACTGCTCATAGTTGTCGGTGGCCCGGGCCTGGGCCTCGGCCAGCTCGGCCCGCAAGGCCTCGATTTCGGCCTGCAACGCCTGCTGATCGGCACCGGACACCGCCTCCTGGCCTGCCTCGGGGGTGGCCCACTGCTGCTGCGGCGCGGCCTCGTGGCCAAAGGCCGGCTCGGCAGCCGGCATCCCTCCCGGCCCCTGAAAATCATCATGGGGATCGTTGGCAAACATCGGCCGCTCTGCGCCCCCGCCCTGGGCGGGAGGCTGGCCGGGATACGGATATCCGTGCTTCCTTGAATTCATGGCTTGATGTCCGGTGTGCAAAGGGTGTGAACCTGCCGGCCACCACCAGCCTGGCGGTGACGCAGCCTATTTTTTGGTAAGTGGGGATGCCACAGGATTTTTCAAGCCGGCATTTGACCACAACCGCGCGCGCCATGCCTTGCCCTGGGTCATGGCAGATGCCATGGCCACCTGCATCCACAGGCAGCAGCGGCCTCGCTCCGGTGATGCAGATTTCCCGTCCGGCACCGGCATGGTCCAGAATACCTGTCGCGCCGATCCCACAGCCCCTTGTTGGCGCGTTCTTGCGCCAATAAACACGGCCCGGATCCGGGCCATCGCCTGCCCCGGCCGGCAATGCAGGTACCATTAGCACTCACAAGACACAGGAGGTATGACTTATGGGATTGATGTCCTTCATGAAAGAAGCCGGCGAGAAGCTGTTTGGTGGCAGTAGCGCCCAGGCGGCCGCCCCGGCTGCCGACCCCGCAGCCGCCAACCAGGCAGCCGCTGACGCCATCGTCACTTACATCCGCGCGCAAAACCTCGACGCCGACAACCTCAACGTCCAGTTCGACGGTGCCAGCAGCTCGGTGACGGTCTCGGGCCAGGCGGCCGACCAGGAAACCAAGGAAAAGATCCTGCTGTGCTGTGGCAACGTCGCCGGCGTCGACAAGGTCAATGACGAGCTGACCGTGGCTGCCGCCTCGGCCGAAGCCAAGTACTACACCGTGGCCAAGGGTGACACGCTCTCGAAGATTGCCAAGGAGTTCTACGGCAACGCCAACCTCTACAACAAGATCTTCGAGGCCAACCGGCCGATGCTGTCCCACCCGGACAAGATCTATCCGGGCCAGACGCTGCGCATCCCGCCGCAATAAGGCTTGCGCCACCGCGCCCCGGCCCGCCATGCACCGGGTCAAGACCCGCTTGCCCCGGTGGTGCGGCACAGGGGCCCGGTCGCCCCGGTTGCCGCCGCAGCGCGGCAGCCCAAAGGCAGGTTTCCGTCAGACGGGCCTGCCTTTTTGTTGCGCCCAGTCGTCGTGAGACCCTGCACGCTGCCACCCTGCCCCCTTGCACGGGCGCGCCCTGTCGCCGCGCCGTTGCCATTCAGCCACAGAGATATCACCCCCATTCGCTCAATCAGACAAGATCGCTGACTTTTCACCTCCAGATCTTCTCCGCTCATCCGATGAACCGCACGCTTGGCTATACGCTCGTCGCCTGCGCCCTGGCAGCCTCGGCCTACACCGGCAGCAGCTGGTGGCTGGGTCAGCAGATCGAGACCCACTACAACGACAAGATGGACACGTGGGCCCAGGAGTACGCCCCGGATGTCGAGATCGTCGACCGCCACTATGACCGGGGCGTCTTCAGTTCACGGGCCACGCTGGTGCTGCAGCTGCCGCTACCGCTGCCAGCGCAGGCACCCGAAGACGAAGAACCATGTGATGACATCTGCGAGGAGCTGCCGGACGAAGACGCCCAGACCAGCCCGATGCGTCCGGCCAGCCTGACCCTGGCCCGCACCGACGCCCCGGCCAGCCACGGCCCGGCCGACCGCCCGGCCGTGCGGGATGAGGGCGAGGCCGGCGAACGGAAGCTGCGGCTGCACGTCGTCAACGACATCCGCCACGGTCCCTGGGCAGGCGGCCAGCTGGCCCTGACCGTCATCGACAGCCGCATCGTCCATGTCGACGGCGTGCATCTCTCGGACAAGGGCCGGCAGGCGCTGGGCGGGATCAAGTCCCCTACGGCCCATCTGGTGGTCGGTCTCGACCGTGAGGCCAGGGGCAAGGTGCAGCTGCCGGCCGGTGAGATCATCGACCCCGACAACACCGCCAACCATCTTCGCTGGCAAGTGCTCGATTACGATTTCACGATTCCGGCCAGCCAGCAGCGCCTGATCGGCACCGCCACCTGGCCCTCGGTCAGCGGCAGTGTCGAGCTGGCAAAAGACGACGGCCACATGAGGGTCAGGCTCGCCCTGAGCAATCTGCGCAGCCGCTTCGACAGCGAACTGCCCGATGGCCAGTCACTGACAGTGGCAGGCCAGTATGTCGATCAGGCCGAGCGCCTGCACGTGCAATTCACGAAAGCCAGGGGCACGCCGTGGGTCAACCTGCTGGACCTCAAGGACATCCACAGCGACACCCGCATCACCCGTCCCGACACGACGCAGGACAACGGACAGCCTGAAACGATGCTGAACATCGAGCACCGCCTCGACAGCCAGGGGATGCTGGGCACCGTGCAGATGGACAAGCTTGCCGTGCACACCGAATTGCAGAAGCTGGATGAAGCAGCCCTGATGTCGCTTCTGGAGACCTTCAACGCGCAAGACCCGGCCGAAGCGCCCGACACCGACAGCCCGGCCTTCCAGGCCCCCTTCCGGCAACTGCTGGCCGCCCAGCCGCAGCTGCGCACCCGCCTCAACATCACCGTGGGCAAGGAAACGGGCAGCCTCGACTACGCGCTGACCCTGGCCGAGCCTGGTCCTACCCCCGAAACAGGCACGCTGATGCAGGCCGTGAAGCAGAAGATGAGTGCGGACCTGTCGCTGCGCTTGCCGATACGCTGGGCCGAGCTGGTTGAACAGGCCATCGACCTGCCCGCTGGCGGCATCCACGAGCTGGCCCGTTTTGGCGCGGCGCAGGGCCTGCTGCGCGAAGACGACGGACACTGGACGACCGACACACGCCTGCACGATGGCAAGGTGATCGTCAACGGCCGGCAGATCGGCAGCCTCTGAGCCAGCGCAGGCCCCAGCCCGTGGCTGGCTGGCCTGCCTCAGCCTGCCAGCCGGGCGCGCACCGGGTCGACCTCGCGCGTGCCCCAGCCCGACAGCTCGCTGCTGACGATGTCGGCCATCGCATGGATCCACAGAGGCGCATCGTTCAGGCACTCGATGTAGCGGAACTGCTCGCCGCCGTTGTCGAGGAAGGCCTGGCGGATTTCCATGTTCACCTCCTCCAGCGTCTCGATGCAGTCGGCCACAAAGCCGGGGCAGACCACGTCGATGCGCTTGATGCCCTTGCGCGCCAGAGCCTCGACCGTCGGCTGGGTATAGGGCTTGATCCATTCATCGCGCCCGAACAGCGACTGGAAGCTCACCACATAATCGTCCTTCTCCAGCCCCAGTGCCTCTGCCGTCATCGCAGCCGTCTGCAGGCACTGCTTCTGATAGGGATCGCCATCATCGACGGTGAACTGCGGCACACCATGAAAGCTGAAGATCAGCTTCTCGGGCCGCCCCTCGGGCGAATTGCGCCAGCGCTGGCGGATCGAATCGGCCAGTGCCGCAATGTACCCTGGGTCATCATGAAAATCCTGGACGAAGCGCAGCGACGGAATGGTACGCCACCGAAGAAATTCACGGGCGATCACGTCGAAGACCGTGCCGGTGGTCGAGCCGGAATATTGCGGATAGAGCGGCAGCACCAGGATGCGGTCAAAGCCGCGCTCGCGCAGCTCGCGCAGCGCCTTGGCCATCGACGGCTTGCCATAGCGCATCGCCCAGGCCACTTCCACCAGACGGCCACGCTTTTTCAGTTCTTCCCGCAACCCCTGTGCCTGCAGCCGGGTATTGATGAGCAATGGCGAACCATCCTCCTGCCAGATCGAACGGTATTTCTCGCCCGACTCCTTCGGCCGGCGCGTCAGCACCAGGCCATACAGGATCGGCCACCATTGCCAGCGCGGCTTCTCGACCACACGTGTATCGGAGAGAAATTCGCGCAGGTAGCGCCGCACATCAGGCGTCTCGGGTGAATCAGGGGTGCCGAGCTGAACCAGCAGGACGGCGGCACGGGGCTTCTGTTCCATGACGGGAGGAAAAAGGGATCGCGACCCCCGTTCCCTCCGGGGCCAGGCCCTGGGGCGAAACGGTGTCGGCCGAACGATCACAGCAAAAAACAATGACAATACCCATCATGATAGGACATGCCATGTCATGCCGTCTGCCCACGACCGTGCCAGCGGCCGGGACGCAACATGCTGCAACATTTTTCCCGCCCTGCCTGGCACATCGCCTGCCTGCAACGCCTCAGTCGCCCCGCCCCTCGTCCAGGGCCGACGACACCAGCCGGGCCGTGATGTCGACGATCGGGATCATCCGCTGATAGGGCATGCGGGTCGGGCCGATCACGCCCAGCGTGCCCACCACCTTGCCATCGACCTGATACGGCGCCACCACCATCGACAGCTCTTCCATCGGCATCAGTTCGGATTCGCCCCCGATGTAGATCTGCACCCCATCGGCACGCACCGAGGCATCCATCAGCTGAAGCAGGTCGGTGCGCTGCTCGAACAGGCCAAACAGCTGCTTGAGCCGGGCCATGTCATCGGCAAAATCCGGCAGACCGACGAAATTGCTGCTGCCGGCAATCAGCATCTTGTCGCTGTCGTCGCGCACCGCCTCGCTGCCGGCATCCACCGCCCGCTGCATCAGCAGGCTGATGTCGCGCCGCAGCTCGGCCAGCTCATGACCCAGCCGCTGCTTGATCGCCTCGAAGTCCACCCCGGCAAAATGCGTGTTGATGTAGTTGGCAGCCTCGACCAGCTCGGCCGCCGAATAATCGCGCTCGACCACCAGCATCCGGTTGTGGACATCCCCTTCGGGAGAGACCAGGATCAGCAGCACCCGCCGCGCCGACAGGCGCAGGAACTCGATGTGCCGGAAGGTGCCACTGCGTCGCTGCGACGACACCACCCCGGCAAAGGACGACAGCCGCGACAGCAGCGAAGCCGCCTGCGTCAGCACCTGCTTGGGTTCGGGCGTGGCCAGCGCCCCCTGGATCGACGAGGTCTCGGCAGCCTCCAGCGGCTGCACGGTCAGCAGCGAATCGACGAACAGCCGGTAGCCCCGGGGCGTGGGGATGCGGCCGCCCGAGGTATGACGATGAATGATGAGGCCGCTCTCTTCCAGCCCCGCCATCACGTTGCGGATGGTGGCAGGCGAGAGGTCCAGACGCGAGCACTGCGACAGGGTACGCGAACCCACCGGCTGGCCGTCGGCGATGTAGCGCTCGATCAGGGATTTGAGAAGAATGCGGGATCGTTCGTCCATAGCTCCTGCGATTTTACCCTTGCCCGGCGCTCAAGCCGGCGGCTGCGGCCCTCATCGCTTGTGAAGGCCCATCCTGCCACGGCCAGATGACCTACGCCACGCTGCCGACAGGGGCGCCCGTCCGTGGCAGCGGGCTGATATGCTATGCCCTTCCCGATCCCCGCTGGATCGCCCTCTGCCAGCCGGCCCGCCGACCGGCCTTTCACTGCATGACGCCTCGCTTCAAGACCATCGCACTGTTTGGCCGCCCCCAGTCCGACGGGATCGATACCCGCATCCTGGCCGAGATCGAGAGCTGGCTGGTGCAGCGCGGCGTCACCGTGCAGACCCAGACCAGCCGCAACACCCGCCTGATCCTCTCGGCCGGCCGCCACGCCGATCTGGCCATCATCGTGGGCGGCGACGGCACCATGCTCGGTGTGGCCCGCACCCTCGCCCCGCTGGGCGTGCCGGTGGTGGGTGTCAACCGGGGCCGGCTGGGCTTCATCACCGACATCCCCATGTCGGAATGGAAAGGAGCGCTCGAAGCCATCCTCGACGGCCACTTCTCGATCGAGGAGCGGGCACTGATCGAAGCCTATGCCTACCGCCAGGACCGGCTGCTCTTTCATGCCCGAGCCCTCAACGATGTCGTCATCAGCCGCAGCTCGCGCACCGGCATGATCGAGATCGAAGTCTGTGTGGATGGCCTCTACATGTACAGCCCGCGCGGCGATGGCCTGATCGTGGCCACCCCCACCGGCTCGACGGCCTACGCGCTCTCGGTCAACGGCCCGATCATGCACCCCTCGCTGCAGGGCTTCGTGCTGGCACCGGTGGCTCCGCAGGCACTGTCCAACCGGCCGATCATCCTGCCCGACCACACCGAGGTCGAACTGACGCTGCACCACGGCCACCAGTCACGGCTCAACTGCGACATGCAGTCGTTTTCCGACCTGCAGGAAGGCGACCGCGTGATCCTGCGCCGCTCGGCCGATGCCAGCCGCTTCCTGCACCCACCCGGCTACAGTTACTACGCCACCCTGCGCTCCAAGCTCAACTGGCACGAGATTCCCGGCCTGGAGCCACGCCGGGGCTGATCCCCACGTTCCCCTGCCCGCAGACCCAGGAGACCCGCTCATGCTGCACTGGCTACGCCTCAAGGACTTCGTGATCGTCGAGTCGGCCGAGATCGAATTCGGCCCCGGCTTCAGCGTGCTGACCGGCGAGACCGGCGCCGGCAAATCGATCCTGCTCGATGCGATGGGCCTGGTGCTGGGCGCACGCGGTGACGCCACCCTGGTGCGCGAAGGCGCCGAGCGGGCCGACATCTCGGCGCTCTTCGAGATCGACCCGGCGCTGTCCCGCCATCTGGAGGAACACGATCTGGCCGGCGACCCCGGTCAGCTGCTGCTGCGACGCATCGTCGAGCGCGATGGCCGCTCGCGTGCCCAGGTCAACGGCCACCCCGCCACCATCGCCCGCCTGCGCGAGCTGGGCGAACGGCTGGTCGACATTCACGGCCAGCACGAATCGCAACTGCTGCTGCGTGCCGGTGCCCAGCGCGACCTGCTCGACCGCCTGGCCGGCCAGGACAAGACCCTGGCCAGCCTGGGGCAGCGCTGGCAGCAATGGCAGAAGGCGCAGGCCGCCCTCGAATCGGCCCGCAGCGGCTCGCGCGAGGAAGCCATCCGCATCGAGCGCCTGCAATGGGAGATCGACGAGCTGGAGCAATTGCGCCTCTCACCCGGTGAATGGGAAAAGCTGAGTGCCGAGCAGCAGCGCCTGGCCCACGCCCACGACCTGCTGGCCGGCGCCAGCGAACTGGCCAACGCCCTCGAACACGAGGACGAGGCCGTCGCCAGCCGCCTCTCCGGCATGCAGTCGCGCCTGCGCGCACTGGCCGACATCGACCCTGCCCTGAAAAACGCCGCCGAGCTGCTCGACTCGGCGCTGATCCAGGTGAGCGAAGCCGCCAACGAGCTGACCGCCTACGCCCAGCGCGTCGACATCGACCCCGAACGCTTTGCCGAAGTCGAGCAGCGCGTGACCGCCATCTTCAACAGCGCCCGCAAGCTGCGCCTGCAACCGCAGGATCTGGCCGAACACCTGGAAGGCTTGCGCGGCGAGCTGGCCCGTCTGGGCGCAGCCGCCGACATCGGCCAGCTGGAAGCCGATTGCGCTGCGGTCGAGGCGGCCTACCGGCAACTGGCCACCCAACTGTCGGCCAGGCGCCACAAGACCGCCGACACGCTGGCCAGCGCCGTCACCGAACAGATCCACCGCCTGGGCATGCCCGGCACCCGGCTGCTGATCGCCTGCCAGCCCGCACCGGCCGGCCCCAGCGGCATCGACAGCATCGAGTTCCAGATTGCCGCCCACGAGGGCGCCACGCCCCGCCCCATTGCCAAGGTGGCCTCGGGTGGCGAGCTGTCGCGCATCGGCCTGGCCATCTCGGTGCTGGCGGCGCAGTCGGCGCCGGTGTCGATCCTGATCTTCGACGAAGCCGATACTGGCGTGGGCGGTGCCGTGGCAGCCGTCATCGGCGAGCTGATGCAGCGCCTGGCCACCGACAGCCAGGTGCTGTGCGTGACCCACCTGCCCCAGGTGGCCAGCCGGGCCGACCACCACCTCAAAGTCAGCAAGACCCAGTCGCGCAAGCACGTCTCCAGCCGCGTCGAGCGTCTGGATGACCAGGCCCGCATCGAGGAGATCGCCCGCATGCTGGGCGGCAAGCGCATCACCGACAGCACCCGCACCCTGGCCGCCGAACTGGTCGAATCCAGCCGCCGGAGCGCTTAGGCAACCGGATGCCGCGGGCGGCAGCAACGAGCACGCCCCCTGTTGCCCCCGCGCGGCAGCCGGCCCCTCGCCCTGAGCGCCACTTTCACCCCCACCCGCCATCCGCCACGCCGGAGCGGTCCCATCCGTCAGCCGCCCCCCCTCGACCGGCGCACCAGACAGCGCAGCCACAGCACCTGTCCATCAAAATAAAAAGCGTTATCATTCACCAGGTCCGCAACCCGTATCAGGCCAACCGCCCCGATGGATTCCAGACACGGCCCACGTGCAACCCCGGAGACCCCGTCCTTCCTCTTCAGCTCGGGCCAGCGCGAGCTGCATGCCCACGGCATCCACCGGCGCATCGACACCCCGGCCAGCGACGGTGCCGACCCCGCCGGGCGTTTCCAGCATGCACTGGCGCAAGCCTTTGACGACGCGCGCCGCGCCGGCGTGGACGACCCGCTGGTGGTGGGGGCCATCCCCTTCGACAGCAGCCAGCCCTCGGCCCTTTTCGTGCCGCAAAGCCATCGCTGGCAGGCCCTCACGCCTGCCCGCGACGTACGCCCCATCAGCGCCGGCCGGCTGATCTACAACGACGCCGTGCCCGACGAAGCCGGCTTCAAGCACGCGGTACGCCACGCCATCGTCAACTTCGAGTACAGCGACGTGCGCAAGGCCGTCCTGTCGATCTCAAGACAGTTGCAGTTCGATGCGCCCATCGATGCCGACACCCTGCAGGCCAACCTGCGGGCACAGAACCGTGACGGCTTCCTGTTCCGCGTCAGCCTGCCTGACGACGCCACCCTCATCGGCGTCAGCCCCGAGCTGCTGGTACGGCGCCACGGCCCCCACCTCGAATCCAACCCGCTGGCCGGTTCCATCGGCCGCCGCCCCGATCCGGCAGGCGACGAAGCCAACGCCCGCCAGCTGCTGGCCTCTGAAAAGGACCATTACGAACACCGCCTGGTGGTGGACGACATCCGCCAGCACCTGACCCCCATCTGCCGCACGCTGGACATTCCGGCGCAGCCGTCGTTGTTGCAGACCGCCACCCTGTGGCACCTCTCCACCCACCTGCACGGCACCCTGCCCGACGAAAGCCGCTCGGCCCTGCAGCTGGCCTGCCTGCTGCACCCCACCCCCGCCGTCTGCGGCGTGCCCACCGAACGCGCCCGGCGCCTGATCCGCTTCGTCGAAGCCTTCGACCGCGGCCTGTTCACCGGCATCGTCGGCTGGTGCAACAGCCGGGGCGACGGCGAATGGATCATCACCATCCGCTGCGGCGTGGTGCGCCACGACACCCTGCGCGTCTTTGCCGGCGCCGGCATCGTCGCTGCCTCCAGCCCCGACACCGAATGGACCGAAGTGCAGACCAAGCTGGGCACGATGCTGCGGGCCACGGGGATGGATCAGACGGGCCGGCCCACCTGTCTTGATGACAAGCCGTCATCCCGTGCTGGCAACACCCCTGCCCCCGAAGCACTGGGCGCTTCCTGAACCGATCAACCCCTTGCCTGCCGTGTCATGAGCATTCCACGCATTGCCGATTATCCGCTGCCCACCGCCGACACCTTTCCCCAGGCCAGGGTGCGCTGGCAGGTCGACCCCGCCCGTGCCGTGCTGCTGGTGCACGACATGCAGCGCTACTTCCTGCGCTTCTACGACCGTCAGGGCAGCCTGCTGCCCGCCGTGATCGGGCACATCCGCCAGCTGCGCCAGTGGGCCGATGCCCACCACGTGCCTGTGGTCTACACCGCCCAGCCCCACCAGCAGCCCGCCGGCGACCGCGCCCTGCTCAACGACATGTGGGGGCCGGGCCTGCCTGCCGCCGACCCGGCCGAACAGCCCATCATCGACGCACTGACCCCGCGTCCACACGACACCGTGCTGGACAAATGGCGCTACAGCGCCTTCCAGCGCTCCGACCTGAAAGCGCGCATGCAAGGCCAGCAACGCGACCAGCTCATCATCTGCGGCGTGTATGCCCACATCGGCTGCATGATGACCGCCGTCGACGCCTTCATGAACGACATCCAGCCCTTCCTGGTCGGTGATGCCATCGCCGACTTTTCCGAGCGGCAGCACCGCCTGGCGCTGGACTACATCGCCACCACCGCTGGGCAGCTGCTGACCACGCGGCAGCTGACGGCAGCACAGCCCAGCGGGGGCTGAACGATGCCTTGAACCCCAGAAGCGCATGCGCTGCACAACGTCTTGAACACAAGAAGACAGCCCGAATCCGATGATGCCGGCCTGCCATCCGGCATGCCTGCCCGGGCGGCAGCCGTCCGCCCGGCACAACATACAGCCCCCTGAGCCTGAGCCATGCAGACCCCCATCCCCTCCCAGCCCGCCGCCCGCTTCACCGGCCAGCGTGTTCTTGTCACCGGTGCTGCCAGCGGCATCGGCCAGCGCGTGGCCCAGCGCTTCGTGGCCGAAGGCGCCACCGTCACCGGTCTGGACCTGCCAGCGGCCATCGCCAACACCAACGCAAACGCTGCCCTGCGCCTGCTGCCGCTCGACCTCACCGACGCAGCCACCATCGAGACCACCTGCCAGCGCCTGCTGGCCGAGGGCTTCATCCCCGACGTGATCGTCAACGCCGCCGGCACCCTGCGCCTGGGCAACAGCGACACCCTCAGCCTGGACGACTGGCAGGCCTGCATCAACGTGAATGCCACCGGCCCCTTCCTGCTGCTGCGCCAGTGGGTGCCCCACCTGCGCGCCAGAAAGCGCGGCGCCATCGTCAACATCGCCTCCAACGCCGCCCACGTCCCCCGCATCGGCATGGCCGCCTACTGCGCCTCCAAGGCCGCCGTGGCCGCCTTCAGCCATTGCGTGGCCCTGGAGCTGGCCCCCTTCGGCGTGCGCTGCAACGTGGTCTCGCCCGGCTCCACCCGCACCCCCATGCTCACCCGCATGCAGAACGGCCAGCCCGATGACGGGCCCTTCATCCGCGGCACCCCCGAGGTCTACAAACTGGGCATCCCGCTGGCCAAGGTGGCCCGCCCCGACGACATCGCCGGCGTCGTCCTGTTTCTGGCCTCCGACGACGCCAACCACATCACCATGCAGGACATCGTCGTGGATGGCGGAGCTACGCTGGGGGCATGAAGAACGCCCTGAAGGCCAACCCGCAAACCCCATGCAGCCAGTACGAGCTGGCTTTCTCGTGCCGGTCAGCAAACCGTGCCGCAACCAAGGATTGCTGATGCCCTATAACGATGATAGGATGAAGTAGTCAAATTACCTACTTCATCCTATCATGGACAGGTCCATCTCTGCCGCAGAGGCCAACCGCCAGTTCTCGCTGCTGTTGCGCAACGTGCGTGACGGCCACCGGTACGTGATTACCAGTCATGGCAGGCCGGTGGCACAGGTGCTGCCCATCCGTGATGACACACCGCCTGCTGCCCCCAGCAAGAAAGCGGCCTTTCTGGATCGACTGGCGGCAAGGCCGACGATTCATGCCGAGCCCTGGCGCCGAAACGATCTTTACGACGACGGTACGCCATGAAGGTTGCACTCGATACCAACGTGCTGGTCTATGCGCAAGGCATCAACAGCCGGGCCAAACAACAAGCCATGCTGGACATCCTGCGCATCCTGCCCGATCACGATACGCTGATTCCCGTGCAGGTGCTTGGTGAACTGTTCAATGTTCTGGTTCGCAAGGCCGGACTCAAGCCAGACGAAGCCAAGGCCATCATTCTGGAGTGGCAAGACCATTTTTCAGTCATCGACACGTCAGCACACGTCGTCACGCAAGCCACAGAGCTGGCCAGCATGCATCAGCTGGGCATCTGGGACGCGGTGATCCTCTCTGCCGCTTCCAGCAGCGGCTGCCGGGTCCTTCTGTCGGAAGACATGCAGCACGGCTTCACCTGGAGCGGCACCACGGTGGTGAACCCCTTCCACCCGGAACAGCACCCACTCCTTGCCGCATGGCGTACCTCCCTGCCACGGCAGTGATACCGTGCGTTGACACGGTATCCATGTGATTACGCCGGATGCGCCTGCCACTGTGACCCGCGCTTTTCAGCGACCTCCAACAACAGGTGCACAGCCCGCTCGCGGACTTCGTTGTGGCTCCTTGGCCTGAACCGCGACGACAGCGTGTCATGAAGGCTTGCGCTCGACACGCCAGCTATCCCCCTGCCAGCGCCTGCTGCCCTCACGCCCCCTACCAGCTCCCCCCCAGTGCCGCCAGCAGGCTGGTGTAGCTGGCCAGCCGTTCGGCCTGCAGGCTCAGGGCCTGCTCCTGGGCATCAAGGTGGCTGGCTTCGGCGATGGCCAGCTCCAGATAGCTGACCAGGCCGCCTTTGTAGCGGTTGCGCACGACGCGCTCGGATTCCGCGGCCAGTGCCACCAGGTGTGCCTGGTCGTCGGCCTGGGCGGCCTGGGTGCGCAGCGCCAGCAGGCCATCGTCCACTTCCTGTACCGCGCTCAGCACCTGCTGGCGCCAGGCGGCCACGCGCTCGTCGTAGGCGGCTTCCTTCTGGCGCAGCGCGGCCGTGCGTGCCCCGCCGTCGAACAGCGTGGCGGCCAGTTGCGTGCCCAGCGACCAGGTACGCAGCGGCGAGGAGATCAGGTTGGCCAGGGTCTCGGCGCCCAGCCCATAGGTGCCGCTGAAGCTGAGGGTGGGCAGCCAGGCGCCACGGGCCACGCCGATCTCGGCATTGGCGGCCACCACCTGCTGTTCGGCCGCGCGCAGGTCGGGGCGGCGGCGCAGCAGGTCGATGGCCAGGTGGGCCGGCAAGGCGGGCACGGCCGGCAGCGGGCCGGGCTGGATGGCCGGCAGTGCTGCCGGTGGCAGCCCCACCAGCACGGCGATGGCATGACGCTCGGTATCGCGGCTGCGCATCAGCGCATGGCGACGTGTGCGGACCGATTGAAGCCGAGTTTCGGCCTGCAACACGTCGGCGCGGGCCACCAGCCCGGCCTGGTACTGGTTGCGTGTCAGCGCCAGCGAGCGTTCGCTGGTAGCTATCGAACGCGCCAGTAGCGCCAGTTGCGATTCGGCAAGGCGCATGCGCCACCACGCCTGCACCAGGCTGATCTGGGCCTGCAACAGCGCCGCGCGCTGCTCGGCCCCAGCTACCTGCACCGATGCCCGGCTGGCGGCCATCTGCGCAGCCACGGTACCCCACAGATCAGGCGCCCAGCTGATGCGGGCGCCGGCTTCGACCTGGTTCTGCACGCCGCGGCGCGTGCTGCCACTGCTGCTGCCGGTGGTGTCGCTGCTACTGCTGCCCAGCGTGCTGCCACGGGCCGAGGCGCTGCCGCGCGTGCCCCCCACATCCACCCCCAGCTGCGGCAGACGGCTGGCGCCGGCCCCCGACAGCACGGCCTGCGCAGCCCGCAGCCGGGCTTCGGCCTGCAGCACGCTCAGGTTGTCTGTACGCAGGCGGCTCAGCAATGCTCGCAGCTGCGCATCATCGAACAGCGCATCGTCCAGCAGGCCAACCCCATCCTCGCCCCGGGTCTGCACCAGATGCCAGCCGTCCTGCGCCTGCGCCAGCGGCGCCTGCACGGCCGATTCGGGCTGCTGGTAGGCCGGCATCACGCTGCAACCGCCCAGGGCCAGCAGCAGGCTGGCCAGCAAGCCGCAAAGCGGCGCGGGCCGGGCAACTGCACTCAGTGCTTCACGATTCATGATCCAGTCTTCCTTGCGATCAGATGGCAGCCACACCGGGCAGCCGGTCAAGCGCGCTGTACGGCCCTTCATCATTTGATATCAAGACACCGGCCACCGGGGCATGCAGGATCGGGGGTTCTGCATCACGCCTGTGGGCCGCTGCGGTCGTGACTGGTGGCCCCCGCCTCGGGCGTGCGGCTGGCAAACCAGTTGGCCAGCATCGGCCCCGAGACGTTGTGCCAGAAGCTGAAGATGGCGCTGGGCACCGCCACCACCGGCTGGGCGGCAAAATGCAGGCCCGCCAGTGCCGCCCCCAGGCCGGAGTTCTGCATGCCGACCTCGATCGACACGGCCTTGGCATCGTTGAAAGGCAGGCGGCAGGCGCGTGCCACCAGCCAGCCGCCCAGATAGCCCAGGCCGTTGTGCACCACCACCACGGCAAAGATCAGCAGGCCCGAGTCGATGATGCGCGCCTTGCTGCCCGCCACCACCGCCCCGACGATCAGCACGATCGCCAGCACCGACACCAGTGGCATGCTCTCGGCCACACGGTCCAGACGATGGCCCAGCAGCGTCTTCAGCACCACGCCGGCCGCAATCGGCAGCAGCACGATCTGCAACACCGAGATGAACATGCCCGACGCATCCACCTGCAGCCACTGCGAGGCAAACAGCCAGAACACCAGCGGCGTCAGGAAAGGCGCCAGCAGCGTGGCCACCGTGGTGCAGGCCACCGACAGCGCGGTGTTGCCGCGTGCCAGGTAGGTGATGACGTTGGAGGCGGTACCGCCGGGGCAGGCGCCCACCAGCACCACGCCGGTAGCCAGCTCGGGGGGCAGCGCAAAAGCCCTGGACAGCGCAAAGGCCAGCGCCGGCATCAGCAGGAACTGCGTCGTCACGCCGATGAAGACCGCCTTGGGATAGCGGAGCACCTCCCGGAAATCCGACACCTTGAGTGTCAGCCCCATGCCCAGCATCACGGCGCCCAGCAGATACGGAATCCACGGGCGCACCCACTGAAAGGCGTCGGGCAGCACGAAAGCCAGCGCGGCAAAGGCCAGCACCCACAGGGCCATCGTGCGGTTGGCCAGGCGGGTCATCTTGAGGAGAAGATTCATGGGGATTTCTCTTGGCAGTCTTGGCAAAAAATGAAGCGTCCTGCAGGGATGCGCTGGACAGATCCGGTGGATGGGCGTGCTTCAGGTTTCAGCCCGGCGACAGCCGGCAGACACCTGGCACGCGCCCGCCACGATCAGGGATCGCGCACCGGTTGCGGCCCGGGCGCGCCAGCCCCCGCCACGCGCTGCCGCAGCCGCTCCAGCAGCAGGAAGACGGCGGGCGTGGTGTAGAGCGTGATGAGCTGGCTGACGGCCAGGCCGCCGATGATGGCCAGGCCGAGCGGGCGGCGCAGCTCGCCCCCGTCGCCCAGCCCCAGTGCCAGTGGCACGGCCCCCAGCAGCGCAGCGATATTGGTCATCAGGATCGGCCGCAGCCGCTGGCCGGCCGCCTGCACGATGGCCTGCAGGGCATCCAGCCCGCCGTCACGCTGCTGCTTCAGCGCAAAATCGACCATGAGAATACCGTTTTTCATCACCACCCCGATCAGCAGGAACAGCCCCAGCAGGGCCATCAGGCTGAAGGGGGTGTGGCTGGCCCACAGCGCCAGCAGCGCACCGATGCCGGCCGAGGGCACGGTCGAGAGCACCGTGAGCGGATGCAGCAGGCTTTCGTAGAGGATGCCCAGCACCAGATAGACGGCCAGCACCACCCCCAGCACCAGCCAGCCCTGCCCGCCGGCATTGACCAGCACCGGCGGCTTGCCGTCGGCCCCATCGATGTCGGTGATGACGGCGGCCGGCACGCGGACATCGTTGATGGCCTGGGTGACCGCGGCCAGCGCGGCCTGATCGCTCACGCCCGGTGCCACCGAGAAGCTGATGTTGGTGGCCGAAAACTGGTCGACGTGGCGTTCACGGTCACGCACCATGTCAAAGCGCCAGGAGGCGATCTCGGCCAGCCCCACCGCCTTGCCGGCCGCCGTGATGATCTGCACCCGCTCCAGCGCCAGCGGGTTTTCGGTGAAGCGCTCGGCCACCTCCATCACCACCTGATACTGCTTGGTGTCTTCATGCACGGTGGCCACCTGCCGCTGCGAGAAGGCGTTGCTGAGCGTGGCCGACACATCGCTCATCGTCACGCCCAGCCGGCTGGCGGCGGTACGGTCGATGTCGAGCACCACCTGCCGGGTATCGGCCCCCTGCGAGTAGCGGACACCGGTCAGTTCGGGCAGGGCCGACAGCGCCTGCCCCAGCTTCAGGTTCCATTCGCGCAGCAGCGCCAGATCACCCGACTTGAGCACCACATAATGATCGCTGTCATCGCCAAAGCGCGGGGGCGAGAGCTGGATGTCCTGCTCGACGCGCGCCACCAGCATCGCCCCGGCCATCGGTGGTGCGTTCTGGCGCAGGCGGTCGGCCACCTGGCGGGCCGACACCTTGCGCTCGGCCAGGGGCTTGAGGGTGATGACCAGCCGTGCGTTGCTGATGCCGCCGTTGCCGCCGCTGGTGCCAGCCACGTCCTGCACGGCCGGATCGGCCAGGATCCAGCGCCGGTAGGCCTCGATGCGTGGCTGCATCACCTGGAAGGAAAAACCGTCGTCCCCGCGGACGAAGGCACCCAGCACCCCGGTGTCCTGCTCGGGCAGTTCGCCCCGCGGCACCGACTGGAACAGCCAGACACTGAGGCCGATCAGGGCCAGCAGGGCAGCCAGCACCCACCCCGCGTGGCGCAACGCTGCCGCCAGCGTCTGCTCGTACAACGTGCGCAAGCCGTCGAAATAGCCGGCATGCAGGCGGCTCCAGCGGGTGTCGGGCCAGTGGGTGGGCAGCACCCGTGCACACAGCGCCGGCGTCAGGCTGATGGACACCAGCAGCGAGATCAGCAGCGCCGCCGCCAGCGTGATCGAAAACTCGCGGAACAGGCGCTCGACGATGCCGCCCATGAAGAGCACCGCCACGAACACCACCACCAGCGCCAGGTTCATCGCCAGCAGGGTGAAGCTGACCTCGCCCGCCCCGCGCATCGTCGCCCGCCAGGCCGACTGCCCCCGCTCGGTGTAGCGGGCCACGTTTTCCAGCACGACGATGGCGTCATCCACCACCAGCCCGGCCGCCACCACCAGGGCCATCACGCTCAGGTTGTTCAGCGAAAAACCCGCCAGATAAATGACGGCGAAGGTGCCGATCAGCGAGACCGGAATCACCGCCACCGAGATCAGCGCGATGCGCCACCGGGCCACGAACAGCCAGACCACGCCCGCCACGATCAGGCACGACAGCCACAGCGTCAGCTGCGCCTCGGCAAGGCTGCCCCGGATGCCCTGCGAGCGGTCCATCACCACCGTCAGCGCGGCCTGCGGCGGCAGCAGCGCCTGCAGGCCGGGCAGCTCGGCGCGGATCTGGTCGATGGTGGCCACCACGTTGGCGTTGGGCTGGCGGCTGATCTGGACGATGATGGCCGGCCTGTCATTATGAAAACCGCTGCTGTAGCGGTTCTCGACCGAATCCGTCACCTCGGCCACGTCGGCCAGGCGCACGGCCGCCCCGTCACGCCAGCGCAGCACCAGGGCTGCAAAATCCTCCGCACGTCGCAGCGTGCGGCCGGTACTCACCAGCCAGCGGTGGTCGGCACTTTCCAGAAAACCCTGTGGCGCATCGACATTGGCTCGGGCGACCACCTGCCGGGCCTCTTCCAGCGAGATTCCCTGGGCCGCCAGGGCACTGGGCTCGAAGCGGATGCGGACGGCCGGCAGCGACGATCCCCCCAGCGAGACCTCGCCCACCCCCGGCACCCGGGCCAGTTTCTGCTGGACGATGTTGACGGCGGTATCGTAGAGCTGCCCCGGCGGCAGCACCGCCGAAGACAGCGCCAGCGCCAGGATCGGTGCCGTCGACGGGCTGAGCTTGCGGAAGGTGGGGCGTGAGGGCATGCCCGGCGGCAGCTGGTCGATGACGCTGTTGATGGCGGCCTGCACCTCGCGCGCGGCCTCGTTGGTGTCGCGGTCGAGCGAGAAGAAGAGCCGCACCTCGGTGCTGCCCTGTTTGCTTGAGGACGAGATGCTGTCCAGCCCGGCGATGGCCCCCAGCGCCCGCTCCAGCGGGCCAGCCACCGTGGCGGCAATGCTGGCCGGGCTGGCCCCCGGCAGGCTGGCGCTGACGATGATGGCAGGCGTATCGACCGAGGGCAGTGCCGCCACCGGCAGCAGCCGCCAGCTGAGCAGCCCGGCCAGCAGGATGGCCAGCGCCAGCATCAGGCTGCCCACCGGGCGGCGCACGAAAGGCCGGGAAAGATTCATCGCCCGCCCCTGCCCGTCAGGCCCGGCGCCGGCTGGCCAGCCGCGCAAAGAACAGGTACACCACCGGCGTGGTGTAAAGCGTCAGCACCTGGCTGAGCACCAGGCCGCCCACCATCACCACCCCCAGCGGCTGCCGCAGCTCGGCACCCGAGCCGCTGGCCAGCATCAGCGGCACCGCCCCCAGCAAGGCTGCCATCGTCGTCATCAGGATCGGCCGAAAGCGCAGCAGGGCTGCCTGGTGGATGGCTTCGCACGGGGGCAGCTTCTGATGGCGTTCGGCCTCCAGCGCAAAATCCACCATCATGATGCCGTTCTTCTTGACCAGGCCGATCAGCAGGATGATGCCGACCACGGCCACCATGTCGAGCGCGCGGCCAGTGAGCAGCAGTGCCAGCAGCGCCCCCACCGTGGCCGAGGGCAGCGTCGACAGGATCGTCACCGGGTGGATGGCGCTTTCGTACAGTATCCCGAGCACAAGATACATCGTCACCACCGCCGCCAGCACCAGCCACAGCGTGTTGGACAGCGAGGCCCGGAAGGCTTCGGCCGCCCCCAGAAAACGCGACTCGATCGCCAGCGGCCAGCCCAGTGCCTGCTGTTCGGCCTCGATCGCAGCCACGGCATCGCCCAGCGAATGACCGGCTCCCAGGTTGAAGGACAGGGTGGCGGCGGGAAACTGCGACTGATGATTGATGACCACCGGGGCCGTGCGCTGCTGCCAGCGCGTGACGGCCGACAGCGCCACCGGCGTGCCATCGCTGGCCGCCACATAAACCTGATCGAGCGCCGCCAGGCCCTGGGCCGTTGCCGGATCCTGCTCCAGCACCACGCGGTACTGGTTGGCCTGGGTGAACAGCGTCGACACCTGGCGCTGGGCAAAGGCATTCTGCAAGGCGCCGGTGATCGACTGCACCGGCACGCCCAGCCGTGAGGCGGCCGTGCGGTCGATCTCGACATGGGCCTGCCAGCCATCGTTCTGCAGGTCGCTGCCGATGTCGGCCAGCTCGGGCCGTGCGGCCAGGGCCCGTTGCAGCCGTGGCACCCACTCGGCCAGCAGCGCGCTGTCGGGCGTGCTGACCGTCATCTGGTACTGGGCACGGCTCACCCGGTCTTCCACCGACAGCTCCTGCACCGGCTGAAACCACACCGCCATGTCCTGTTCGGCCTGCGGGCGGGCCACCATCTTCTCGCGCAGCCGGGCGATCACCGCCTGCACGTCGTGTTCACGCTCGCCATGCGGCCTGAGATTGAGCAGCATCCGGCCGGTATTGAGCGCCGGGTTGTTGCCATCCACGCCGATGAAGGATGACAGGCTGAGCACGTCGGGGTCGGCCAGCAGATGGCGTGCCACCTGGGTCTGGCGCTGGCTCATCGCCTGGAACGACACGGTGCCGGGCGCCTGCGTCACCACCTGGATGACGCCGCTGTCCTGCACCGGAAAGAAGCCCTTGGGCACGACGTGGTAGAGCAGCGCCGTCAGGCCGATGGTGGCCAGCATCACCCCCATCATCAGCCGCGGATGCGCCAGCACACGGTGCAGGCTGCGCCCGTAGGCGGCAATGATGCGTGCCAGCACGCCATCGGGTGCTGCAGCGCCCACCGCCCTATCATCTGCCTGCACATCCTCGATGGCACGGCTGCCCGGGCCATGCCTGCCCAGCATCCGTGCCGACATCATCGGCGTCAGTGTCAGCGACACCACCAGCGACAGCGCGATCGCCACGGCCAGCGTGACGGCAAATTCATGAAACAGCCGCCCCACCACATCACCCATGAACAGCAGCGGGATCAGCACCGCCACCAGCGACACCGTCAGCGACACCAGCGTGAAGCCGATCTCCCGGGCCCCGGCCAGCGCAGCCTCCAGCGGCGGCTTGCCGGCCTCGCGGTGGCGGGCGATGTTCTCCATCATGACGATGGCATCGTCGACGACGAAGCCGGTGGCGATCGTCAGCGCCATCAGGCTGAGGTTGTTGAGCGAATAATCCAGCAGGTACATGACGGCAAAGGTACCCACCAGCGAGATCGGCACCACCACGGCCGGAATCAGCGTCATCCGCAACGAACGCAGGAACAGCAGCGTCACCAGCACCACCAGCCCCACCGCCAGCACCAGCTCTTTCTGCACATCGCGCACCGAGGCGCGGATGCTGCCGGTACGGTCGGTGAGGATGCGCACGTCGACACTGGCGGGCAGGGTCGCCGTCAGCTGCGGCAGCAGCGTGCGGATGCGGTCGGCCACCTCGATGACGTTGGCATCGGGCTGGCGCTGCACGTTGACCAGGATGGCCCGCTCGGCATCGGCCCAGGCCGCCAGGAAGCGGTCCTCCGGCCCCTCGATCACCCGGGCCATATCCTTCAGCCGCAGCGGCCCGCCGTTTTTCCAGGCCACGATCAGCGATTCGTACTGTTCGACCGTGGTGATCTGGTCGTTGGCATCGAGGATGGTGCTGCGCACGGGGCCATCGAAGCTGCCCTTGGGCAGGTTGGCGTTGGCCGAGGCAATGGCGGTGTGCAGGTCGGCCAGCGTCAGGCCAGCGGCCGCCAGCGCGGCGGCATCGGCCTGCACGCGGATGGCCGGGCGCTGCCCCCCGGCCAGGCTGACCAGCCCCACCCCCTGCACCTGCGCCAGCTTCTGGGCCATGCGGGTATCGACCAGATCATGAACCCTGGGCAGCGGCAGCGTGGGCGAGCTGATGGCCAGCGTCAGGATCGGTGTGTCGGCCGGGTTCACCTTGCGGTAGAGCGGGGGCGCGGGCATGTCGGCCGGCAGCCCGCTGGTGGCGTCCAGGGCCGACTGCACGTCCTGCTCGATTACCCCCAGATTGCTGTCGAGCGAAAATTGCAGGGTGATGACCGAGACACCGGCCCCGCTGCTGGACGACATCTGCTTGAGCCCCGAGATCTGCCCCAGGTTGCGCTCCAGCGGTGCCGTAATCATCCGGGCCATGGTGTCGGGGCCTGCCCCCGGCAGGTGGGAATAGACCTGGATGACCGGGTACTCCACCTGCGGCAGCGCGGCCACCGGCAACAGCCGCCAGGCCAGGATGCCTGCCACCAGCAGGGCCACCATCAGCAGCGAGGTGGCGATCGGACGCAGGATGAAGGGGCGCGAGATGTTCATGAGGCAGCAAGGTGCAAGGCAGAAGGCAGCACGGCTTACATCGCCGGGGATGGGCCGGCAGACGGTGCCCCTGCCGCGCCGGCTGCCGGCAGCACATCGCCTTCACCCGGCATCGATGAGACCACCCGCACGCGGGTGCCTTCGCGCAGACGGTCCAGCCCCTCCAGTGCCACCTGGTCACCGGGCTTCAGGCCGGAGAGCACCTCGACGCGTTCCTGCGCCGTCACGCCCAGCGTCACCGGCTGCACGTGCGCCTTGCCGTCACGGATCACATAGACATAGTTGCCCTGGTTGCCAAACTGCACGGTATCCACCGGCACGCTCAGTGCATCGGGCAGCGTCTGCAGCACCAGACGGATGTTGACGAACTGGTTGGGAAAGAGCTGCTCGTCGGGGTTGTCGAAACGGCCGCGCACGCGCAGCGAGCCAGTGCTGGTGTCGATCTGGTTGTCGAGCGTCGTCACCCGCCCCGTGGCCAGCCGCTGGCGCTCGCTACGGTCCCAGGCCTCGACCACCAGCCCCTGCCCGGCCGATGTCTTCATCGCCGCCCGCAGCGCCTGCAACTGCACCTCGGGCACGCTGAACAGCACCGAAATCGGATCGGTCTGGACAATGCTGACCAGCCCCTCCGCCGTACCGGGGCCGATCAGGCTGCCGACGTTGGCCTTGAGCAGGCCCAGCCGGCCCTCGACCGGCGCCACGATGCGGGTGTGCGCCAGTTGCAGCCGGGCGCTGTCGATGCGTGCCCGGTCGGTGGCACTGCGCCCCTCCAGCTGCCGCACCAGGGCGCGCTGGTTGTCCACCTGTTGGCGGGCGATCGAATCCTGCCGGAACAGCTGCTCGTAGCGCGCCAGCTCGCGGCGGGCGTTCTGCAACTCGGCCCGGTTCTGGGCCTGGGTGCCTTCGGCCTCGGCCAGGGCCGCCTTCAGGCTGCGCGGATCCAGCTCGGCCAGCAGCTCGCCTGCCTGGACACGGGCCCCTTCCTGCACGTGCAGCTGCAACAGCCGCCCCTCCACCTGCGGCAGCACCGTGACGGTGTTGAGCGAGGTGACCGTGCCCACCGCCCGCACCACCACCGGAAATGCCCCCTGCGTGACCGGGACCACGCTGATCGTGGCCGTGGCCCCCGCCATCATCCCCGGCGGCCGTGGTCCTGGCCCGGTCGAGGCCACCGGGTTGGTGGCCGAGGGCTTGATGATCCCGAACCAGATGCCGGCCGCCAGGGCCAGCAGGATCACGGTCGTCAGCACGATCACGCCGCGGCGGCCTGGCCCCGCTTGTACCGGAGAATTCATGAGAATGAGAAGAAGGTGCACATGTCAGCAAGGCTTCTATCATACGGTTGCCCCCGCCCGCAGGGGGCGATGACGGGCCTAACTTTGCACGATCTTTACACCAGGCCCCGCAGAGCGTGCCGCCCGCCCAACACCCGGCCCTTGCCCATCCCCCGGCACGCATGCTCCCGCCACGCCCCGATCCGGAGGGCACTCATCCCGGCGCACGCATTCAGAGTATTCTTAGGGGTTCGACACCCGTCCGGCCCTGCCGGACATCACGCCGGGTGCTGCGGCCGCCGCGGCCGCCCCCAAGGAACTGTTGACCGATGCCGAATCCTTCTTTGCGCCTGCCGGCAGCCGTGCTGCTGCTGGCAGCCGGCACCACGCTCGCCGGCTGTGCCAGCGACCGCTCGCGCAGCGGTTTTCTGGAACCCTATCGCTTCGCCATCCCGCAGGGCAACTACATCAACCAGCAGATGCTGGATGAGGTGCGTGAGGGGATGAGTCCCGACGACGTGCGCCTGCGCATCGGCACGCCGCTGCTGGCCGACGTCTTCCACCCCAACCGCTGGGATTATGTCTTCCGCTTCCAGTATCCCAACGGTGAATCCGAGCTGCGCCGGGTGCGGATCTTCTTCCGCAACGACCAGGTCAGCGCCATCACCCACGACAAGCTGCCGGAAAAGGACGATCCGAACGATCCTGCCCTGCCCGGTTACTCTCCGAGCAAGGAATCCGCGTCATGATGAAGATCGCCATCGCCGGGGCCTCCGGCCGCATGGGCCGCATGCTGATCGAGGCCGTGCTGGCCGCCCCCGACATGCAGCTGGCTGCCGCCTTCGACCGCAGCGACAGCCCGCTGCTGGGCACCGATGCCGCGGCCTTCATGGGTCAGGCCAGTGGCGTGCCGATTTCTGCCGACGTGGCGGCCGGGCTGGCCGGGTGTGACGTGCTGATCGACTTCACCCGTCCCGAGGCCACGCTGGCACACCTGCAGGCCTGCGTGCAGCAGCGCGTGGGAGCCATCATCGGCACCACCGGCTTCGACGACGCCGGGCGTGCCGCCATCGAACAGGCTGCCACCCAGGTGCCGGTGGTCTTTGCCGCCAACATGAGTCCGGGCGTCAACATCACCATCCGCCTGATCGAGCTGGCCACGCAGATGCTCAAGGACACCGACATCGAGGTGATCGAGGCGCACCACCGGCACAAGGTCGATGCGCCTTCGGGCACGGCACTGGCCATCGGCGAGGCCATCGCCACCCAGCTGGGCCAGCCGCTGCGCGAGATCGGCGTCTTTGCGCGCGAGGGACATACCGGCGCGCGCCAGCCCGGCAGCATCGGCTTTTCCACCATCCGTGGCGGCGACATCGTCGGCGACCACACCGTGCTCTATGCCGGCCAGGGCGAGCAGATCGAGATCCGCCATCGCGCCACCAGCCGTGCCCACTATGCCGATGGCAGCCTGCGGGCCTGCCGCTTCCTGAAGGGCCGTGCCAGCGGCCTGTTCAGCATGCGCGAGGTGCTGGGGATCAGCTGATCCCCATACGGATCCAGCCCTTCGGCCGCCCGTTCAGCCCTTGCCCGCCAGCGCGGCGCGGACGATGTCCACGGTCAGCAGTTCGGGCAGCTGACGCGGCTCGGCCTTCCTGCCGTCGTAGAACAGGTAGAAAGGCACGCTGTTGCGGCCGTGGCGGGCCAGCTCGGCCGAGATCTGGGCGTCGCGGCGGGTCCAGTCGGCTTCCAGCAGCAGCACGTTGTGGTCGCGGAAGGCCTTCTGCACCTCTTCGCGTGCCAGCACTGCCCGCTTGTTGACCTGGCACGTCAGGCACCAGGCCGCCGTGAAGTTGACGAAGACCGGCTGCCCGGCCGCACGGGCTGCCGCCAGCCGTTCGGCCGACCACGGCTGCCAGCCCACACAGGCAGCCGGCAGGCGGCCATCAGGCCCCTTGACACACGCGGCTGCCGCCGCGGTGCCCGCCGCCGACACGGCGGCACGGCTTTCGCTGGCCTCGGCCACCACCGGCAGGCGGCTCACCAGACCGATGCAGACGAGCAAGGAGGCCAATGCCGCCACCATCCAGGCCGGCGTGCTGCGCGCACCGCGCGGCCGCAACTCGAATTGCCAGCGGCCGTAGACCCAGCAGCTGAAGCCCAGGCAGATGGCGGCCAGCAGCAGCAGCAGCACGCCTTCGGCATCGGTCTGCAGGGCCAGCACCCAGGCCAGCCAGGCCGCGGTGATGAACATCGGAAAGGCCAGAAACTGCTTGAAGGTCTGCAGCCAGGCGCCAGGACGGGGCAGCCACGCCAGCATCCGCTGGCTGCTGGCCAGCACCAGATACGGCAGCGCCATGCCCACACCCAGGGCGGCAAAGACCAGCAGCATCTGCACCGGCGAGCTGCCCAGCGTGAAGCCCACGGCACTGCCCATGAAGGGGGCGGTACAGGGGGTGGCCACCACCACCGCCATCACACCCGTCATGAAGCTGCTGCCATAGCCACTGCGGGCCGGCTGCCCAGCTCCTCCCAGCTGCGTCAGGCTGGCCCCTGCCTCGAAGACGCCAAACAGGTTCAGGCCGATCAGCACGAACAGCAGCGCCATGGCCGCCACAAAGACCGGCGACTGCAACTGGAAGCCCCAGCCTGCCGCCTGCCCCAGCGCGCGCAAGCCGATCAGCAACGCGGCCAGCGCCACGAAGGTGAGCACCACGCCCAGACCAAAGACCATTGCATGCCGGCGGGCCACCGCAGGCTTGCCGGCGGCGGCTTCGGTGAACGACAGGATCTTCAGGCCGATGACAGGAAACACGCAGGGCATCAGGTTCAGGATCAGCCCGCCGGCCAGGGCCGCCAGCATCGCCAGCCCCAGGGAGTTGATGTCGACGCTGGCACCAGCCGCCCCATCGGTGCTGGCCGGCATGCCGTTGGCGCCCGCGGCCGCACCGGCAGCGGCACCATCACCCATGGCCGGTGTGGAGCCATCGACGCCGGCAGCCTGCCCCGGTGTGCCCTGGAACTGGCTCAGCAGCCCCGAGCTGCCCGTGTCCGCCCCGGCACCCGCCCCTTCCAGCTCGACCTCGACAGGCTTGTCGACCGCCAGCGTGCGGCCGGCCAGCGGCACCACGGTCTGTCGTTGCAGATTGACGGCCACCGGCTGGCGGCCGGGCATCACGATGATGCCCCCCTGCCGCTCCCAGCCCGCCTCGGCCGAGCGCGCCGCCTGTTCGTCGACGGACAGCACCAGACCGTAGCGGCCCTCCTCATTGGCGATCTCCACCAGCTTCTGCGGCGCCACCGGTCTGACCACTTCGGCAAAATACGGCAGGAACAGCGCCTGACGCGGTGGCGATTCGGCCGTCAGCGACCTGGGCAGCAGCAGGATGGCTTCATTGCCCCGCTGCCACCACCCGGCCTGAAGCGGCGCCTTGCCCGCATCCGGCGCCTGGCGGCGGCTTTCGTCGAAGGAGGCAGCCTCGCCCTCGTCCATCACCGTGGCGCCGCCCACCGGAATGTCCAGCTGCAAGGGCGCCTCGCCGGGGATGCAGACCTCGCGGCAGATCAGCCACTCGGCCTGGACCCGAAAGCGTGCCTGACGCCCCCGGAAATCAGCCGGCAACGTCACGTCCCGGTAGATCAGGGTCTCGCCTTCATAGCCATAGTTGGCCAGCGGACCGATGGCCAGCCGGGCGGGTGCAGGCCAGACGATATCGGAATAGCGGGCCCCCTCCGGCCCCAGCAGCTCGAAGCGCGTGGGAAAGCCCGTGTCGCCGGGATTGCGCCAGTAGGTGTGCCAGTGCGGATCATGTCGCAGCCGCAGCCCCACCCGGAAGGTATCGCCCGGTGCCACCTGCGTGGCATCGGCCACCAGCGAAAGTTCCAGCGCCCCCACGCGCTGCACACCGGTGCGCCAGGCCTCGTCCCCGGCCGCCGGGGCAGCACTGGCCTGCGCTTCCCCTGCTGCCCCGGCGCCCGAAGCAGCGGCACCCGGCCCGGCCTGCCCTTCGGCCGCCGTGCCTGCCTGCTGGCCGGCCTTGCCTGCCGGGGATCCGTCGGCGGCTGGTGCGGCCGCCCCTTCCTGCCCGGCAGCGCGGTCGTCCGGGCTGCCCGCTGCCGGTGAGGCGGCGGCCTCTTCCTGCGATGCCTGCGCGGCCGCGGGCGTACCGGGCAGCAGCTTCTGCAACAGGCCACTGCCGGCCGCATGGGCCGGCTGCGCCCACAGGGCAGCCCCCATCAGCACCGAAGACAACAGTACCCGCCAGCGCGGCAACTCATTCGACATCATCGCATCCTTGATTCATCGTGTTTCGGGTCGGCCATACCGGCCGGCAGCCACAGGGGACGGCCCCGGGGAGCCGGGGCAGCGCGTGGCTGCGCGGCCTGCACATCGGCCACACCGGCCCGTGTTGCCCCCACCGCAGGAAGGCCTGCCCCCGGCACTTGAGTCACACCCTATGGTAAAACGCCGGGCACCGGCCCGCCTGCTTGCCCATGGCCGCCTACCCCACCAGCTGTTGTTTACGTCGTCCTGGTGGCACCCATGATTACACCCGCAACGCCACAGCCCCGCCAGCGGCTGACCGCGCCATGCCGACGGCATGCCGGGCGGGACAAACGGCACCACGCTTTGGCTGCCCGAAGCTTGACCACCCCGCCACCATTCCCTACCATCCTGCGGAATGGATACTGACCTCCAGCTTCTGTCAGAGCGCGTCCGTCGCCTGCTCGAAATCTCACGCCAGCTGTCGGACGAGAACCAGCTGCTGCGCGGCCGCCTGGGCGAGGCGGCCGTCGCTCAGGCCGACATGCAGCAGCGGCTGGCCGAAGCCCGTGCCCGCGTCGAGTCCGCGCTGGCACGCCTGCCCCTTCCCCAGACCGACAAGGATTGACGGGCCATGGCCATGGAACAAATCGAAGTCAAGATCCTGGACCGCGTCTTCAAGCTGCAGGTACCACCCAACGAAAAACCACGGCTGATGAACGCCGTGCGCATCGTCGACCAGAAGATGCGCGAGATCCGCAGCGCCAGCCACGCCCAGGGCACCGACCGCATCGCGGTCAACGCCGCCCTGCAGATCACCTACGAGTTTCTGGGCCAGCCCGTGGATTCCGGCTCGGCCACGTCCGAACAGTTGCAGACACTGGTCAGCCAGCTGAACAACGAGCTGGACGAGGAAATCCGCCGTCACGACGGCGTGCGCTGAAGCGCCCCCGTGCGGCTGACCTTCGGCGTCAAACTTCCTGACAGGCGGTTGAAAAAAAAGTCGCATCCGGGCGTATAATCAGTTCAACCCTGCAGTGTTCGTTCAGGCCATATATTCCTTGAACCAATGCGATGCATGAGGCAGAGAGACAACAGCCTGTCACTGTTGTGATCGTCCCTCGTCGGATGAACCTGATGTGGCAGCTATTTCTGCCGACCTGAACTGAATCACGGTTCAGGATGCCGGCCAACCGGCACAGGCGGGGTCCCCATTCGTGAAACGGGCATGCGCTTTTTCAGGGCATGCCCGTTTTTTCATGAACCAAATCGCGGCAGACCTGTTCCCCTCGCCGGGAACTCCCCTGCGGGAGCCCCCTTCGGCCCCCCGCTTCGGGAAGATCAGCGGGCAGCCGGCGCCCCTGTGCCGCGGGCACGCCACATCAGCCCGGCACCCGCCACCAGCATCGGCACCGTCAGCGCCTGCCCCATCGTCAGCGGCCCCAGGAAACCGTCGCCCGGCTCGCGCACGTATTCGGCCAGAAAGCGGCACAGCCCGTAGCCCAGCAGAAACAGTCCACTGACGGCCCCGGTCGGACGCGGCTTGCGCGAATACAGCCACAGCACGGCAAACAGCAACAGCCCCTCGCCGGCCAGCTGATACAGCTGCGACGGATGGCGTGGCAGCTCGCTGCCCGACTGCGGAAACACCATCCCCCACGGCACGCTGGTGACACGCCCCCACAGCTCGCCATTGATGAAATTGCCCAGCCGGCCAGCGGCCAGCCCCAGCGGCACCAGGGGCGCCACAAAATCCATCAGGTCCAGAAAGCGCAGCGACTTGCGCCGGGCATAGAGGGCACAGGCCACCAGCACGCCGATCAGCCCGCCATGAAAGGCCATGCCGCCTTCCCAGACGTAGAAGATGTGCAGCGGATGGGCCAGGTAGTACGGCAGCCCATAGAACAGCACATGGCCCAGACGCCCACCGATCACCGCGCCCAGCACGCCGTAGAACATCAGGTCCTCGACATCCTTGCCCTGCATGCCGGCCGCCACCAGTGGCTGCCCGGGCTGCATCCGCGCCAGCCGCAGACGGCCCAGCCAGACAAACTGGATGAAGGCCACCAGGTACATCAGGCCATACCAGCGGATGGCCAGCGGCCCCAGTTGCAGGGCCACGGGATCGAACTGCGGATGAATCAGCATCGCTTGCGGGCGCCAGCCAGGCGCAGAGTGAGGTCAGGGCCGGTTATTCTGACACGCCACGACCACCTCGGCAGCCCCGGTCTGGTCCCCACGACTGGCCCACCGGCCTGGCTCAGGAGCGGCCCGGCTGCTTGAAGGTTTCGCTGATGCGCTCCTGCGCGCGCTTCTGGTACTCGATCATCTCCAGCTGGCGCTTGTCACGGCCAAAGAGTTTTTCAAGAAACTCGAACCAGACAAACGATGCCAGGAACGGGGCAATCACCCACCACCACGACCACTCGGCCACCGGCCCCACCTCGAACCACTTCAGGAGCAGCAGCACCACGCCCATCCAGACCAGCCACATCTCACGACTCCCCGTCTGTCCCGGCGGCCGGACGGCATGTCCGGCTCCCGCCAACGATGGCCCAGCCTAAACCCGGTTGCAACGCCATGGCAGCAGGCAGACGCCAACCGGTTGCCGGGCAGGCATCGATGGCCGTGCAGGCCGCAACCTGCCCGGCCACAGACACGGCACAGCGTTCATTCCGGCGGCTGCAAACCCCTCTGCCAGACCACCTCGGCCTGCCCGTCGCTGTTTCGCGTGCGGCTTGCGCCGCAGCTTCGGCAGAGGCGTCGAGGCCAGAGGCAACACCAACCACCCATCGCCCCGTCTCTGCCGCAGGGCTCTGCCTGCAGACAGATCATGCAGGATGACTACAATTTTGGTTGTTCAGCAACAACAAAGGGCCGCCCGGCCCTCTTGCTGAATTCCTCCCTGGTTGGTTTTTGCCCGGACCTCGTGTCCGGGCTTTTTTATGGGCGTGCCTTATGGGGAGTTCCTGATGGGGTGTGCCTTTGGGAGGGTGTGCCATACAGGGTGCGCCTTGTGGGTGTGCCTCCGGCGCAGGTGCCGGGCTGGACGCCCGGGAATGCATCCATCTCACTTCACGGCATCGACCAGATCGCCATAGCCCTCATCGGCCATCTGCGCCAGCGGGATGAAGCGCAGGCTGGCCCCGTTGATGCAATAGCGCAGCCCCCCCTTGTCGCGGGGGCCATCCGGGAAGACGTGCCCCAGATGCGAATCGGCCGCCCGGCTGCGCACCTCGATGCGGTGCATGTTGTAGCTGTTGTCATCGTGCTCGGTGACGGCTGCCTTCTCGATCGGCCTGGTGAAGCTGGGCCAGCCACAGCCCGACTGGTACTTGTCCTTCGAGCTGAACAGGGGCTCGCCACTGACCACATCGACATAGAGGCCCGGCTCGAACAGGTGGTCGTATTCGTGGGTGAAGGCGCGCTCGGTGCCGCTTTGCTGGGTGACGCGATACTGCTCGGCTGTCAGCACCTGCTTCAGCTCGGCATCGGAAGCTTTCTGGTAGGTGGCCAGATCGAAGCCCTTGCGGGCGGCACCGCTCTGCCCGGCCGGTTTGCCTGCCTTGGGCGGCAGCGGCTCGTCGGCCCTGGTGATGTCGATATGGCAATAACCGTTGGGGTTCTTGACCAGATAATCCTGGTGATATTCCTCGGCCTCGTGGAAGTGGGCCAGCGGCAGGTTTTCCACCACGATGGGCTGACGGTATTTCTGCTGTTCGGCATCGAGCGCGGCCTGGATCACCGGGCGTTGCGCCGCATCGGTGTAATAGACGCCGGTGCGATACTGCGTGCCGCGGTCATTGCCCTGCCTGTTGAGGCTGGTGGGATCGATGACGCGGAAATAGTATTGCAGGATGTCATCCAGGCTCAGGCGATCGGCATCGTAGCTGACCCGCACCGTCTCGGCATGGCCGGTGCCACGGTAGATCACGTCCTCGTAACGGGGGGCCTCTTCAGACTTGCCATTGGCATAGCCCGACACGGCATCGATGACGCCGGGAATGCGCTGGAAATACGCCTCCAGCCCCCAGAAGCAGCCACCCGCAAGATAAATGGTTTGAGCGTTCATCGTCTTCGTGTCCTTGTCTGAAACCGGTTTGTAAAATGATGCCTGCCCCACGCCCTTCAGGTCGATACCGGGGTTTTCGATCAGTGCCAGCGCCTGGGCCTCGCTGATGCGCCCCCTGATGATGCGCTGCACCGAGCCATCACGTCCCAGCACCGCCCACGACGGATAGACGCTGATGTTGAGCGCCCTGGCCAGGTGGCCCCCTTCGTTCAGCAGCACCGGCATGGCCTTGTAGGGCAGCCCGCCATACCATTCGACAAAGGCAGCCTGGGGTTTTTCATGCAGGAAACCCGGCGAAGCCACCGTGACCAGGTTGGCTCCGGCAAAGCGCCTGTCCTGCGTCCAGGCTTCGGTGTCGCCCAGCTCGGCCAGGCACAGCGGACACCAGCTGGCCCAGAATTTCACCAGCGTCGGCCGGGCGGGATCGATGAATTCGCTGGCTGGCCGGCCGTTGACGTCCTTCAGGCCGTGCAGGGTGGCCAGCGGGCTGCCCTGCCCCGCCGTGGCCGAACGCCCCAGACCAGGACCCACTGCGCCCGCCCCTCCCCAGTAAAAGGCAACGAACATCAGCACCAGCAGCAGCACCAGGATCAGTTCCCGGCTTCCAAAGCGTTTCTTCATGCCAACCTCCCAGGGCCTTGGCGGGCTTGCCGCCCGGCGTTCGTCATGTCGGGGTAGTCGCCACAGCCCTTGCCAGGATTACACCCCTCACCTGGACACGTTCAGGCAGCCTGCCGGTCTGCCGCCGAGGTGAAGGCATCGGCGTAGAATTCGGCGGCCGGCAGCCCACAGTGCGCCGTGAAGTCGCGCCGTGCCGATTCGACCATCACCGGCACACCACAGGCGTAGACCTCGTGAGCGGACAGGTCGGGCAGATCCTGCATCACCGCCTGATGCACGAAGCCGGTGCGCCCCTGCCAGCCGTCCTCGGGCCGGGCCTCGGACAGCACCGGCACATAAACAAAATCGGGCAGCCCGGCGGCCCATTGGCGGCACAGGGCATCATGATAGAGATCGGCCGGACGCCGCCCGCCCCAATACAGCCGCACCGGCCGGTCGAAATGGCCACCGGCCCGCAACAGCGCCATCCGTTCGACGATGGCCTTGATCGGCGCAAAGCCCGTGCCGCTGGCCAGCAGCACCACCGGCCGCACGCTGTCCTCACGCAGGAAGAAGGTGCCCAGCGGGCCTTCCAGGCGAAAGATGTCGCGTACCTTCAAGGGCTCGCGCGGGCCCGTGCCAAAGACCCGGTCGGTGACATGGCCGCCCGGCAGGTGGCGGATGTGCAGCTCGACATCCTCAGAAGTGCCGGGCGCCGTGGCCATCGAATAGCTGCGGCGTGTGCCATCGGCAAAGATCAGGTCCACATACTGGCCCGCCAGGTATTGCAGCCGCTCGTTGAAGGGCAATTGCAGACGCAGACGGCGCACGTCGTCGGCCAGCGGCTCGATCGAACGCACCCGACAGGGCATCTTGCGCACCGGGATCTCGCCGGCTGCCGCCACCACCCTGGCCTCGATCTCCAGATCGGAGGTGGCGCGCGCCGTGCACAGCAGCGCGTGGCCCAGCGTGATGTCGGTGCTGGAGAGCGCCGCCGGCTGATGCGCACCCTGATCTACACTACCCGCAACCACCTGCGCCTTGCACGAACCGCAGGCACCGTTCTTGCAGCCGTAGGGCAGCACCACACCCTGATCGAGCGCTGCCTCCAGGATGGTGGTGTCGGCATCCACACTGAATTGCTTGCCACTGGGCAAGACCGTCACATTGAAAGTCATGACTGCTCTCCAGAAAAGCGCCCCGTCTGGCGCCGGTGGACCCACGGCAGGGCTGCTGCCGCGCCATCGGCCCGCACGCCAGCCCGGACCATGGCCTGCGCGCCGCCCCGGCGGCATGCAGGCCACCGCCCCCCTGCCGCCGCGCGGCCAGGGCCAGGCCCCTGATTATCGCCCACAGCCCCGCCGTTTTCGTCGTCAACGGCTATTAATCATCGGGTGTGGCGACATCGGCCGGCGCGTGGGGACGCTGCTGAAGGATCGCTGGCAGGTGATCGGGCTGGCCCGCAGCGACGACACCCGCCAGGCCATCCGCCAGGCCGGTCTGGTCGCGCAGCCGGCTCCGGTTTTTGGCCCGCAGGCCGACCGCGCCCGGACACGCCTGCACCGCCTGGCCGCCTGGGCCACCCACATCCTGCACAGCGCCCCACCGCCCACCAGCTCCAGCGGCAACGGCAACGGCAACGGCACC
>JAUNLD010000109.1 GCA_030532425.1 Lautropia sp. | reverse complement strand
GGTGCTCTCCTCGTAACACTAACACCTGAGCAGGTTTCTAGTGGGTCATTACATGGATGCGCTGGAACAGGCCCTGTACGCGCGTCAACCGTATCGGGACAGCCTGATTCAGCTCCTTTCTTGATTGGTAGTGATCCGCCCCTGAAAATCCGCCAGGCACAGCGTGGCGCCGGCGTGCAGCATCGGGCCGTGGGCCAGCTCGGGCAGGATCTGCAGGCTGACGTGGGCGTGGGGATGGTGCTGGTGCAGGTGGTCGACGATTTCTTCGGCCAGCGGTGCGGTCGGAATCCCGTCGGGGCGCGGCTGACCGGGCTGGGCGGGTAGCGGCCGCCATTGTTCGGCGCTGCCGACCAGCATGGTGAGCGGGGGGCGGTGCAGGGGGGCGCCGGGCTGCGTACCGTCAGCCCTGGGGGAGGTGGTGGCTGGGCTCGACGTGCAGCTGGGTGGGATGGGGTTTTGCCCGCCAGCGCGGGCCACCCGTTCGCGCAGGTGCGGCCAGTACCACCACAACGAGGGGCTGGCGGCGTAAATATGGCAGAACGGGCTTGGAGCCGTCAGCCAGGTGTGCAGGGCAAAGAGGCCGGCGTAGGAATGGCCAAAGAGGGCGATGCGCGCCGGATCGGCACCGTGGCGTGCCTGCAGCAGTGGCAGGACCTGAGCTTTCAGCAGCGCCAGCAGGGTGTCGGCTCCCCCACAGGGCCAGGCGGCGTTGCGCGGGTCGCATTGCTGGGGGCCGGGGGCAGCCGGGGTGTAGTCGCGGGCCCGCCAGGGCGCAATCACGGCGCGCTCGCTGCTGGCAAAGCCCAGGCTGGCCACCAGCATCGGCGCTCCCGCACGCAGTGCCGGCAATGCGTCGGGAATGGTCTGCAACAGGTACTGGCCATCCAGCAGCAGCAGCGCCGGCAGGCCGGTGCAGCCGGTGGCGGGGGTGTCAGGGCGGGCGGTGCTGAGGCCGGCCGGAGGCGAGGCCGGGCTGTCTGACGGCGTCGTGCGTGCCGCAGGGGCACCGCCATGCTGGCCGCTACCGGCCAGCCATACGCGCAGGCGCAGCGCGCGCCCGTCCACGCCGGTCACGGCGTGCTCGGCGGTGGGCACCACCGGGACGGCGGAATGGGAGGCGGATGCGGTGGACGGGTTCATGCGGACACGGGAGGCACGAGGGTACAGGGGGGAAGCGGGGTGAAGCGGCCGCCTCAGACCCTGGGGTGGGCGGTACCGGGGCGCCAGGGCCGCAACATCGCTTTCAGCGGGCCGGGCTTTGGGGGCGGGAGCGCCTCTGGCTCAGGGCTGGGCTGCTACCGCCTTCAGGTCGACCATGTAGGTGCCTTGCAGCGGCACGGTCAGGAAGCGGCGGTTGACCTCCTCCAGTGTCTTCTGCGCGGGCAGGTCACGGAAGCGTTCGGGGTGCAGCCAGCCGGCCAGCGCCTGGATGAAGATCACATGCAGCGGCGAGTCGTTGAAGGCGTGCCAGATGCCGTGAGCATTGCCGCTGCGTACCGCCGGCAGGGCCGTCAGCCGGTTGGCGGCGATGATGGCCTGCAGGCTCTGGCGGGCGTCGGCTTCGGTAACGCTGGTGCCGATCGTCAGGCCGGCACTGGCACGCTTGCCGGCACCGGTGCCGGTGGCGACGTAGACCTTCGGATTGCGGCTGTTGATGTATTCGAAGCTGAGGCGGCCGGTGACGGTCCTGAGGGCATCGGCACCGATGTTGTTGCCGCCGGCATAAGCGATCATCTCGTTGAAGGTGCCGGTGCCGGGGGAGTTGCAGCAGTCGGTGCTGCCGGCATGCGCATGCACGAAGACCGGGGGCCGTTCGCTGGCCGGCACCGCGGCCAGCCGCTTCTTCACCGCATCCATGTTCTGCCGGTAGAAGTCGAGAAATTCCTGCGTGCGGGCTTCTTCGCCGATCGCCCTGCCCAGGGCCAGCAGGCTGGGCACCGTGTTTTCCAGCGGCCTGACAAAGAAGTCGACGACGATGACCGGTACGCCGGCTGCGGCCAGGCGCTTCATCAGCAGCGAGTTCTCGACACTCTCGCGGTCGGTGCCGCCGGCAAAGCGCGCCGTCAGCACGACCAGATCGGGGCGCAGGGCCAGGGTCTTTTCCACCGAGAAGCTGTCGGCGGTATGGCGGCCCACCACGGGGATGCGGGCGATGGCCGGAAAGCGTTGCAGGTAGGTGCGGTATTCGTTGGCAAACGAGGTGCGGTATTCATCCGACCAGCCGGCCAGCAGGCTGACCGGGTCGGGCGTGAGCAGGGCCAGCACCGGCATGTGGCGGGCCTGGGTGAGGATGATGCGCCGGGCCGGGGCCTTGAGTTCGACCTGTCTGCCCAGCACGTCGGTGATGGTGATCGGGCCGGTGGCCTGCGCCCTGGTGCTGCCGGCGGCCGGCGTGGCGTTGTCGGCCGCCTGGGCAGCCTGCGGGGGCAGGGGGCTGAGTGACAGCAGGGCGGCGGTCAGCAGGGAGCCGCCCAGGTGGGCAGAAAGACGGCCAAAGGGCGGGCAAGCGCGGCGAGCAGGTGGGCGGGAGCAGGAAAGCATCATGGGCAAAGGCGTTGGCGTTGGCGGTGAAGTGGTCTTTCAGCGGAGGCCGTGGGCGGTGAAGCTGTCTTTGGGGGAGTCCGTCGGGGCGTGGCGTTCTCGTGGCCAGGCTCGTGTCGGCCGGATCAGCCGCAACCTGGCATGGGGGCTGGTGCCGGGGCCGTACCAGCCCGGTGGGCGCTTCAGTCCGGCACCGGCTGGCACAGGCCATCGACCAGGACCTGCGGCGTGCCCTGCGAGCAGCGTTCGATGCGGGCACGCACGCCGTAGGCGCGGGCCAGGGCCCCGGGGGTGACGACGGCCTCGGGCGTGCCCTGGCCCAGCAGTTCACCCTGACGGATCAGCACGCAGCCATCGCTGTGGCGCAGGGCGATGTTGAGGTCGTGCAGCACGATCAGCGTGACCAGACCGTGCTCATGCGTCTGCTGGCGCAGCAGGTCCATGACGTGGAACTGGTAGTTCATGTCCAGGGCCGATAGCGGCTCGTCGAGCAGCAGCAGGCGGGGGCGGCGGATCAGCGCCTGGGCGATGCCCACCAGCTGCTTCTGGCCACCCGACAGCTCGTCCAGGTAGCGCATGGCCAGGTGTTCGATGCCGAGCCGTCGCAGCAGTGCCAGCACCGCATCCAGCGTCGCGTGGCGGGCCTCGTCGGCCAGGGCACTGGCGCGGGCGGCAACCAGCACCGATTCCATCACCCGCAGGTGTACCGAGGCGGGCAGCGACTGCGGCAGGTAGACGACGCGACGGGCGCGCTCGGCCAGCGGCAGGCGGGCCAGGTCGGTGCCCTCCAGCAGCACCCGGCCCTGGCGGGGAGACAGCAGGCCGGCAATGGCCTTGAGCAGCGTGGACTTGCCGGTGCCGTTGGGGCCCAGCAGCGAAACCAGCTGGCCGCCGGCAACCGGCGACAGTGACAGCGATTCGATGATGGTGCGCTGGTAGTAGGCAACCTGGAGGTCGTTGATTTCGAGCATGGTATTTACCCGGCCTTGCGGCGCATGACCACCGACACGAAGAAGGGCACGCCGACCAGCGAGGTGACGATGCCGACCGGGACGATGGTGCCGCTGGCGATGTTCTTGGAGGCGATCGAGGCCAGCGACAGGATCATCGCGCCGATCAGGGCGCTGCCGGGCAGGTAGTAGCGATGGTCTTCACCAAACAGGCGACGGGCGATGTGCGGGGCGATCAGGCCGATGAAGCTGATGGTGCCGACCATCGACACCGCCAGCGCTGCCAGGAAGCTGATGCGCAGCAGCGAGACCAGACGCAGGCGTTTCACGTCGATGCCGAAGCTGAGGGCACGATCCTCGCCCAGGCGCAGGGCGGTCAGCTTCCAGGCATCACGCAGGGTGAGTGGCAGGATCAGGGCGATGGCCAGCAGCATGCCGCCCACCTTGGGCCAGGTGGCACGCGACAGGCTGCCCATCGTCCAGAACACCAGGTTCTGCAAGTCTTCGGCGCTGGCGATGAACTGCATCAGCGACACCAGCGCATTGAAGGAAAAGACCAGGGCAATGCCCACCAGCACCATGCCGGCGCCACTCATCGCCCCCCAGCGGGCCAGCGCATCCAGCAGCAGTGCCGACAGGATGGCGAAGAAAAAGGCGTTGGCGCCCACCACCCATTCGGCCGACAGCCCGGGCAGACCGAGATCGAGCACGATCGCCAGCGAGGCACCGAAGGCGGCGGCCGACGAGATGCCCAGCGTGAACGGGCTGGCCAGCGGGTTGTTGAGGATGGTCTGCATCTCGGCCCCGGCCAGGCCCAGTGCCATGCCGACCACCACTGCCATCACCGCATAGGGCAGGCGGAAGTCCCAGATGATGACGGCGGTGGTCGGTTCGGCCTGATCGGGGCGCAGCAGCGTCTGCATCAGCTCGGACCAGCCCAGTGCCGACGGACCGATGGTGAAGTCGGCCAGCATCGAGAAGACGATGATGAAGGCGATGGCGGCCATCAGCCACCAGCGCAGCTTCAGCAGCCGGGCGTACTGGAGGTCGATGGCAGAGCGGGGAGCGGCAGGTGGGCTGGCAGAAGGTGTCATGCGTCGAGGCTGGACGGGGCGGTGCAGCAGGCGGCAGGCGGATGGCCCGCACGGGCTGGCCGGTATGGTGTGTCGCCAGGATGCCGGGTGGTGTCGGCGGCCTCGGGTCGATGGGCCAGCCGTCACCGGGCATCCCTGATCGGGCGACGCACAGGTCGTGAATGAGAAATGTTAACAGCAGCTGCGCGATGTGGGCACATGTGTGTGCCCGGGCGCGAGATGGCCGGCCCTGACCGGAGCAGCCGTGGGCGGTAGCACCCCTGAACAGAGCCGTCGTGACCGGGACGGCCTAAATCCGGGCAGCCGTAACCCAGGCGGCCGTTGCCGGGTGGGCCGGACCGGAAGGCATGGCTGCCGGGATGCGTGCTGCCGATGGAGCTGGAGGCGGGCGATCAGGCTGTGGGATCAGGCCGCGGGCTTGCCGTTGCCGTCCGGCGCGTGGGGAGAGGCAAGGGCGTGAGCGTCGGCATCGGTCTCGGCTGCCGTGTCGGTCTCGGCCTGGCGCGCCGCGGCCATCGCAGCGGCTTCACCGGCGTCGGTTTCGCCGTCGGCGTCCGGATGGGTCAGCGGTGTGGCCAGCACCTTGTCGATGCGCTTGCCGTCCATGTCGACCACTTCGAGCTTCC
>JAUNLD010000108.1 GCA_030532425.1 Lautropia sp. | reverse complement strand
GTACGCCCAGCAGTACGCCCCCGAAGATGGCAGCACCAAACCAGTTGTTGTGGTTGAAAGCCCTGAAGCAGCCTTCGCGGGTACGGCTGCGGATCAGGCGCCAATGGTAGATGGCCACCCCTGCCGCGCCCACCAGGCCCAGCCAGTACGCCGGCGCCAGCTGCTCGCGCACACCCACCCACGCCATCAACACGATGGCCAGCGCATAGCAGAGCATGACGGCGGTCACGTCGTGCCGGCCAAAGGTGATGGCTGAGGTGCGGATGCCGATCTTCAGGTCGTCGTCGCGGTCGACCATTGCGTATTCGGTGTCGTAGGCAACGGTCCAGCAGATGTTGGCGGCCAGCATGATCCAGGCCGTCAGCGGGATGGTGTCGGTGAGCGCTGCAAAGGCCATCGGGATGCCGAAGCCGAAGGCAATGCCCAGATAAGCCTGCGGGATGGCGAAGAAGCGCTTGAAATACGGATAGCTGCCGGCCAGCACAGCAGCCACCACCGCCAGTGCCCAGACCAGCGGGCCAAACGGGAACACCAGCGGCAACGCCAGCAGGCTGAGCACGACGAAGACGGCCACGGCTTCCCAGGGAGCAATCTGGCGGGCAGCAAGGGGACGATCGACGGTGCGCTTGACCGAACCGTCGATGTCGCGATCGGCAAAATCATTGATGGCGCATCCGGCCGAACGCATCAACACCGTGCCCAGACAGAAGGCAAAGAGCGGATAAAGTGGCGGCCAGCCGTTGGCGGCGATGAACAGGGCCCACAACGTGGGCCAAACCAGCAGCAAGATGCCGATGGGCCGGTGCAGACGCACCAGCCGGACATACAGGCCCAGCCGGTGCAGGCAGGGATGCTGCGGGGGCATGCCCGGGGGCGGACCGGACATCAGCGGCGCGGATGGTGGGGGAGCGATGTTCATGCCCGATTGTAGCCAGCCTGCCCACTTGCTGGACACACCCAGACCACACCGGTCCCCCTCCCCTCTGGATGAAAGACCCCAGAACGACAAAGCGCCCGCTTGGGCGCTTTGCATGGAACCCGACCGGGCGAGTGGATCAGGCGGCCTTGCTGGTACTGGCGGGCTGAACCGCCAGCTCGGCCTCGGAGGCCAGACCCAGCACGCGAACCGCGTGGCGGGCGGCAACCCATTCCTCGTTGGTGGGCTCGACCACGACCTTGACCTTGCTGTTGGGGGTGGAGATGACCGGTCCGTTGACGGCATTGGCCTTCTCGTCCAGCTCGATACCCAGATAGGTCATGCCGGTCAGCACGCGGCGACGGATCTCGGCACTGTTCTCGCCCACACCGGCCGTGAAGACCAGCATGTCGAGACCGTCCTGCGTGGCCACCAGGGCACCAATCTGCTTGATGATGCGACGCACGTACATCTGCAGCGCATTGCGCACGCGCTCACCGACCGGGCTGTCTTCCTGTTCGCGGGCCATCAGCACACGTGGCTCGGGCGACAGGCCGGAAACCCCCAGCAGGCCGGACTGGTGATAGAGCACGCGGGCCACGTCCTTGGCGGCGAGCTTCTCGATCTCCATCAGGTAGAGCACGGCACCGGGATCGATGGCACCAGGGCGGGTACCCATCATCAGGCCATCCAGGGCCGAGAAGCCCATCGTGGTGGTCACACTCCTGAGATCGTGCATGGCACAGAGACTGGCGCCGCTCCCCAGGTGGGCAGCGATCACCTTGCCACGGGCCTGCTCACCATAATGCTCGGGCAGCGCCAGCGACAGATACTCATAGGACAGGCCGTGGAAGCCATAGCGGCGCAGGCCGCGCTCCCAGACGTCATAAGGCAGCGGCAGCTGCTTCTCGACGCGCGGCATCGTGTGGTGGAAAGCGGTGTCGAAGCAGGCCACCTGCGGCAGGTCGGGGGCCGATTTGAGCAGTGCGGCAATCGCTTCCAGTGCATAAGGCTGGTGCAGCGGCGCCAGCGGAATGTAACCTTCCAGATCGGCCAGCACCTGGGCATCGATCCGGACAGGTTCGGCATACTTGTCACCACCATGCACGACGCGGTGCACCACACCGGCCAGCGGCTTGCCCCCCAGACGGATGCGCACGCGCTCACGGATGTAATCGAGCGCCGAGATGTAGGGACGGCGCTCGTCCCCCGTGACCAGCGGCTGCGTGGGCGTATCGGAATCACCGTAGGTGACGTTGGGGCCACCGATGTCCACCACCCGCCCGCTCCACATGGCCTTGCGGGGCAGCGGATGTTGCGTGGCATCGAAAAGCGCAAACTTGATACTGGACGAACCACAGTTCAGGACCAGCACCAGGCCTTCGGCGCGCTTGGACTGGCTGTCGATCATTTTGAGATGCTTGCTCATAATGGGTTTTGGAGGCGGAATACCCTAACGATACCGCAGTGCAGCATGATCGGGTAGCCGTGCATGGAAAACTTTTGCTTCATCCGTCGATCGGAAGGCGAGAGCTGCTGAATGACAATCGTTTTCAAAGCACGGCAACGTCGCGACATCCAGCCTGCGTTCGGCCCACCAAGCCATTCGACAGCACGATCAGACATGTCCCGGGCTGCACGACACCATGCGCAACGCGCGGTTCAGCGAAAAAGCAAACAATTGATAAACGACAGGATTTCCCGACGCCCGAAAAGGGTCATGGCGAAGCTGGCACAACGCCGCGATGTGATGGAGCCCCCCGGAAGGCCCCTGGCGCCAGGTGCCCTCCCCGGCACCTGCCCTTCTTCAGTAGCCGCCCCCTTCATCGCGGCGGGAAGCGTAGCTGTCCCAGCGGCTACAGCCAGGACATTGCCAATAGTAGTGCTGCCCCCGGAATCCGCAGACCCGGCAGGCATAGCGGCTCATCCGTTCGGTCAGCCGGCCCAGGGTGGCCTGCAGGGCATCTTCGTCCAGGTCTTCAACGGTGGCCGGTCCACTGCCCCGCCTGTCGCTGCGCGACAGCGCCAGCAGGATCTGCAAACCGCTAAGCGTGGGGTGTTCGGTGACGGCCTGCCGCACCCACTGCGCGGCTGCGGGCTTGCCATCGAGACGGGCGATGGCATCAGACATGGCGCGCAGCAGCTCGGGCGAGTGCGAGACGTCGAGGCGCTGCATCCGGGCAATGGCCAGTCGCAGACCATCGTGGCCACCAACGTCTTCGGCTGCCTGCAACCACGGGCCGACGATGCGCTCGACCTGCTCGGGGTGGCGATCGGCCAGCACCGACCACTGCTCGATGGCCTGTGCCGGTTCCCCTTGGGCCAGCCGGATCTCGCCTTCGATGATGAGCGGGCGTGGGTGGTTGGGTGCCTGCTCGCGCGCCAGATGCACCTTTTCCAGTGCCTGATCGAACTGCCGCGCCCGCAGGCTGGCCAGCGCCAGCTCACAGAAGGCGTGAGCCGTAATCAGGGCCGGATCAAAACCGGGCTCGGGCGGGGTGGTGCGCGCCAGATCGACGACACGCGCCCAGTCATGGGTACGCTGGGCAATTTCCAGACGCTGACGCGATGCAGCACCGGCATAATCGGTGCCCTGCAGGCGGTTGAAGCTGTCTTCGGCCCGGTCAACCAGCCCGGCCTTGAGAAAATCGAGGCCCAGCTCATAGAGGGCATGGGCACGGCTGCGCGCATCGAGGTCGGCGCGGTCCACCAGATTCTGATGGACGCGGATGGCACGATCGGTTTCTCCGCGGCGGCGAAACAGCGCCCCCAGTGCAAAGTGCAGATCGCTGGCTTCCGGCTCGACACGCACGACATCGACAAAGGCGTCGATGGCCTTGTCATACTGCTCGTTGAGCAGCAGGTTGACGCCCCGGTAGTAGGCACCACCCAGCGCAGCGGGCTGGGCGTTCAGGCGTCCTTCCCGGCGAGAGGCCACCCAGCCCAGCAAGAAGGCCAGCGGGATGGCCAGCAGCCACCAGTATTCAAACTCCATGCCGGCAACCGGTTCAGGCGGACGGCAGGCGTGCCGGCGAGCCGATCAGGCCGGCTTCGTCGGGGTGAACCGTGCGGGTGTCGGCCTGCTGACGCAGATGTTCGAGATCGCGGCGCAGGCGCGAGGCTTCGCGCTTGTGGCGCAGCACACGCGGCACCATCGCCAGCAGGCCAAGCAGCAGCCCAGCCAGAAAGAAGACCAGCAGGAACACCACCAGCGGCCCTTCGTAACCGATGTCCTGGTTGCCGAACACGCCAACCCGAACCGTCTCGGTGTTGCCCAGCGCAAAGCCAAGCAGGGCGATGAAGATGATGATTTTGAGCAACCAGGCGATCACTTGCATGGGCAGACGGGAGAGCGGGTTCAGGACGAGGTTGCGCGCAACGCCTGATCGACGCTTTCACGCAACTGCTTGCCAGGTTTGAAATGGGGTACCAGCTTTTCGGGCACGGGTACCGGTTCTCCTGATTTTGGATTGCGGCCCATTCGCGAGTGACGATGCGAAAGCGCAAAGGAACCAAAACCACGAATTTCGATGCGGTGTTGCTCGGCCAGCGCACGGGCCATCGCGTCGAGGATGGTGCGCACGGCGTATTCGGCATCCTTGGCCACCAGCTGCGGGTAGCGCTCGGCCAGTCGGGCAATCAGCTCCGACTTGGTCATTGTCCCGGGAGCCGACTGGTCATCCACATCAACAGAATCAGTCACTGGCATGGGTTTGCTCACATCGGAAAGAAATGGGAACAGCTGAAAGCCGAATCGTCCGAAACCGGCCGGCCGTTGTCAATGATACGGGACAACACCCCACCCACTCGGACGATGGGATGGCGCAAGCGAGGGGCTTGCGCCGGAGAGGCTGACGCGCCCTGCCCGCCCGCCCATCAGGGCGGGTACCGGGCAGGTTGCTGGCCGGACGGTCAGGAACGGTCCTGGTTGTCCAGCTTGGCGCGCAGCAGTGCGCCCAGGTTCGTGGTGCCGCTGACGGCCGAGCTTTCGGCCATGCGCTGCATCACGTCGGCGGTATCGGCCGTCTCGCGAGCCTTGATCGACAGGGCGATCGAACGGTTCTTGCGGTCGATGTTGATGATCATCGTTTCGACCGTCTGACCTTCGCTCAGCTGGGTGCGGGCATCTTCCACACGATCGCGCGAGATTTCGGAGGCACGCAGATAGCCCTCGACTTCCGGCTCGATCTGGACGGTGGCGCCACGGGCATCAACGCTGGTGACGGTACCGGTGACCAGAGCGCCCTTGTCATGGGTAGAGGCGAAGTTGGTGAACGGATCGCCTTCCAGCTGCTTGATGCCCAGCGAGATGC